>CAYUCZ010000026.1:0-45249 GCA_964443505.1 uncultured Porphyrobacter sp. | reverse complement strand
ATCAACTCGATCTACATGATGAGCCACTCTGGTGCGCGTGGTTCGCCAGCGCAGATGAAACAGCTTGCCGGTATGCGCGGCCTTATGGCCAAGCCATCGGGCGAGATCATCGAGACGCCGATTATCTCGAACTTCAAGGAAGGTCTGACCGTTCTTGAATACTTCAACTCGACCCACGGCGCTCGTAAGGGCCTCGCGGATACGGCGCTGAAGACGGCGAACTCGGGTTACCTGACCCGCCGTCTGGTCGACGTGTCGCAGGACTGCACGATCGTTATCGACGATTGTAAGACCGAAAACGCGCTTGAAATGCGTGCGATCGTTCAGGGCGGCAGCGTGATCGCGTCGCTTGGCGAACGTATTCTGGGCCGCACGGTTGCAGAAGACATCGTCAACGCATCGACCGGTGACGTTATCGTGAAGGCAGGCACTCTGGTTGACGAAGCCATGGTGAAGGTGATCGAGGAAGCAGAAGTTCAGTCTGCCAAGATCCGTTCACCGCTGGTCTGCGAAGCCGAGCAGGGCGTTTGCGCGACCTGTTATGGCCGTGACCTTGCACGCGGTACTCCGGTGAACATCGGCGAGGCTGTTGGCGTTATCGCGGCACAGTCAATCGGTGAGCCGGGCACGCAGCTGACCATGCGTACCTTCCACATTGGCGGTGCTGCGCAGCTCAACGAAACCTCGCACCTTGAATCGATCTCGGACGGCAAGGTCGAATATCGCGACATGCCGACCATCACCGACAAGAAGGGCCGGATCCTGTCCATGGCTCGCAACGGTGAAATCGCAGTGATCGATGCCGAGGGCCGCGAACGTGAGATGCACAAGGTGCCTTACGGTACGGTGCTGATGTTCGAGGATGGATCAGAGATCAAGGAAGGCGATCGCCTTGCTGAATGGGATCCGTTCACTCTGCCGATCATCACCGAGCATTCGGGCGTTGTGAAGTATCAGGATCTGGTCGAGGGCACGACGCTTGAAGAACAGACCGATGATGCAACCGGTATCGCTCAGCGTGTGGTGACCGAAAACCGCGCGACCGGCCGCAAGAAGAAGGAAGATCTGCGTCCGCGGCTCACCCTTCTTGGTGAAGGCCAGAGCGAGGACGACACCGAAGCGCAGCGTTATTTGCTTGCGCCAGGTACGACGCTTTCGGTCGAGGATGGTCAGGAAGTTGCCGCCGGTGACATTCTGGCTCGTGCGTCGCGTGAAGCAGCCAAGACCCGCGACATCACAGGTGGTCTGCCGCGTGTGGCCGAACTGTTCGAGGCACGTCTGCCAAAGGACAATGCGGTTATCGCCAAGATTTCGGGCAAGATCGAATTTGTCCGTGAATACAAGGCGAAGCGCAAGATCGCGATCGTTCCAGAGGAAGGTGATGCAGTCGAATACCTGATCCCCAAGACCAAGGTGATCGACGTGCAGGAAGGCGACTTTGTGAAGAAGGGTGATACCCTGATTTCCGGTTCGCCCAACCCGCACGACATCCTTGAGGTTCTGGGCGTCGAGGCGCTTGCTGAGTATCTCGTCAACGAGATCCAGGAAGTTTACCGATTGCAGGGCGTGAAGATCAACGACAAGCACATCGAGGTGATCGTTCGCCAGATGCTGCAAAAGGTTGAGATCACCAATGGCGGTGACACCACGCTGCTTCCGGGTGAGCAGGTCGATCTGGCCGAGATGCTCGAATACAACGCCAAGCTTGGCAAGGGTAAGCAGCCTGCTGAAGGCACGCCGATTCTGCTCGGCATCACCAAGGCATCGCTGCAAACCCGCAGCTTCATTTCGGCCGCCTCGTTCCAGGAAACGACCCGCGTTCTTACTCAGGCTTCGGTCGAAGGTAAGAAGGACACGCTGGTCGGCCTTAAGGAGAACGTGATCGTTGGTCGCTTGATCCCGGCGGGTACGGGTGCTGGTATGAACCGCATGCGTGTCACCGCCTCCAGCCGTGATGCCGCGCTCAAGGCGCAGTGGAAGAAGCAGCAGGAAGCGCTTGCTGCCTCTGGCGCTGCTGAAGAAGAGCCCGCAGCTGCTCCGGTTTCCAGCGAGGAAGCGATGAAGGCTGCCATGGGCGGCGGTGGAGAGGCTGCCGAATAAGCAGCTCTTCCAGACCAGGAACAAGAGACCCCGCTGCAAGCAAACGCTTGTGGCGGGGTTTTTTGTGCTCGTTCAGTTCGCAGTCGGGTTGGCCGTTTCATCATCCCTGTATTTGAGAAGGAGAGGGACTTATGAAGAAACTGATCATGATCGCCGCACTGGCGGCTGTTGCCATGCCTGTCGCAGCGCAGGAAACCATCGTCGTAACCGGATCGCGGCAGGATCGATCGGCTGGAAATGCCTATTTCTCATCGAACAATGGGCCCGCCGCGATCGGGATCACGCGCAATGCCGATTATTTTGTCACGCCCTTGTTTGTGAGTTCGGATTCGCGTGATCGCGATGAACGGGTCGAAGAGCTGTTCCAGATGCTCGCCGCCACCTTGTCGAGCGCCGGGGAGGAAGGGATCGATATTGTTGCTGGCAGGTATAAGCTCGAGGCGGTCACACTTGAAAACATGCGCGAGCTGCCACTGATGGGAGGCAATCGCCCTGATACCAACCGCGTGCAAATCTATGCGCGTATTCCACTTGGCGGGGAAGATCCGTCGGTACGAACCACGGCGGAGAGAATTCGCGATTTCGTTAAAGCCATTCCGGCGACGGGGCGTTCCTTCATAGATGTGGGCAGCACCGGGCTCGCCATCGATGACCCTGAACAATACCGGATCGAAGTGGTGCGCCACATTGCCGAGGAGGCGAGCCGCTATGCGAGGCTGTTTGGCTCTGACTATGGCGTCGCGATCGAAGGACTCGATGGAGACCTGTATTGGCAGCAATCGAGCGAGACCGAGATTTTCCTCTACATTGAGCACAATTTCACCATCCAGCCGCGATAGAGCCATAAAGCTATTGCGAAGCACTTGCAATTAGGGCATGTCCTTCTTGAAGTCATGATGCCTCAGGAGGGACAGCCTACCCATGTCAAACCGCCGATCAACGCCCGCAAACCAAGCTCCAAACACTGCAGAGATCATCGCGAATTTGGCGCGGTCACCGCGGATTGAGACGCTCCATCCGATCGCTGCGCGGTTCATCTATTCGCTAAGGCTGATTGCCGTTCATGAGCGAGCCTCGCGCGATCCCGTGCCCGAACTGGCGGTTCGGCTGGGCAGTGTGGAGGTGGCCGCCAAGGCGCTTACCCTTGCGCAAGATATCAAAAGGCTCTGGCCTGAAGACGTTCATCTGGCCCGTTTTTGTTGCCGATGTCTGAGCCACGATGAAACCACTATCGGCACAATGATCACAAGCGCGGCGGCACGCGACACTGCGCGATTTGATCAAGCTCTGGCAGGCTTCATCCGCCCTGATCGTTGCCGCAAGTTATTGGAAGGCGCGATCGCCCTTATCAGTGCCGAACTGCGCGCCGCATAAGCGCTTACTGTGATCCTTGGATCACGCTTTCTTCCTTGGGCAGCAGATGGAAATCGAATGCATCAGTCTCGATCGGTGCGCTCTTGCCATCGGGATGTGGATGGCTCGCCGAGTTGATGCTGAAGCTGATCGGATGGTTTGCATTGGCGCCGAACATGTCTTCGGCAAGCAGGCCGATATTCTTGAGATAATCGGGATGAACTTGCCCGGGCTGGCCCAATTGCTGTTGTTGAAGCGCGTGATCCAGCGGCAGCACGACCGTGTGCGCGGAATGCTCTGGCGGGATGCTATTGGGCACAACCTGTTCGCCCTTGATTGGGTGTTCGTTTTGCTCCCCGGTTCGCCCAAAGGCCTTTTCGACCGAATGGGTCTCAAGACCCTTGTGAAGGATCTCCTGCAGCAGGATCGCTGGGTCAGTTAAGTTCGGGTCCTTGCCTGTCGCCTTGGCGACCTGAATTGTGTGGGCTGCGTCTTTGTTCGTGCCGACCAAGCGCGCATTACGAAAGGTGGCATCCTTACCTTTCACGCCAGAATAGGAGGTAATCTCTTCATCTGTCACTGGCGAATAGTCTGGTGGGTTGCCCTTGCGGATCGCAGGCGAATCATAGCCGTCTTTTGCGATGCGCTTGAGAACATCAGCGTCGTTGACGGTTGCCCGAAAAGACGGGTCAGTGATCGAATGCAGAATGCCCTGCATCGGCCCCCAGGTCATGCCGCCTGAACGCGGTATCAGCGACTGCCCCGCACGGGGAGCCTGTCTCGCTCCAGCGCGCAGCATAAGTAGCGGGAGTGATGCCATTGCAAGTCTTCCTCTGCGACGGAAACTTTACACCAATGGGGCATCAAGACGCGAGACAAGTCAAACAGCGTGTCTGACCCCATCCCACAATGAGACTCTTTGCGAAGCGCGCGACAGCGCTTCAATATCGCGTCAACTCGCCTATAGAGCGGCGCCATGATCATTACGCGTTTCGCCCCTTCGCCCACAGGCCGGCTGCATGTCGGCAATATCCGCACGGCTCTTCACAATTGGATGCTCGCTCAAAAGGCGGGCGGTGAGTTCGTCTTGAGGATCGACGACACCGATTCCGAGCGTTCGAAGGAAGAATATGTCGATGCAATCCGGGCTGATCTCGCCTGGCTTGGCATCGAAGCGGACCGCGAAGAACGTCAATCGCTGAGACTTGATGCCTATGAGGCCGCGTTTGAACGTCTGCGCGAAGCGGGCCGTGTCTATCCCGCCTATGAGACACAGCAGGAGTTGGAGCTTAAGCGCAAGGTGCTGCTCGGTCGCGGATTGCCGCCGATCTATGATCGCGGCGCGCTCAATCTCACCGATGAGGAACGCGCAGCCAAGGAAGCGGAGGGCATCCAGCCGCATTGGCGTTTCAAGCTGGACCATGATGAAGCCATCGAATGGGTCGACGGTGTGCGCGGCAAGGCCAAATTCGATCCGGCCCAGCTGTCAGACCCGGTAATCCGCCGCGCAAACGGATCGTGGCTCTACATGCTGCCAAGCACGGTTGATGACATCGATATGGTTATCACACAGGTGCTGCGCGGGGAGGACCACGTTTCCAACACTGCGGTGCAAATCCAGATGTTCACTGCAATGGGAGCAGAGCCGCCTGCATTTGCGCATGAGGCCTTGTTGGTCGGCAAGGAGGGCAAGCTTTCCAAGCGCCTAGGCTCACTCGGCTGTGATGCCTTCCGCGAACGCGGGATCGAACCCGAAGCGATCATTGCCCTGCTTTCCCGCCTCGGAACCTCGCTCCCGGTGGAGCCTATTGCCGAGCGTGCAAAGCTGCTTGAGACGTTCGACCTTTCAACCTTTGGCAGGGCGCCTGCAAAGTTCGACGATGCCGAGCTTGAAAGGGTTAACACCGCGATCGTTCACGCCATGCCGTTTGATGCGGTCAGGACCCGCCTGCCCGATGGGATGGACGAAGCCGGGTGGCATGCGGTGCAGCCCAATGTCTCTACAGTGGCTGAGGTGGCCGAGTGGTGGCGGCTTGTAACAGGGCCGATTGAACAACCCGAATTCGCCGAGGAAGACCGGGCCTATCTGGCACAGGCAGCCGCGACTTTGGCTTGGGCCGATGATCCCTGGGGCGCGCTGACATCAGCGCTCAAACAAAGCACTGGCCGCAAGGGCAAGCAACTCTTCTTGCCGCTGCGCCAAGCGCTTACGGGTATGAACCACGGGCCCGATATGGGCGAGCTTTTGCCGCTGATCGGCGAGGAAGAAGCGAAGGCGCGGCTTGCTAAGGCTGCGGCCTGAATTCAGCCCTCGTGCTTCTCCAGTTCATCGCCAGCCAGCGTCACCACGTGAAGCAGGTTGGTTGAACCCGGCGTCCCAAACGGCACGCCAGCAAGAACGATCTGCTTTGATCCCGCCTCGCCAAAACCGTGGCGCAGCGCCATGCGTTTGCCCTTGCCGATCATCTCTTCAAAGCTGCCGATATCCTTGGTCGCCACGGCATGCGCGCCCCACAAGAGCGCGACGCGCCGTGCCGTTCTGATACTCGGTGTTAGAACGAGGATCGGCGTGCGGGGGCGTTCGCGCGACACGCGCCGTGCGGTCGACCCGCTCATGGTGAAAACGGTGATTGCGGTGATCGGAACCGTTTCCGCGATGGTCATGCACGAATGCGCAAGTGCATCGGATGTGGTCGCATCGGGCCGCGTGTCGAGCATTCTCACGCGCGAGCGGTAAAGCTCATCACGTTCAACCTGATGCGCAATCGAATGCATCATGGCGACCGATTCTTCGGGCCATTCGCCAGCCGCACTTTCCGCCGACAGCATCACCGCATCAGCGCCATCATAAACCGCGTTCGCCACGTCCGACACTTCTGCGCGGGTCGGCATCGGGCTTTCGATCATGCTTTCGAGCATCTGCGTCGCGACGATCACCGGCTTGCCTGCGCGGCGTGTGGCGTTGACGATCTTCTTCTGCAGCGGCGGCACTTCGAACGGTTCAAGCTCGACACCAAGATCGCCGCGTGCGACCATGATTCCGTCGGAAAGTTCGATGATCTCATCGAGTTTGCCGATAGCCTGCGGCTTTTCGATCTTTGCACACAGCGCCGGCCCGTGCTGCCCGCCTGCATGCATCGCGATCAGCTTGCGCGCCTCGGCAAGGTCTTCGGGGCGCTGGACAAAGCTCAGGGCAACCCAATCAGCGCCCTGTTCGACCGCGAAAGCGAGGTCCTTCTTGTCCTTTTCGGTAAGCGCAGGGATCGGGACTTCGGCATCGGGCACGTTGACGCCCTTGCGATCCGAGATGATGCCGCCCACCACGGCAGAGCAGCGGATCTTGGTGTCGTCCGCCTCGCGCACTTCGAGCTTGATCTTGCCGTCATTGATCAAAAGCCGCTGGCCGCGTTCAAGAATGCCGAACAATTCGTCATGCGGGAGACAGGCACGGCTGTCATCGCCGGGGCTGGGATCGCGGTCGAGCGTGAAATGCCCGCCATGCCGGATCACCGCCTTGCCACCTGAAAACTCGCCTACACGCAGCTTTGGCCCCTGAAGGTCAGCGAGAATGGCAATCGGGCGCGCAAATTCTTTTTCAAGCGCGCGAATGGCCGCGATGGCTTTGGCGTGATCGGCATGGTTGCCATGGCTCATATTGACGCGGAAAGCGTCCGCACCAGCTTTGAACAGCTTTCTGAGCATTTCGGGCGAGCGGCTGGCAGGGCCGATCGTTGCCAGAATCTTGACCTTGCGACCGCGCGGGTCGATCCTTGAGTTATCACGCTTTGTCATGGCCGTCCTTGATCCGTTTGGCGCAGCTATGACACACCAAGTTTGCAACTCAAGGAAAAGCCATATGAACACCCCGACAGATCCACTCGAATCGCTCGATGATGCCGTTGCGGCAGAGGCGTTCCGGCGATTGGTGCGTCATTTGCGGCATCGTCATGACGCCCAGAACATCGATCTGATGGGGCTTGCAGGCTTTTGCCGCAACTGCCTCGCGGACTGGATTCGCGATGCCGGTTATGAAGGCGATAAACCTGCGGCTCGTGAACTGATCCATGGTATGCCAGCCGATGAATGGAAGGCCACAAAGCAAACGCCCGCAACGCCTGAGCAGATCGAGGCGATGGAAAAGAGCCTGACGAAAAATCGCGCTGATCTGCGCTAGCAGGAACGCTCCAGCCGGAACAATTCGACCTCGCCGTATTTCTTGGGGAGCAAGACGCGCCCGACGGATTCGAAACTGCAATCCTGACAATCGGCCATCAACAGCGCGGCCGCGAAACTCTCAGTGCAGTAGACCCCGCCAACCGGCGTCACCGGTTCAATCCGGGCGGTGCGGTTGACCTCACCGCCATACCATAGCCGATTGCCGGTGATGCGGTCTGTTCCGACCCAAATCGGGCCGTAGTGTACGCCAAGCCGCATCCCTGCGACGGCACCTGCCGGGATCAGGCCCGGTGGCAAATCGGCAAGCACTTCCTGCAAGCGCAGCGCAATCGCGGCTGCGGTCTTGGGTTCATCGACGATGGCATAGATCGCATCGCCCCAGGTGTTGCGGAACTCGACATGGTCGCCAAAGGCATGAAGCACTTCCGCGATCCGGCCCATGACAATGTTCATGAAGTCAGGCAGCTCGCGTTCACCAATGCGGGAGAAGCCCTTATAGTCTGCAAATAGGATTGAGCGGATTTCGCGCTTTGTCCCGTCACCCACCTTTTCCCGCTTGGGGAATCTGAGGTCGCGCGGCACCTTGCCAGCCGGGATCGCAATGCTTTCACGCCCGAGCGATTGCCACAGCTTCATATCGGCTTTCGTTCCGGCAATCCCGGTGGTCGAGAAGCTGGCGAAACTGTCGGAGACAACAGCAATCTGGACCGCTTCACAGCCGCGCTTTTGAGCGCGCAGGATCGATAGGCCCATGGCGTAAAGCGTGTTGTATGCGAACTGGTTGTCATCGCCGACATAGTCGCTGGGGGTTGCAAAGCTGATCGACTTCGCCGCGTTTCGGCACGCATAGTACCGATCAAGCCAATCGTGCCCGCCGCAAAGGACGCTTTCGGCTATGAAATCTTCTTCGGAAAACGGCAGCACGACGTTGAGCTCTGCTCCGCGCTCCAACATGCATTCGGCGATGACGATATCGGCCCCGCAGGCGAGCGGGCCATAGCCCACCTTGATGTCGTGCTTGTCGAGCTCTTCGCGGATCCGGCCTGCCAGCTCGGTTTCAGCCTCGCTGCCCGAATTGAACATATGTCCGCAAAACACCGCGACATTGCCGCTTGTGTCGGTTTCAGGCGCTGCGGCGGTAAGCTGCTCTGTGGTCACGACCGGTTCTCCAACATGCTTACCATGCGATGACAAGCAGCCGTTTGAACGGACAAATTTGAGCGAGAGCTGAACCTATCTGCCACGTGCGACCCCCCCTTTACGCGCCGTGTTGAAGCCTCAGACACTACAGAATGATGTGGCAGGCGCAAGCGCGCACCATCATTTGCGCCAAGAGCGGTGGAGAAGACGCGCCAAACCGCTTTGATTGGCGTTCAAGGCTGGTAATCGGGTTGTTCGAACAGATTGAATGATTCTCCCGGAGTATTGCCCCCAATGGCCGAAGCCACTGATGACCGCCTGCGTCTTTTGATTGAACGCATCGAACGCCTCGAAGAAGAGAAGAAAGGCATCGCTGACGACATCCGCGATGTCTATGCCGAGGCAAAGGCGGTGGGCTATGACACCAAGATCATGCGCCAGATCATCAAGCTTCGTAAGATGAAACCCGATGAGCGTTCGGAGCAGGATATGGTGCTGGAAACCTATAAGGCTGCGCTTGGCATGGGGTGATGATTTTCACCGCGAAGAGCGCTTGCAGGCCTTGAAAACTCGCCTTGGTGTAGTATATTGATAATACACTTAAAAGGAGGAAAAGTTTCATGGCCGGACCTTGGGCTGACGCGCGCGGCGTTATTGTCACCACCACCCCTTCGATCGAAGGCAAGCCGATCCAGGATTATTGCGGGATTGTCGTGGGCGAAGTGATCGTTGGCGCCAACCTCTTCCGCGATCTGTTTGCCGGTATTCGCGACATCGTTGGCGGACGCTCAGGCAGTTATGAACGGATCCTGCGCGATGCCCGCGACGAGGCGATTGCCGAGCTTCAGGCGGAAGCGGCGAGCCGCGGCGCAAACGCAGTTGTCGGGATCGATCTCGACTATGAAGTGGTTGGCGATACGGGTTCGATGCTGATGGTTTCTGCGAGTGGCACGGCGGTGAAAGTCTAACCCGCCAATCCCATCATCAGCCCTGCGAGCGCGAGCAAGGTAGCATTGTGCACCGCGTGGAGCCCCATTGCGGCCCACAGCGAAAACCGCACGCGGACATAACCAAGCATCAGGCCCAGCACGAATTGCGGCAACACCAGCGGCAGCGCTATTGTTGCTGCCCCTTCATCGTAATTGCTGAGATGCACTAACGCGAAAGCGATGGACGACAGCCAGAAGAAGGCAGGGAACAGCCGCGCGAACCACGCCATGGGCGGCCTTTGCCTGAGGGCAAACAGCGCGATCACCGCGCCAGCAATCCCGATCAGCAAGAATGGCAGCCCGGCCAGCGCGTTGTTGGCACCGATTGAGCCAAAGATTGCCACTCCTGCCCCGAGGGAAAGCAAAGCCATGATTGGCGCGGGCCGGCCTGAAAGCCAGCCCCGGAACAACAATTCCTCAAGCACGGGCGCACCGACAATGATCAGCAAGACGAGCGTCGGGGTCCAGGCCACATCGTCAAAAACATTGTCCGGCAGCTCAACGCCAGCCACTTCAAATCCGATCGCGATTGAAATCAGCGCGAACATGATCAGCATATCGAGCGCAAAGAGACGCGCCACAACCAAGACCGGCTTCGCATTCTGCTGGCTTACATCAAGGCTTGGCATGCGCAGGAACTCGCGGAACCTCCGCCACTCCGCCGTCATTGTCGGAGCTGGCGCAGCAAGCTGAGCCAATGACGGACCATCGCCGAATACCGCGTCGATCTCCTTGTGATTGACGCCGGTGTTTACAGGACTTGTCGGGGTGTCGCTCATGCGGCTAATGCGAGGCTTTCCTTATCTCAGCTCAAGCCGATCAGCAAAAAGAGTTACCATGGCAGGCCATTCCAAATTCAAGAACATCATGCACCGCAAGGGTGCGCAGGACAAGAAGCGCTCGAACCTGTTTTCCAAGCTGAGCCGCGAAATCACGGTTGCCGCCAAGATGGGCGCGCCTGATCCCGACATGAACCCGCGCCTGCGGCTCGCGATCAACACCGCCAAGGGCCAGTCCATGCCCAAGGACAACATCCAGCGCGCGATTGACAAGGCATCTGCGGCTGATGGCGAGAATTACGAAGAGGTCCGCTATGAAGGCTATGGCCCTGGCGGAAGCGCGATCATCGTCGAAGCGCTCACCGACAATCGCAACCGCACTGCCACCGCTGTGCGCACGGCATTCAGCAAGAATGGCGGCAATCTCGGGACTGAAGGTTCGGTTGCCCACGGCTTCGAACGGCTCGGCCTGATTGAATATGGCGCAGAGGCTGGCGACGAAGACACTGTCTTTGAAGCAGCGATGGAAGCGGGCGCCGAAGACATCGAAAGCTCTGAAGACGGCCACACGATCTGGACCGCTGCAGAAGACCTGCACGGTGTTTCGACCGAGCTCGAAAAATCGCTTGGTGAAGCAAAAGAGGTCAAACTTGCCTGGAAGGCCAATCTTTCGGTCGAGATGGACGAGAAAGGCGCGGGCACTTTGATCAAGCTGATCGACGCTCTCGAAGACGATGACGATGTGCAAACCGTCTGGGGCAATTACGAGATCAGCGATGAAGTGATGGAGAAGCTGGGCTGAACTGGCTCGCATGGCTCTTTGCGATCGCACTGGGCGCGGCCTTCCTGCTGGCGATTGCCTGGCGGCTGGGCTGGATGGTTGGGCTTTGATTGCATGAATGCGCGGCCATGATCATCCTCGGCCTTGATCCTTCACTCTCTTGCACCGGCTGGGGGGTGATCCGCAGCGAAGGATCGCGCCTCGCGCATATCGCCAACGGCCAGATCAAAACCGACGCCAAGGCGCCGATGGTGGAGCGTCTGGCGTTGCTTCACGCAGAAATTGCCAGGGTCATCGCTGCGCACGCCCCTGATAGGGCAGCATGCGAAGAAGTGTTCGTGAACGAAAACCCCAAATCGACGCTCAAGCTGGCGCAGGCGAGAGGGGCGGTGCTCTCAGCCTGCGGAGCCGCCGCTTTGCCCGTTAACGAACACGCCGCGCGGCTGGTCAAGAAAGCCGTCGTTGGAACAGGCGGCGCTGACAAGGCGCAGGTGCAGGCCATGATCAAGGTGCTGCTCCCCGCTGCCAATCCAGCAGGCGCTGATGCCGCTGATGCGCTGGCCGTGGCGATTGCCGATGCGCATTTGGGCTGAACGATTGCAGTTACGCCCTGTGCACCTGCACTTTGCTCAAGCCTGCGATTTCTCGCAGTCCCTCTGCTAGCAAAAGAGCGACCTTCCTGCCTTCATTGCCGATGCCCTTACGGGTTTCTTCGCTGTCACCGACAAGCTCGCTAAGCACGGATAATGTACCGATTGTGGCGCCGCCATAATCGCCTACGAACTCTGCGGCATCCTCAAGCTCATCAGACGATGCTGCCATTTCATCGGCGACAAGCCCCGTAAATGCCTGTGAGCTTAGCAACTCTTCCATGCTCCCTTCGCCCCAATCAATTGGACGAAAGCGATCAAACTTCGCGTCAGCGGGAATGGCGAACACAACCCGTTCGATCTGCCCTTCACGCTGGCTGACAAGCTCTATCATCGCGGCAAATGGAGTGATTTTGAGCCGCCGTCGATGCCCCATCAGCTCGCCAATACCAGCTTCGACGACCCGATCGCTGGCAGACCTCGGGTCGCGGCCTGCCTGAGTGATTGTTTCATCGCTCAACAGGATCAATTGCAACGCCAGAATATCGGCTTTGGCGATGTTCCATTGCATGGTCAGACTGGGGAAGTCGACGGCGCGCTGATTACGGAGACCATCTGGTCCATCGCCGAAATCTTCTCCGGACCGCATAAAGAGACAGTCTCCGCCATCGCAGATTACAGTGGGGCGCAACTTGTCCTGAAAAGCTTTTTGACCAAACGCGGTGTCGAGCGAAACCAACCAATATGCCGCGCTTCTTTCACCGGTCAGTTCAGGAAACAGCTTTTCGCTTTCTCGGTCTAAACGCCCCTCTGCAATGCTCTCCCCCCATTGCATCATGGCCCCCCACACAAACAGACCGAGAAGAATACCGAGGCCAAAGCCCCACCATCCGCCAAGCCATTCATCAAACAACAGGAATGCGATTATGCCCAATGGCAGCCCGATGATTCCCAAAACAAATTTTATAAGCAAAGAGAGGCTGCGCCCCGGCCCCAGATTGTGCGCTTTCATCTGCATTCCCCCAATTGTTCTTCCACTTTAGGCGGGTACACCCAAACGGCAACACCAGTAGGAGGGTATGGTCAGCGCGACGAAAGTCATCCATCAGCTCGATCGCGAGGTACCCGAAAGGAGAAGGCACTGTCCTACGTTGACAGCTTTCGCTAACCCGGGCCTATGACTATTCCTTCCCGGCTTGCTGCTCATACGGCAGTTTGATCTGAGGCCTATGAGGGCCGAGAAAATGTTTCACTTGACCGTGTAACATGCGGTCCATGTCTCGACTAAGGTATTGAAAAGCATGACCCTCCATTTCTATGGCATTCCCAATTGCGACACGGTCAAAAAGGCGAGGCTGTGGCTTGAGGCGAACGGCCTCGACTACGCCTTTCACGACTACAAGAAGGAAGGCGCCGACGCGGACAAGCTCGCCGCATGGATCGCGGACAAGGGCGTGGACGTGGTGCTCAACAAACGCGGGACAACGTATCGCAAGCTTTCAGACACAGAAAAGGCCGCTGCGGCAGACAGTCACAAGGCGGTCACGCTGCTCGTTCAGAACCCTTCAATGATCAAACGGCCAGTGGTCGAACACGCAAATGGTATTCTGGTCGGTTTCAAGGAAGATGAATGGTCCGCAATCTTGTCCTGAGCGCGTTCGCTGCGCTGCTCGTGGTTCCTGCCCCTGTGATGGCTGGCGACATGCAAAATGATGACAATCCGCTGATTATCGCTCACCGCGGTTCGAGCGGGGAGCGGCCTGAGCACACGCTTGCGGCCTATGAGCTCGCGATCGACCAGGGCGCGGATTATGTGGAACCCGATCTGGTTGTGACCAAGGATCTCCAACTGGTCGCGCGGCACGAGAATGAGCTTTCGGGCACCACTGACGTGGCGAGCCGGGAAGAGTTTGAGGATCGCCGCCGGACCAAGAATGTCGAAGGCCGCCAGGTTGCAGGCTGGTTCTCCGAAGACTTTACATTGGCCGAATTGCGCACCCTGCGGGCGCGTGAGCGGGTTGGTAACATCCGCCCGGCAAGCGCGACCTATAATGGTCTTTATCAGGTCCCCACCTTTGCCGAGATTGTCCAACTGGTGCGCGCAAAGGAAGCGGAGACGGGCCGCACGATTGGCCTTTATCCCGAACTCAAGCACCCGACCTTGATGCTGGAGCAGGAAGGGATCGACATGGTCGATCTGATGGTGCGCGAACTCCGCAGCCTTGGTCTCGACGGTGCAGATGCACCTGTCTTCGTGCAGATCTTTGAAGTCGGCCCATTGCAGCGGCTCAATCAGCGGGTCGATACACCTCTGGTGCTGCTGATCAGTTCCGAAGGCGGGCCTTTCGATGAGCCAGACATGCGCTGGAGCGAAATCATCACGCCTTCAGGTCTTGCTGAAGTTGCCGAATATGCAGATGGCATTGGCCCTTGGCTTGGCCATGTGCTCAACTCGGCAACCATGCAGCCAACCTCGCTGGTAGCGGATGCGCACGCGGCCGGCCTAAAGGTTCATCCCTGGACCTTGCGCAAGGAAAACGGTTTCCTGCCCGCAAGCCTTCAGGCCGAAGGTGGTCCAGCTGATGATGGCCAGTACAAGCTTTTGTGGAACGCTGCGATTGCGAGCGGGGCGGATGGCTTCTTCGTCGACAACGTGAAGGAGCTGGTCGCGCTTCTAGAAGAGCGCGCACAGTAAGCTCGCGCTATTTTCTGCGGGCGCTTACAATGTAGTTCAGCGCCTCATCGTCCGACAGGTGCAGGCCCTTGCCAGGGCGCCAGGCGATCCCGCGCCGGGCGGTCACCTCAAGCCCAAGCTCATCGAGCAGCTCCTCAAGCTCTTCGGGCGTTATGAAGTCTTCCCAATGGTGCGTTCCCTTGGGGACATAGCCCACCGCTTCGGCAGCTCCGACGAGCAGCACGCGCGAGGCGGCTGTGCGATTGGGGGTGGAAAGGATCAACAGTCCATCCGGTGCCAGCCGCGCGGCGGCATCGGCGAGAAAGGCACGTTTGTCAGCGACATGCTCAATCACCTCAAGCGCAGTCACAAGATCGAAGGTTCCGATATCGAGATCTGCGACTTCGCCCGCCATATAGCGCACATCCAGCCCGCCAGCTTCGGCGTGCGCGCTGGCGGCGGCGACATTGTCTGGCGCGGCGTCCACGCCAGTTACTGCCGCGCCCAGTCTTGCCAATGGCTCGCACACAAGACCTGCCCCGCATCCGATATCAAGCGCGCTCTTCCCGGCAAGCGGGCGGATGGATTGCGGGTCGGACGCATAATGCGCGTCGATTGCACTGCGGATAAAGCCAAGACGAACAGGGTTAACCTCGTGCAGGCTTGCCATCTTTCCCTTGGGATTCCACCAGTCCTTCGCAAGATCAGCAAAGAAAGCGGCCTCTTCGGGACGGATCGTTACACTGGGATTCTTGATTTCGGTGTTTGCGTTTCGCATGGACCCTCGTTAGCAGCGCCTCTGCAATCACACCACAGCCCAACGGGGCACCCATTTTCCAGACAGGAGCGATACGACTTTGGCGCGAGTAGTGATGAAATTCGGCGGCACATCCATGGCCGGGACCGAACGCATTCGCCGCGTCGCCAATATCGTGCGTGCGCAAGCGGCGGGACGCGATGGCAAGGCCAATGAAGTCGCCGTTGTTGTCAGCGCGATGGCGGGTGAAACCGACCGGTTGATCAATTTCTGCCGCGAGGCAAACGCGCTGTATGATCCTGCAGAATATGATGTCGTGGTTTCAAGCGGTGAGCAGGTGACCAGCGGGCTGTTGGCGCTGACGCTTCAATCGCTTGGTCAAAAGGCGCGCAGCTGGCTCGGCTGGCAGATCCCGGTCAAAACGATTGAGGCGCATGCCAAGGCCCGCATCGCGACCATCGAGGCAGACGATATGGTGGCCAGCATGCAAGCTGGCGAAATCGCAGTGGTCCCCGGTTTTCAGGGCATTTCTGACGAAGGCCGCGTGACGACACTTGGGCGAGGGGGGTCAGACACATCGGCAGTCGCGGTTGCCGCGGCGGTGAACGCTGATCGCTGCGATATCTACACCGATGTCGATGGGGTCTACACAACCGATCCGCGTATTGTTGCCAAGGCTCGCAAGCTGAAGGCGGTGACATACGAGGAAATGCTCGAACTGGCATCAGTCGGGGCCAAGGTGTTGCAGACGCGATCGGTTGGCCTTGCGATGAAAGCGGGCGTTCGCATTCAAGTGCTTTCGAGCTTTGTCGGTGAGGATGCGGTGCCTGCCGATGAACTGCCCGGCACGTTGATCGTGTCGGATGAAGAAATGGATGAAATGGTGGAGAAGGGCCTGATGGAAAGGCAGCTTGTAACGGGAATTGCGCACGACAAGAACGAGGCCAAGGTCATCCTCACCCGTGTGCCTGATAAGCCCGGCGCTGTGGCTGATATCTTTGCCCCGCTTGCCGAAGCTAGCATCAATGTCGACATGATCATTCAGAACGTCGGGCGCGACAAGGGTGAGACCGACGTGACTTTCACTGTGCCGCAGGCTGATCTTGCGCGCGCGCAGGCGCTTTTGGAAGACCGGCGTGAGGATATCGGTTTCAACCGCATCATCACCGACAGCAAGATCGCAAAGATCAGCGTGGTTGGCGTCGGCATGAAAAGCCATGCCGGTGTTGCAAGCACCATGTTTCGCTCCCTGTCTGATCGCGGGATCAACATCCAGGCGATCTCCACGTCCGAGATCAAGGTCAGCGTCATGATCGACGAGGATGAAACGGAGTTGGCAGTGCGCGTTCTGCATACGGCTTACGGCCTCGACGCCGAAGACTAGGCGGCTGAGATAACCCAGTGGTCGCTCTAAGTCGTTCATTTCGCCGCAATTAGGAACGCTTGCTAACCTGATCTTTACTGCTTGGGCGAGAAATGAAGGGGCACTTGATTAGGAGTCCCCCCTTAATGGCACTTAACGGCCCACTTGCCGCCCACCTTCAAAACCCAGCTGCGCGTATCGACGGACGTCGCCATCCGCGTCGGGCGCTGCACCTGGAAACCAGCGGCACTCTGCCAGATGGCGTGAGCGCGAATGTGACGGTTCACAACATCTCGGCTGCGGGCTTGTTGCTCCAGACAGAGCTCGAACTTGGTGTGGGCGAAGTCCTCTCGCTCGACCTGCCGCAGATTGGCCCGGTTGGCGCAGAAATCGTCTGGCAGAGCGGCTCGCTTTATGGCTGTGCGTTTGAACAGGCGCTGGGTGAGGCTGCATTGGCAGCGGCTCAGCTGCGCGGCGGCTTTGGCGAAACTTCGGCGGCACCGGCCCAGCCGGCAACCCCCATCGGCGCTGCGGTAGGCGCAGGGCTTGGCAAACAGCTCAACACTTTGCGCCGAGAGCGCGGTCTGACACTTGCGCAGGTTGCCGATGCGCTTGGCGTGAGCAAGCCGACTGTGTGGGCGTGGGAGAAAGACAAGGCGCGTCCGCTTCCCGAACGCATCGAAGCGATTGCGAGTGTTCTGGGCGTTACCGCGGCGGACCTAAACCAGGCCGCCCAGGCCATGCCAGGGGCTGCCGTGGTGGAAGAGTGCCGCCAGCGCATTGCGTCGCAATTTGGCGCAGACCCGGCACGCGTGCGGATTTCGATCGAAGTCTGAGCGCTTCCCTGTCAGTGCAAACTGACAACAGAATTGTCCAAGCAGACTGTCCTGAGGGAAGTATTACTTATAGAATAGCTCCCAAACTATTGAGATCATGGTAAATACTTAGTGACCATGATTCGTTTTTTAGTTGGGTAATATAACTAAGCTAACATGATTAGAGCGATTGCATACGGAATAAGGGGAATTTCGACTATGCAAAGCGCATTGCTTGGCTAACTTGTATTACGCGGCAGGGGACGGACTGACGCGTTGGTCGTCAAAACGCCGGGGGCAATTGCGTGGATATGTGTTTCTACAACGCTGAGTCGTGTGCGCTGCACGGGCTGGGCACTGATGAATCGGACGATATCGTCATTCGTCTGGATACCAACGGATTTATCGATTGGGCATCGTCCAACGCTTCGGCGCTTGGCTTTGATTTCGCCTCGCTGCTCTTGATGCCGCATATCAGCGATCTCGCGCAGCCAGAGTTCGCGGACGAGATCGCGGCCTACTGTACGCAGGTTCTGGAAGGGGATCGACAGGGGGGGTGGCTTGAGTTTCCGCTTCCCGAGCGCGAGATGGACGATGGCGAAGGCCGGTTAGTGCCGAATTGGTATGCGCTCAGCCTGCGGGCAATTTCCGAGGGAACAGGTGCAGTGCAAGGCGCCATGGGCCTCTTGCGATCAGCACAGCACAAGCATGCGCTTGCTCAGGACATAAGCGCACAGGCGTCCTCTGAACCAGTGACCGGGCTTGCCAATCGCAAGACGTTTTGCGCCGCGCTTACCCGGCTTATCGGCTCGCCCAGCAGCGATAACGTCAAACCCAACGCATTGGCGGTGTTTGCCATCGACGGTATGCGTGCGATCTTCATGCAGCATGGCCAGAGCACGGCGGACGAGATCAGGTGGGGCTTTTCGCGGTTTCTCGAAACCATGGCGACGCCGACCTGCCAGATTGCCCAGCTGGATGAGGAACGCGTTGGCGTGGTGATCGAAGGGATGCCGCTTCGCGATGCTCGCGAATGGGCAGGAGGCGTGATCCGGACATTTGCAGAGCTCACAATCCCTTCGCGTGGCCGAGCACCTGAATTGACCGCGAGCGCCGGGCTTGCCCGATTGGAAGTGAGCGCGGACTGGACCATGCGCCAGGCAGAGCTCGGCTTGGTCATGGCCCGCGCAGGCGGGGGCGGGCAGACCAGTGTGTGCCAACCATCCATCCCGGTGACGCGCGGCCATTCGGTTGAGCGGGCGATGGAAACGGCGCTCCAGCGTGCAGCCCAGCGCCGGGGTTAAGCGCTTTTCCTCAAGGCCGAGGCGCGCTAGTCGCTTCTCCCATGGCTCACACTGCAACAATAATGCTTCTCGGCTCGGGCGAACTCGGCCGCGAATTCACCATTTCTGCCAAACGTCTGGGCGCGCGAGTGATCGCTTGCGACGCTTATGAGAATGCGCCGGCCATGCAGGTCGCTGATGCGAGCGAGGTCTTTTCCATGCTTGACGGAGACGCATTGCGCAAAGCAGTGCTCAAACATCGCCCGGATCACGTCGTGCCAGAGATCGAGGCGATCCGGACCGAGGTCCTTGCTGAACTCGAGGCAGAAGGCTTCAACGTCATTCCCAGCGCGCGCGCTGCTCAACTCACGATGAACCGCGATGCCATCCGCGATCTCGCAGCGGGCGAGTTGGGGCTGACTACGTCGCGCTATCGCTATGCCGAAAGCTTGGCCGAAGTCCACGAAGGCGCGGCGCATACGGGGCTGCCTTGCGTGATCAAGCCGGTGATGTCGTCATCGGGAAAGGGGCAAAGCAAGGTTGAAACCGAAGACCAGCTTGAATCTGCCTGGGACTATGCCTGCGCGAATATGCGGGGGGACCGGGCGCGGGTGATTGTCGAGCAGTTCATCGACTTTGATTATGAAATCACGCTGCTGACTGTGCGCCACAAGGGCCGAATCACCTTCTGTCCGCCGATCGGTCACAGGCAGGAGCGCGGCGATTATCAGGAAAGCTGGCAGCCTGCTGCCATGTCGCAAAGCGCGCTTCATGATGCTCAGAATATGGCCGAAAAGGTTGTTGAGGCTCTGCAAGGCAATGGGAGGGGCTGGGGCCTGTTCGGGGTGGAGTTTTTCGTCAAGGGCGATGAGGTGATATTCTCCGAACTTTCGCCGCGTCCGCATGACACAGGAATGGTCACGTCGATTGGACAAGACCTCTCCGAATTTGATCTTCATGCGCGCGCGGTTCTGGGGTTGCCAGTGCCCGCCGCCATCGCGGCTGAACCCAGTGCGTCTGCTGTGATCCTTGCCGAGCGCGATAGTGATCGCTTTGCGTTTGAGGGAATCGACGAGGCTCTCGGCCTTGATCCAAGCGTGGATGTCAGGATCTTTGGCAAACCCACGACGCGGCCTTATCGCCGTATGGGTGTTGCCCTTGCAAAAGACGGGGATACCGATGGCGCCCGAGCACTTGCGGCCAAGGCGGCAGGCAAAGTCAGAATTGAATATACAGGCTGACAGTTCTAAGCGCTCTCGCCATGACCACACATCCCCAAACCAGCGCGCTGATGCAGCGCGGAACCGAATTCCTTGGCTGTGAAACCGCAATCCTTTGCGGCGCGATGAGCTGGGTGTCTGAGCGCAATCTTGTTTCCGCGATTTCGAATGCGGGCGGTTTCGGGGTGATTGCCTGCGGGGCGATGACGCCTGAACTTCTAGATACAGAGATCGCGGCGACCAAGGCGCTCACGGACAAGCCGTTTGGCGTCAACCTCATCACCATGCACCCGCAATTGTTTGACCTGATTGATATCTGCAAGAAATATGCGGTCAGCCATGTCGTGCTTGCAGGCGGTATCCCGCCCAAGGGCAGTGTCGAGGCGATCAAGGCATTTGGCGGTAAGGTCATCGTTTTCGCTCCGACTCTTGCGCTGGCGAAGAAGCTGCTGCGTTCAGGCGGTGATGCGCTGGTGATCGAAGGCATGGAAGCAGGCGGCCATATCGGCCCTGTTGCCACCAGCGTTCTGGCACAGGAATTTCTCCCCGCTCTTGCCGAAGATCACCTGGTGTTTGTTGCAGGCGGGATTGGCCGCGGTGAAGCGATCGCGAACTATCTCGAAATGGGGGCATGCGGTGTGCAGCTTGGCACGCGCTTCGCCTGCGCAACCGAAAGCATCGCTCACCCCGATTTCAAGAAAGCCTTTTTCCGCGCCAAGGCCCGCGACGCCGAAGCCAGCGTTCAGGTCGACCCGCGCCTGCCGGTGATCCCGGTCCGCGCGCTCAAGAACAAGGGTACAGAGGAATTCACGGCCAAGCAGATCGAAGTTGCCGGCATGCTCGACCGTGAAGAAGTCGACATGGGCGAAGCTCAGCTGCAGATCGAACATTTCTGGGCTGGCGCGCTTCGCCGTGCGGTGATCGAAGGCGATGTCGAGAACGGATCGCTCATGGCCGGGCAATCGGTTGGCATGGTGACCAAGGAAGAGCGCGTCGCTGACATTATCGCGGAACTGATGGAGCAATGCGAGGCGGCCCTTGCTCACAGGAGCTGATCTGATGATCCGTATCGCAATCGCCGGTTTGGCGCTGGCCACTTCGACAGCGGCAGCTGCGCACAGCTTCTGGCTTCAGCCGGTTGACCATACACCCGAAGCCGGTGAGCCAACGCTGATCGAGTTCAAGATTGGCGATGTTGGTGATGTCGATGATTGGGGGCTGTACTGGGAACGGATCGCTTCGCTGCGGACTTATGGCCCGCAGGGCGTGACCGATCAGCAGAACGCCGTGAGGACTACATCAGCTGGCGAACGTGGCAGCGCGGTTGTGACCTTGCGCGGCGAAGGCACGCATGTGCTCGCATTTGAAAGCAATCCGAGCTTTTCGGACCTCGATGCCGAGCGCTTCAACCGATATTTGGATCACGAAGGTCTCACCGCGATTGCACGGCACCGCGAAATCACGCGTTCGCAGGGGGCTAATGGCACAGAGCTTTACGCCCGGCGGGCAAAGACCTTGTTGCAGGTTGGCGATGCACGCACTGGCAATGTGACCATGCCGATTGGCCAGTTGCTTGAGATTGTGCCGCTTCAAAACCCGTTCGGTCTTGAGGATGGGGACCCGCTTGATTTGCAGGTCTTGTGGCGCGGCAGACCGCTCGAAGGTGCACAGCTGATCGCTGCTTCGTTGAACAAGACGGGCACCTATCAGACGTTTACCACCAGCGCTGACGGCGTCGTGCGCGTTGCCTCTGTTGACGAGGCGATGCTGTACACCGTGACATGGGGCGTTCCTGCCCCCAATGATGCGCGCGCCGACTACTTCACGATATTCGCCAGCCTTACGGTAGCATCGCAATAGGGCCGGTATGAGCAAGGCAATGATCCTCACGCTTGATTGCCCCGATCGTCCGGGCATCACCGCCAAGGTTACAGCATTCCTGTTTGAGCGCGGGTGCAACATCCTCGACGCGCAGCAGTTCAATGACAGGGAAAGTGACCGCTTCTTCATGCGTGTTGCGTTTGATCCCGGCGCGCTTGACAGCGTTTCGCTGCGCGATGCGTTTGCTCCCTTCGCCGATGCGCTTGCCATGCGTTGGAAGCTCGCGGGGCAGAGCCGACCGCGCCGGGTCCTGATCATGGTCAGCAAAGCCGATCACTGCCTTGTCGACCTGCTGTATCGCTGGCGTACCGGTGAGCTTAACATTGATCCGGTTGCGATTGTTTCCAACCACCCGCGCGAGGCTGCCATCCGCACCGATATCGCTGGCATCCCTTTCCACCATGTGCCGGTGACGCCCGATACCAAGCCCGCGGCCGAGGCCGAGCTGCGCAAGATCGCCGATGATACACAAGCAGAGCTGATCGTGCTCGCGCGTTACATGCAGATTTTCTCTGATGAACAGTCAGAGCATTTTGCCGGTCGCTGCATCAACATTCACCACAGTTTCCTGCCCGGTTTCAAAGGCGCAAAGCCGTATCACCAGGCGCATGAGCGCGGGGTCAAGATCATCGGCGCAACCGCCCACTTTGTAACAGCCGATCTCGATGAAGGGCCGATCATCCACCAAGATGTGGAACGGATCACGCATGCCGATACGCCCGGTGACCTTGTGCGCAAGGGACGCGATATCGAACGCCGGGTTCTTGCCGAGGCGGTGCGGTTGTTCGCGGGCGAGCGGGTGCTGATGAACGGCAACCGCACCGTGGTTTTCACTGGCTAAGGCGGCAGGGTCTGCTCATCCCACGCGCTGGGATCCCCGCCGCCGGACGAAGTTCATCCGATCTCAGCGCCGAGCGACCTGAGCGGCGTCCGAAGCCTCCAAGGCCTTGTCCTCATTGGCGCGCTGGATGACGTAGGCTCGGATCGCGTCGATCTCTTCCTCCGACATCGATGTGGCAAAGCTTACCATGCCGTTGTCCTTGAGGATGCCATCATGCACCACCGCTTTCCATGCCTGCCTGTTGCCTAATGTGCCAGAGCGGCGAAGGTCGGGCAGCACCGTTGAGCCCACCGCTGCCGGGGCGTGGCAGACAGCGCAATAACGTGCATATTTTTCCTTGCCCACAGCGATGGTTGCAGCCGAAGCGCGGCTTGGCGGCGGGTCAAGCGGCAGATCAACCAGCTCGGGCATTTCGGGAAGCTCTGCGTCTCCACCAAGCTTGAAGACCAGCAGGCGCGAGATGTTCCGCACCGGGCCCTGATCATTCACGAGGTGGCCGTCAGCCGTAATGGCATAAGCGCCGCCCCATCCGGCAAGGACCGCGACATATTGATCGCCGTCCACCGTGTATGTGATCGGAGGGGCAACAACGCCGGTTTGTGCAGCAAAGCTCCAAAGCTTTTCGCCTGAACCGGCATTGTAAGCGGCAAATTCACTCGATGAATTGCCCTGAAACACAAGGTCCCCGCCGGTTGCAAGAATGCCGCCATTCCATGGCCCTGGATGTTCAACCACCCAGCGTGCCTCTTGCGCGACCGGGTCCCAGGCCATCAGCTTGCCTTTGACAGTGTCATAGACCTGCCGGCGAAAGCCCATGTCTGGCGGAAGGTCGCCTGCGCCCAGATCAAACCCGACGTTAAAGCCGCGATCGGTGTCCGGCTTCCAGTTTTCCTGCGGGACATAAAGCGACGCCGCCTCGAATGCAGGGATGTAGACAAGCCCCTCTTCCGGGTGGAATGCCATCGGGTGCCAATTGTGCCCGCCCAGCGGCCCTGGAAGGACAAGAGCAGGCTCGCCTGTCACATCAACGCGCGCTGTAGCGTTGAAGATCGGGCGGCCGTTCTCATCAATCCCATCGGCCCAGTTTTGCGGGATGTAATCTTCTGCTGAAATAAACTCGCCGGTTGCCCGGTCGAGCACGTAGAAAAACCCGTTTTTGGGCGCCTGCATCAGCACTTGGCGCTCCTCGCCCTCGATCTCGATATCGGCGAGGATGATGTGCTGGGTGGCGGTGTAGTCCCACGTTTCGCCCGGCGTCGTTTGATAGTGCCAGACATATTCGCCCGTATCAGGACGGATGGCTACGATGCTGGAAAGGTAGAGGTTATCGCCTTCACCGGTGCCATCTTCGCCCGGCGAGCGATAGGCGCGGTTCCAGGGGGAGCCGTTGCCAACGCCGAAATAGAGAAGGTCAAGATCGGGATCGTAAGCCATCGAATCCCACACCGTGCCGCCACCGCCGATCGCATCGGAGCCGCGAAGCACCTCGGTGTTCCACGTCTCAGCTGCGGCCTGGAGGTATTCAGGGCTGTCAGTGTCCTCGTTCCCGTCAGGGACCGTGTAGAAGCGCCAGAGTTCGCTGCCGTCTGCCGCGTCGTAAGCCGCGATGTAGCCGCGCACGCCAAATTCAGCGCCGCCATTGCCGATGATCACCTTGCCATCGATCACGCGCGGCGCGCCGGTGATGGAATAGGCCTTGGTCTGATCGACAGTGACCACTTCCCACTGGACCTCGCCCGTTTCGCGGTCGAGCGAGACCAGCCGTCCATCAAGCGTGCCGAGGAACAGCGAATTGCCCCAGGTGGCAAGGCCGCGGTTCACCACATCGCAGCACACCTTCACACCTGTCTCACCTGGCACCTGCGGATCATAGTCCCACAGCGCCTCTCCCGTGGCAGCGTCGAACGCCTTTACCTTGCTCCATGCTGTGGTGAGGTAGAGTTTGCCATCGATGACCAGCGGCGTTGCTTCCTGTCCGCGCGCCGTGTCCATATCCGCGTACCAAGCAAGTCCGAGATCGCCGACATTTTCCGCGTTCACACCGTCGAGCGGGCTGAAACGCTGTTCGGAATAGGTCCGTCCGTGGGTGATCCAGTTGGCGCTGTCATCACCGGCGCCCTCCAGCGCGTCTGCGTTGATACCGCCGTCGCTCGTCAGATCACCGCAAGATGCAAGACCCAGCGTGCCCAGCACCAGCAAAGGCGCTGCCCAAAACCCAGTCTTCATTGAAATCCCTCTCCTAACTCTCTCGCGCAGCATGTTGCCGCTTCAATCGCCGCTTGTCTATCTCTGGGTCGCGGCTATTTCATGAGTGATACGGTTAGAAGGACAAGGGGAGCCAAGGCGATGTGCGAAGAAGCAAAGCTGAAGGAATGGGCAAAGGCAGAGCTTGATCGGAGACAGTTCGGCGTTCTGGCTGGCGCGGCAGCGGTCACCGCCTGTGCTCCGGGCGAAGTCACGGCGGAAGACGGCAGCGAGGAAGCGCTCGCCATCACGGAAAGCCTTGTGTCCTTTGACACAGCTGACGGCACCATGGACGCTTTCTTCGCTCATCCGGCAGACGGTTCGTATCCCGCGATAATCTTTTGGCCCGATATCGGGTCACTGCGCGAGGCCAAACGCAACATGGTCCGGCGGCTGGCTGGTGAGGGGTATGCGGTTCTCATGCTCAACCCCTATTACCGCGATGTCAAAGGCGATCAATTCACTGATTTTGCAGACTTTTTCGCCAATGATGGCTTCGCCACAGTCACGCCATGGCGGCAAAAGCTTGATGCAGATTCGATCGGCCGCGATGCAAGCGCCGCGGTTGCTTGGCTCGACGGGCAAGAGGCGGTCGACACTGCAAAAGGGATCGGCACGCAAGGATATTGTATGGGCGGCCCGTTCACCGTGTGGAGTGCGGCGGCTGTTCCCTCGCGGATCAAGGCCGCGGCAAGTTTCCACGGCGGTGGGCTTGTTCGCGAAGACTATGACAAGAGCCCGCACAAGGTCCTCGACCAAAGCAGCGCGAGCTATCTGATCGCGGTCGCGCAGGATGACGATGCGCAGGCGCCCGATGACAAGACAGCTTTTGCAGCAGCAGCCGAGGCGGCTGGCCGTGCCGCTGAGGTCAAGGTCTATGCGGGCGACCATGGTTGGACCGTCCCCGACAGCCCTGTTTATGCAAAGGCGGCTGCTGAAGAGGCCTATGCAGACCTGCTGAACCTGTATTCAAACAGCCTGTAAACGAGCGAATTTCCTACATTCGCGCGCCGGGTTAAGGGGAGACGGTGTGTCTCGCCAACCTCACGACCTGCGACCGGTTTAAGGGTGCGGGCCAACCGAATTTCTTTGCTCAGGACCGTGTAACATGCGGTCCATGTCTCAGATCAAGTTGCGGTCTCGCGCTGCTTGGCTCGCTCATTCGAGAGGCCGAAACGGCCAAACTTGCGATAGCGTGTCATCCATTTGTCGAGGAACAGGCCAAGTGGGCGCGGCGTGATGCCAAGGTCTGCAAAGGTGCGCGCGCCATCGGAAACAACGCTGCCTGCTTTGAGCAAGGTCCACTGATCACGGCTCATCGGGGTGAGGGGAAGGGCGGCGAACAGCGCGCTCATCCCGTCAGACATGGCGATGAACCGGCGGCTGCGACCCTGGGCGGTGGCAATGCGCTGGTTGATCTCCATCATAGAGAGCGCCTCTGGCCCGCCCAATTCGAAGGTCTGCCCGCCGTGGCTAGCCGGATTCTCAAGCGTGACCGCAATCGCCTCGGCAACGTCATCGACATAGACAAGCTGCATCTTGGCATCGGGTCCAAAGACGGGAAGCGCAGGCATCATCTCGATCATGCCGGCGAACATATTGATAAAATTGTCATCCTTGCCGAACACGATCGAGGGGCGAAGGATCGTTGCATTCGGGAAAGCGGCCAGCACGCGTTCTTCGCCCAGAGCCTTGGCGCGCGCATATTCGGCGCTGGAATTGGCATCAGGGCCGATCGCGCTGACATGCACGAAAGCGGCAACGCCATTGGCCGCGGCGATTTCGGCCATCTTGCCCGGAGCCTCTCCCATCAACTGTGTGAGGTCGCCGCTGAAGTCTCCTACGAGATTGACCACGTGCGTTGCGCCATGAAGCGACGCCTTGAGGCTTTCCTCGTTGGTGATGTCACAATGCGCAAACTGAAGCTGGCCGAGATTGGCAAGCGGTTTGAGCGGCCAGCCCTTCTCCGGATTTCTGCTGGCGATTCGCACGCGGCTGCCGCGCGCCAGAAGCGCCTGCGCGACATAATTGCCGATATAGCCGCTGCCCCCGAAAATGGTGACCAGAGCATCAGAAAGCGGAGAGGTCTTGGACATTGCCCGTATCCCTTGGAGCATTGTGGTTCTCATAGCGGAGCAGTCACCCGGACACGCCCCGTGCGACGCGCAATGCGACAACGCGCACAATTGAGCAAGACCTCACGATACAGCAAATCTCATTGGGGAGACATAAGGACCAATGCGGCGCGTCCGGTGCGGCCTGCTGCTAACCGGGAACCAGTCCGATTTCGAAAGTTGCTTGGCCAGTCTTGCGGTCCCGAAGCGCGCCAGCCCAGCCGCCTGAGATCAGGACGGCTTTGTCGGTTTGCCCATCATGGCATCTGCGATGATGCGTTGCTGAATTTCCGAACTCCCCTCGAAAATCTTGGTCAGACGCGCATCGCGCCAATAGCGTTCGACTGCATGCAAAGTGGTGTACCCCGCACCGCCCAGGATCTGAAGCGCTTCGCTCGTCACGCGTTCGGCCATCTCGGCGGCATAGTACTTCACCATGGCCGCTTCCTTGTCGCAGCGCTGCCCGGAATCGAGTTCGTTGCAGACAAAATACATCAGCTGCCGAGCGGCCTCGATCTCGGTCGCCATGGTGGCGAGCTTGAACCGGATGGCCTGAAAGTCGCCAATCGGCTGGCCAAACTGTTCGCGCTCCTTTGCATAAGCCAAGGCATCTTCAAGGGCGCCTTGTGCAAGCCCGATCGAGCGCGCGGCGGTGTGTGCTCTTGCCCCTTCAAGCCCGGACGCAACGCTCTTGAACGCATTGCCTTCGTTCTTGCTGTCATAAGCCGGAGCACGCGCACCATCAAAAGCGAGCTCGAAAGTTTTCCAGCCGTGATACCCAATCTTGGGGATCGACGCGCCCGAGCAATTTTCAGGAAACTCGCCCCTTGGTTTCTCGAAGGCAATCGTGGTGAGGCCGGCCCAGCGTGGTGCGTCCGGATCGTTTTCAGTACGGCAGATGACCGAAAGAAAATCGGCCCGGTCCGCAAAGGTGCACCAGTACTTGTTTCCTGTGACCACCCATTCATCGCCGTCTCGAACAGCACGGCACGCGACAGAGGCCACATCCGAGCCGACATTGGGTTCAGACATCGAAAACGCGCCGAGATACTTGCCTCGGGCCATCAGGCGTGTCTTCTCGACACGCTCTTCTTCGGTGGCACCGGGGATCGAATGGTAGAACAGGTTCCCGCGAGCGATGAGAGAAGCCACGCTCATCCAGCCGCGGGCAAGCTCTTCAGCAACGAGGCAGTACTCAAAGTAACCAAGACCAAGACCGCCGAAACGTTCAGGGATCAGAATGCCGAAAAAGCCCAGCTCGCCCATCTTGTCGATCAGGTCTTGGGGAATCTCGCCCTTCTCAGGGTCAAGCTTGTTGGCGACCGGCAGCACTTCGTTGCGCGTGAATTCGCGAGCCATGTCGCGGATCATCAAGCGCTCTTCGGTGAGATAGCCGGTGCTTGGCCGGGCTTCGGGTTTGTCCATCATGGTTGGGTTCGCCGTTTCACAGTGGGTTCTTTAAAATGGGAGCAATTCTCCCATAACTTTTGGCAACACAAGGCTCGCCCCTGTGTAGCTTACTCGCCCGATTGCGACCCCAGATATGCCGTGATCGCGCTGCGGTCCTCTGCGTCAGTTACGAGCACGCCTGCCATGCTGGTGCCGGGCAGCTTCTGCGTCGGGTTCGCGATGTAAGCGTCGATCTCACCCGCGGACCAGGTGATACCAGAGCCTGTCATCGCATCTGAGTACGCGAAGTTATCGAGTGCACCGGCGACGCGGCCGACGACACCGTAGAGATTGGGGCCAATACCCGATGCACCATCAGCGTCGATGCTGTGACACACAACACAATTGGCAGCGAACGCAGTTTCCCCCAAAGCGAGGAGATCGGTCTCTCCTCCCTCTGGTGCAGCTTCGCTTGCAGCCGGAGTTTCTCCGGGTTCGCGGACAACGATCTGCTCTACGGGGCCTTCGGGTTCGGAAGAACCGCAAGCAGCAGTTGCCAAAGTGGCTATGGCGATCAGGGGCAAAGTGGTGATGCGCATTGTGGTGTCCTGTGTCCGATCCGGAAAAAAGGGTTACGCGACATATCGCGGCTGCAACTCACTGGCAAAATCGTGTGCGTCTTGTCCAGCATCGCGATTGCCGAGAATGAAGATTCAGCTGTCTCGGGACCGCAATTGGCGGGGCGTGCGACCTAGCGATCACTCATGTGATATCGCGCTATGATCTGCGCGATCCGGCTGCTCGCCTTGCCATCGCCATAAGGGTTGTGCGCCTGCGCCATGGCTTCATACGCGGCCTTATCGTCGAGCAAGGCGGTGGCGGCGCCAACAATCGCTGCGCGGTTTGCGCCCACCAGTTTGGCTGTGCCAGCGGCAACACCTTCTGGCCGCTCGGTCGTGTCGCGCATCACCAGAACCGGTTTGCCAAGGCTCGGAGCTTCTTCCTGGATGCCGCCGGAATCGGTCAGAACAATCTCGCTGAGCTCCATCATCGCCACGAAGTTCGGATAGTCGAGAGGCTCGATCAAGGCGATGTTGGCGAGGTCTTGAAGAGCAGGTCGCATTACCTCGGCTACATTGGGATTGGGATGGACGGGATAGATGATCGCAGCGTCTTCACGCTGTGCGAGTTCGCGCAAAGCTTCGGCAATCTGTCTCATACCTTCGCCAAAGTTCTCGCGCCGATGAGCCGTCACGCAGATGATCCGGCGTCCGGCAAACCGCTCTGCAAGATCAGATACAATGGGTGCAAGCGTGGGTTTGGCGGTCACTTTCGCCCGTGTTTCCAGCAATGCATCGATTACCGTGTTGCCGGTGACATGGATCGCGCTTGCAGACACGTTTTCCGCACTGAGCGCATCCGCAGCTGACTGGGTCGGGGCAAAGTGGAGATCAGCGACTGCCCCTGTGACCTTGCGGTTCACTTCTTCGGGCCAGGGCGAATAGATATTCCCGCTTCGCAGCCCGGCTTCGACATGGCCAACCGGGATTCGGCGGAAATAGCATGCCAAAGTTGCCATCATAGTGGTCAGAGTGTCACCATGGACAAGCACGCGGTCCGGCTTTTGCTGATCGAGCGCCTTGCCGAAGCTCGTGATGATCCTGGAGGACAAGGCATCAAGGCTTTGCCCTGGTTGCATCAGATCAAGGTCTACATCAGGGGCAATCCCAGCCAGTGCGAGCACCTGATCAAGCATTTCGCGATGCTGTGCGGTGACAGCAACGCGAACATCGAAGGAGTCGGTGTCGCGCAAGGCCGCGACAACGGGAAACATCTTGATCGCTTCGGGACGGGTCCCGAAGGTCACCAGAATGCGGGGTTTCCCGCCTGTCTCGTTCATTTTTTGAGCATTCCGCGTGTGTCGAACACCAGCTTGCCCGCAAGATCAGCAGGCAGCAGGTGTTTGAAGGCAGTGTGATCGACCAGCACGACGATAATCTCGGCTGTATCAAGAGCTTCGTCAAGCTGGACCAGCTGAGCGCCAGTGCCAGCAAAGCCGGTGGGCAATTCGTCTGCAAAGGGCTCAACCACCATGATCCGCTGACCACGGGTCCGCGCAAGGCTCAGCGCGATTTCCAGCGCGGGGCTTTCACGAAAGTCATCAATGTCAGGTTTGAACGCCAGCCCCAAAAGCGCGACTTTCCCGCCGGGCACTGCGTCCAACAGGGCGCGAACGCGGCGTTCGGTGTAGCTCGCCTTGAAGTCATTGACCTCACGCGCGGTTCTGATGAGGCGTGCGGCCTTGGGTGAGCTTGAAACCAGGAACCAGGGATCAACGGCGATGCAGTGGCCGCCAACGCCCGGACCCGGCTGGAGTATGTTGACCCGTGGATGGCGATTGGCGAGCGCGATCACGTCCCACACGTCTACCCCCAGATCATCCGCGATGACACTGAGTTCGTTGGCAAAGGCGATGTTGACATCGCGAAAGCTGTTTTCGACCAATTTGACGGTTTCAGCGACGCGGGCGTTTGTTGTCAGGCAATCGCCTTCGACAAAGCTTGAATAGAGCGCTGCGGCTCTTTGCGCGCAGTCCGGGGTGATCCCGCCAATAACGCGGTCATTCTGAACCAGTTCGCGCACGATCTTGCCCGGCAAAACGCGCTCTGGGCAGTAAGCAAGCGCGATATCTCCGCCCAGCTGCGATCCGAATACTGGCAGCTTAAGATCAGGCCGCATTTCCGCGATGATCTGAGCAACTCTTTCAGTGGTGCCTACTGGGGAAGTGCTTTCGACGATCACGCAGGCACCGGGTAGCACTTTGGGAGCAATGGCGCGGGCCGCTGCCTCGACATAGCTGATATCAGGCGCGTTATCTTCGGTGAGCGGCGTGGGGACCGCGATCATATAGAAATGCGCGGTTGGCACTTCGGTCGACGCGGTCAGGCGGCCCGAATCTGCCCCTTCGCGAACAAGACGATCAAGGTCGCGCTCTTCAATGTGGACCCCGCCCGCATTGACTGTTTCTACCACATCCTCGGAGATGTCGATCCCGCACACATTCCAGCCATAGCTTGCCAAAACGGCAGCCGTGGGCAGGCCAATATAGCCAAGGCCAATCACGGCGACCTGATGATCGGGAGCAGGCTGAGACGCGGCACCGGGGCCGATTGCCGTAGCCGTGTCGAATGGGGCGTTCATCGTTCGTTGTTCCTCGCGGAGATTGCGGGAGAAACCATGGACGCAAAGGGGTAAATATCGCGTTAGGCTTGAATCTAATCCTTGATCAGCACTGGTGCTGCCAGATCAGGCGTTAGGGCCTCAGATTTGGCCGTTTTCGATGAAGCTGGCGAGCGATGTGTGCAGGTTTTGCGCACTAGCCGAACGATCCGCAGCGGCGCTGCCCATAGCCAAACCTTGTTGAATTCGGTCCGGTAAATCTTGCTCTTCCAACGCAATGAGCAGGCCATTGCGTCCTTCAAGGTTGCGTACAGTGGCCACCTGATGATCATTGCGGTGTTCGCCAAAATCAAACCGTCGTGGGAACAGGACGATCGGCGTTGCAAAGCGTTGTGCAGTTAGAACCGTCCCGATCCCGGCATGGCTGACGATAAGCTCGCTTTTCTTGACAAGCTCTTCGAATTCAGCCGGACCGATCCGTTCGCGCGCTTCCATATTCTGCGGGCGATACGTGCCTTTGCCGGTTTGGGCGATAATCGGGATCTCCAGTGATGGAGCAAGCTTGTCCATCGCCTCGATCAACCTGTCAAAGCCCAGTTGCATACCAACGGTCAAAAGAATCACAGCACGGCTCCGCGATATTTGACGCGCGGTTCATCCGCCAGATGCTCCCACTGGGTCAGACATTCATGCGCTGTGCGTTTCGAAAGCTTGCCGCACATCGAAAGCTGTTCCCCGTTTGCAACGCTATCGATCCACAAGGTGCGCGCACCCACCAGCCTTCCAGCAAGCAGACAAAAATAGCCCGGCGCTGCGCCGGTTGAGATGATCACCTTCGGGCGAAGTCTCAAGACAATCCAAGCCGCCACGAAAGCGCAAAGCAGCGATTGAACAGGCTTGTTCTGGTTGCAATCCGGCAGCGAATAGGCGTCCTCGATCCCGCGCTGACGGGCGATGGCAGGATCAGTTGTGGCGAAGCGAACATCATACTGCTCAAGGCAATCGCGCAGCAGCATCAGCTGTTCCCAATGGCCGCCGCCCGATGCAGCTGCCAGCACTTTGACGCTGGGTTTCGACACGGGCAGCCACTCGTCCTTCTGATGCTCGGGTTAGACTGCGCTCCTATGAACCGATCCTCCTCACTGTCAATTGTGAGGTTTTGCATTTGCGATCTGTGATCGCGTGGACTTGCCCTTGCCAAGGCAAGGCGGCAAGGAAGCCGGAAATCAAGAGATGGGAGTTTTGGGATGAGCGATGCCACCGGACCGCTGGTTGGGTTGAAAGTAATCGAATTCGCCGGAATTGGGCCGGGGCCACATGTCGGCATGTTGCTTGCCGATCTCGGAGCCGAAGTGGTGCGGATTGATCGGCCGGGCAGCACTGTTTCAAACCCCGTGGTTGAACGCGCTCGAAACAGGGTCACGGTTGACCTCAAGAGCGAAGAGGGCATGGCGTTCTGCCGCGATGCGTGTGCCAAGGCTGACGTGCTGATCGAAGGCCTTCGCCCTGGCGTGATGGAGCGGCTAGGGCTGGGCCCGGAGGAATTGCTGGCGGCCAATCCCGGGCTTGTTTATGCACGGATGACTGGTTGGGGGCAGGAAGGCCCGTTGTCGCAGGCCGCAGGGCACGACATCAACTACATCGCTATCACCGGGGCGCTCAACGCGGTCGGCCGCACTGGCGACACCGCCGTTCCGCCGCAGAACCTCGTCGGCGATTTTGGCGGCGGATCCATGTATTGCGCGTTCGGGATCATGGCTGCGCTTTATGAACGCGAACGTTCGGGCAAGGGTCAGGTCGTAGATGCAGCGATTGTTGACGGCACGACAAGCCTGATGAGCTTCTTCTTCGGTGCGCGTCACAACCCGTTTCTCACCACTGATCGCGGCAAAGGTATGCTGGGCGGCGCCGCGCATTTCTATCGCTGCTTTGAATGCGCCGATGGCAAGGAAGTGTCGATCGGTGCGATCGAGCCGCAATTCTACGCAGAACTGCTGCAGAAATCGGGTGCTCCGGCTGAACTTTCAGAGGGCCAGATGAACCCCGCAAATTGGGATTCCTACACTGATCAGCTCGCGGCTCTGTTCAAGACTAAGACCCGTGATGAATGGACCGAGCTGCTCGAAGGATCAGATGCCTGTTTTGGTCCGGTCCTAACGCTCGTTGAAGCGCGCGAACATCCGCATATGAAAGCGCGCGAGGCGTTTGTTGAACACGAAGGCGAATGGCACACCGCACCTGCTCCGCGCTTTGACCGGACGCCGGGGGCCATCCGCTCAAGTTCGGATGATGGTGCGGATGTGGTCGCACGCTGGACGAAGGGTTGATCGCGATGGCCGGCAAGTTCTTCGATCAATGGCAAATTGGCGAGCGGATCGAGCATGAGATCCGCCGCACGGTGACCGAAACCGACAATCTCTTGTTTTCGACGATGACCCATAATCCGCAGCCGCTTCACCTTGATGTCGAAGCGGCCAAGGAAAGCGGGTTTGGACAAATACTGGTGAATTCGACATTCACCTTTGCTCTGCTTGTCGGTCTGTCAGTCGGAGACACGACGCTTGGCACGCTTGTCGCCAATCTTGGTTTTGACAAGGTCGTCACTCCAAAGCCCGTCTTTATCGGCGACACTTTGCGGGCGCGAAGTGAGGTCAAGGAACTGCGCGAAAGCAAGTCGCGGCCTGATGCGGGCATCGCGACCTTCATTCACGAACTGTTGAATCAGCGCGATGAAGTGGTTTGTCGCTGCGAACGATCGGCTCTGCTGCGAAAGTCGGCTTGACGCGCTCCCCCTGCCGGGCACATACCGTTCGGTAGAGAGAATAGGGAGGGAGCCATGCGCAAGACATGGACTGCACTGGCGGCAGCGAGCCTGTCAGCTTTGGCATTGACGGCATGCAGCAGCGAACCGGAACTGGATCCGGCCCAAACCGGTGATGGTGAAGACACGATCGAACTCGCCGAGTTTCCTGATCGTCCCTATTGGGGCGACACACACCTCCATACAGACAATTCGGTTGACGCATTCGGTTTTGGTACCCGGCTTGGGCCAGAAGACGCCTTGCGGTTTGCCCGCGGCGAGGAGGTGACATCCACCACCGGTTCGCAGACGCAGCTTGCCCGCCCGCTCGACTTTCTGGTCATCGCGGACCACTCGGACGCCTTGGGAGCGACCCGCCGCCTTTATGACGCGCCGCGCTGGTATGTGTCCTGGGTGATAGGCGATGAGGATGTTCTTCGCTGGTACGACATGATGCACGAAAGCCCGGAGCAATCGACACGGGCGATCGGCGAACTGATTACCGCTGTGGCAGAGGACAACGTTCCAGACGCATTTGCCGATCCGGAAGCCGCTGCCGAAGCGACCAAGGACATCTGGAACACGCAGCTCAGCATATTGGATCGCTATAACGAGCCGGGGGTTTTCACCGCGATTGCGGGCTATGAATGGACCGCAATGCCCAATGGCAACAATCTCCACCGTGTGGTGATGTTCCGCGATGGCAGCGACAAGACCCGTAAGACAGTTCCCTTCCCGGGCATTGCGACGACAGCACCGCAGCTGTGGGAGTATATGCGCAATTACGAAGAGGAAACGGGCGGGCGCGTTCTCGCGATCCCGCACAATCCCAACCTCTCGAATGGCCTGATGTTTCAGATGACCATGGAAGACGGTTCTCCGATGACACAGGAATATGCCGCTCTGCGGGCCTGGGCCGAACCAGTGGTTGAAGCGACGCAGATCAAGGGGGACAGCGAAACCCACCCGTATCTTTCACCCAATGATGAGATGGCGGGCTTTGGCGTGCAGGGCTGGGATTTTGGCAATCTTTCCTTAAGCGAGAAGACCGAACCATCGATGTATGCGGGTTCCTATGCTCGCTCTGCTTTGCTGCGCGGTTTGACCCTTGAAGAGCAGATGGGCGTCAACCCTTACGCTTTCGGCATGATCGGTTCGACCGACAGCCACACCTCGCTAGCAACGGGCGATGAAGACAATTTCTGGGGCAAGCATACCGGCAACGAACAAGCCTATACTGACCGTGCGGCAGTCGCTCAGAACCTCGGCACACGTGAGGGGCGATTTGGCTGGCACTATCTGGCAGGTGGCTATGCTGCGGCCTGGGCGAGGGGCAATACCCGTGCTGAGATATTCGACGCCTTTGCGCGGCGAGAGGTCTACGCGACGACTGGCCCGCGCATGAGCGTGCGCGTGTTCGGTGGTTTCGACTTCACCGCTGAAACCTGGAACGGTGATTGGGTCCGCGAAGGATACACAAACGGTGTCCCGATGGGCGGCGAACTTACAGATGAAGGCCGTGCACCAAGCTTCCTGATCAGCGCGATGAAGGACCCGGAAGGCGCCAACCTTGACCGCGTGCAAGTGGTCAAAGGCTGGCTCGATGCTGCGGGAGAGATGCAGGAACGCGTCTATGATGTGGTGTGGAGCGACATGGATAACCGCCGGATGTCGGCGGGCAAGCTGCCAGCGGTCGGCGATACGGTGAACCGCGAGGATGCCACCTACACCAATACAATTGGCGCTGCAGAGCTGCGCACTACGTGGCGCGACCCGGATTATCGTGCCGGGGAACGCGCATTCTATTATGTTCGCGTGCTCGAAATACCAACGCCGCGTTGGACCCTCTATGATGCCGTCCGCTTTGGTGTGACGCTGACCGAAGATGCAATGGCAGACGCGGTCGCTCAGGAGCGGGCTTACACATCGCCGATCTGGCTGAAATCGAGCTGAGCCGAGGTAAAGTGAAGCTACCGAAACTGGCAAGTGAGCCGCTGGTCCATTTCGTTGCTCTGGGCGCGCTCCTTTATGTTGGCTTGACGTGGGGCGGTTCGCCGCCTGATCCATCGTCACGCGTCATCAGCATCGGCGCGAGTGAAAGAGAGAGGATCGCCGAGAGTTTCTCGCTTACCATGGGGCGCTCCCCTTCCGATGCTGAACTCGATGTCGCAATCGACGCCTTTGTTCGAGAAGAAGTCCTCTATCGCGAAGCGCTGAGGCTCGGTCTTGATGAAGGCGACGCGATTGTTCGGCGGCGTATGGTCTCGAAGATGGACCTGTCTGCCAGTCTCGCTGCAGAAATGGCCGAACCGTCTGATGAGGTTTTGCGCGCCTTTCTCCAGGACGATGCAGACGATTACGCACAGCACCAGGCGGAGCGCTCAAAAGTGAGCTTTGACCAGGCTTTCTTCGCCAGCGAAGCAAGCGCGCGCGCCTCAATCGGTGATGAAAGTGCGGCAGGTTCGCCGACCAGCCTGCCTGCGACCATCGAGGTAACGCCTATGCGCGATGTGGAGGCGCAGTTTGGATTGCGATTTGCCGAAGCGCTCAACGGGCTTGAGCCGAAAGATGGCTGGCAAGGCCCAGTCGCCTCGGGCTTCGGCTGGCACCTCGTTCGATTGCGCGAGCGCGAGCTTGGGGAGCAGGATTTCGATACATTGCGCCCGGTGCTTGCCAACGATTGGCGAACCGCTGAGATACAAGCGCGCAAGGAGCGCGCCTATCAGGTGTTGCGCAGCGCCTATCGCATAGACGTGGATCGGTAAGAGACGTGATCCGGATTATTCTTGGTCTGTTGGCTTTGTTGGCCTCAGCCCCGTTGACGGCGCACGAACTGCGTCCTTCAGTGGTTGAACTCAGGGAAGCTGGAGCAGGAGAATACTCGCTCGACTGGAAAGTGACCCTTGCAGTTGGCAGCGCCGGGCTGCTCACTGAACGTCTTGAGCCGGTGATCCCGGAAAACTGCACTTTTCGCGGAGAGGTATCGCAGCGGCTCCAATCAGCTGCGCTTATGGGCCGTGTTAACCTTGCATGCGAAGGAGAACTTGCCGGCCAGCGCTTTGGTTTGAGCGAGTTGCTCGGCAAGTCAGATGCAATCGCCCGTTTCGTTCCGCTTGATCTTCCTGTGCAGAGCTTTCGCCTCACAGCGGACGAACCCTCTGCCGTCATTCTGGCTGAACCGTCTCAGCTGAGTGTTTTGCTCGACTACTTTGTCATTGGTGCAGAACACATCATCTTCGGCTGGGATCACCTGCTGTTTGTTATCGCGCTTGTCATGCTGGTTCGATCACCGTGGCCGGTGGTGAAGGCTGCAACCGCCTTCACCGTGGCGCATTCGACTACTTTGGTGGCGACGGTTCTTGGCTATTCGGGTCTGCCTGGTCGTCCTGTCGAAGCGCTTATCGCCCTGTCGATCGTGTTCCTTGCTGTCGAAGTGGCGATCGTCCTGCGCGATCCCGAACGGCGGACGCTGACCCGGACATACCCTTGGGCTGTGGCTTTCGCGTTTGGACTTGTTCACGGTTTCGGATTTGCAGGAGCGCTTGCAGACATTGGGCTTCCGCAAACGCAGCTTGCGACCGCTCTGTTTGCCTTCAATGTGGGTGTGGAAGCGGGGCAATTGCTGGTCGTGGCAATCACGATCTGTGTTCTTGCTGCCTTGAGGCAGGTCCCAGCCAAGGCTGAGAACCGAGCGCTTCGGTTCGCAACTTATGCGATCGGTGCAACCGGCAGTTTCTGGCTGATCGAGCGGGTGATCGGCTAACTTGCTGTTTCGGCGACGCCGTATTCACCGCCGCCCAAGGCCTGCCAAAGAAGGATCCTTGCGCGTTCGGCCCGGCCCATTGCTGCTGCTGCGCGTTCGCCGCTTGCATCAGCTGCGCGGCGCGCCTCAAGCACCTCAAGAAAACTCGCAAGCCCGGCACGGTAACGGTCATTGGCAAGTCTTGCCGCGCGCTGGAGTTCGTCGCGTTCCTGCTCGGCAAGCTGTGCTTCGGCATCGCTCGCTGCGATCAAGCCATAAGCGGCTTCGGCATCTCCAAGCGCCTGGAACACTGCTGCGCGATAGGCCTGAAAGGCGGCGCGCTTGCTCGCCGCGGCGCCGTCTATCTCCGCTTCAATGCGGCCAAAATCGACCAGTGGTGCAGCAACACCTGCCGCAAGGGTTGCGACGATCGAATCCTCATTGAAAAAGTCACCAGCGTTGAATGACAGCAATCCCACTACGGCAGACAAGGTGAGGCGCGGGAAACGTGCACGCGCTGCCGCGGCAAGATCGGCATCGGCTGCGGCCAGTTCCGCTGCTGCGGCGACGACATCAGGCCGGTTTGCCAGCAATTCGGACGGTAAGCCCCCCGGCGCGGGACCCGGATTGAGCGCCGGGCCGCCTTGGGCCAGAGCCGCGTTGACCTCTGCTCCTGTCAGGCCGGTTAAAGTGATTAGTCGGCCAATGATCCGAACCCGTTCACTTTGCAGAGCTGCAAGGCGTGAGCGAGATGCGCTTGCGGCGGCTTGCGCCCTTACACGGTCAAAGCCCGGCGCAATGCCAGCCTCTTCACGTGTCTTTGCAAGCTGTGCCAATTGGCGCGCTGCAACGACGTCACTTTGGATGGCTTCAGTGCGCGCGGCGAGGACACGCCAGTCGGTAACACTGCCTGCAATTTCGGCCAGCAAGGCAATGCGGACCGCAGCGGCGGAAGCGCTGGCCGCATCGACCCGCGCGTTTGCTGCGCGTTCCTGGGCCCGCAACCTGCCAAACACATCAGCATCCCAGCTGGCTGTCAGGTTGGCTCCATAGGAGACTTGCTCGGTGTCAATTTGCTGAGCGAAGGGATTGTTGGAGCCAAACTGATTGGGATTGATGCGATTGCCGGTCACGTTCCCATCAACGCCGACATTGGGCAGGCGTTCGGCTCCTGCTCTGCTTGCACCTGCCCTTGCAACATCCACCCTAGCCACGGCCTCAGCAAGGTTAGGCGCGCCTTCAAGCGCGGCAGTGGTAAGCTCAAGGAAGGCGGCATCATTTGTTGGCAACAGGGCAGCGAGACTCGCCCTTGAAGGGCGATCGGGTGAGAAGAAATAGGAATCTGGCAGCTGAGGCGTAGGGGTGGATATTTCGGGCGCGGGTCCGGCCACACATGCTGTCAGGGTAGAGGCAAGGCCAAGCGCGAAAAGCCGTGCTGAAACGGTGCGCATCATGTCACTCCCCTTCGGCAGCTTGGCTGTCATTGGCGGGAATGAAGGCATCAATCTGCTGGCCAACGCGGAAAGCGGCAGCGTCAGCGCCTTGCGGCAAGGCATAGATCAGCTGGAGCACGCGAACATCGACCCGTTCTGCAGCGCTGTTGGTGAGCGAGCGCTTGGGCACGACCTGTGGCTCTGCCCGGACGAAACTCGCTTCCACCCTGATACCAGCGGCACCGCGCGGCGACACAATCGCTGGGGCGCCAAGATTGACCCTGACCGCCTCGTTCTCATCAACGTCGACACGCACATGCAGGGGATTTGTCTCGCCCATCTGGATGAACGGCTGCGCATTCCCGGCACCTTGTGTTGCGACAAACTCGCCGGGGCGAATGTTGACCGCAAGAATCTCACCTGCAATCGGCGCTCGCACTGTCAGACGTTCGAGTTCGGTTCTTGCACTTGCCGCCTGCGCCTGTGCTGCACCGAGGCGCGCCCGAGCAAGCTCAAGGCGGCTCGATGCCGCGCTGGCATCTCCTTCGACCCGGATGACTTCTGAGCGGCTAACCGCAGCGGGATCAGACAGCCCTTCATAAAGCGCCAGTTGCTGACGCGCTGTGTCGCGAGCGGTTTGCGCTTCGTTGATGGCAGCTCTTGCTTCGCGAATGGCAGCATTCGCCTCTGCAACACGCGCGCGCGCTGAACGGTCATCGACCAGAAACAGCGGCTGACCCTTTTCGACGCGGTCTCCCGGAGACACGCGAAGATCGGTCACAAGTCCCGAAAGCGCTGATCCGATATCGATAATCTCGCTGGCTGGTTCAACGATGCCAGCACCTGCCACCCGGTCACCGTCGGCCAGTTCGCCAACCGCCTTGGGCGGCTCGTTTGCGGGCTCTGCGATCTCCCTGTCGGGCAGGCCATAGACGAGAAAGATCACCGCGCCGATCAATCCGATCAAGGCGAGCACAGGGAGAATCTGGCGCGAGAAACTGAGATTTGATGGGAGGAGGGCCATGGCTGGGGTTCCGTCGGTGCTCTGGTTCAATGATCTTCCGGCATTTCGGTGCCGTCATGGGTGACGCGCCCATCCTCAAGGACGAGGATGCGGTCTGCGAGGTCGAAAATTCGGTTATCGTGGGTGACAATGATGCAAGCCCGATCAGGTGCGACCGCGACTTCGCGCAAGAGGTCCATCACCCGCCTGCCAGATGATGCATCAAGCGCGGCGGTTGGTTCATCGCACACGACCAGGCGCGGTTCGTGCACAAGAGCTCTCGCAATTGCGACACGTTGCTGCTGTCCGCCTGACAATTGGTTTGGCAGTTTTCCTGCCTGATCGCCAATGTTTAACTTTTCCAGCAGTACGATGGCTTTCTGGCGGGCTTCTTCGATCCCCATCCCTTTGGCGATCAGGGGTACGGCCGCATTGGCCGCGGCATCGATCGACGGGATGAGGTTATACTGCTGGAATATGAAGCCGATGTTCTGAAGCCGGAAATTGACCAGTTCGGAATCGGACAGGCTGTAAATATCTGTCCCGAACACCTTCACCTCACCTTCGGTGGGCCAAAGGATGCCGCACATGATCGAGATCAGCGTCGTCTTTCCCGAACCACTTTCGCCAACGACATAAGTCATCTCGCCCGGCTTGATGTCGGTGTTGATCCCGTGAAGGACCCGGATGGTCGATTGGCCAGCCTGGAAATCCCGGACAATCCCGCGAGCGCAGATAGCCGCTTCGGGAGGGCAGCCGCCGATTGCCGATGTATCGATAGGGCTCATCTGTGTGCTCCCCTCACCGGAATACCGAGGCTGGTTCGGTGTTAAGCACACTGCGCAGCGCAACCCAGCCAGTTAGAGCAAGGATCAGGACAACAGCGGCAAGGCTGATCAGCGGGATCTGCCACGGGATGTAAAAGCCCTTGAACTGCGGCACCGCACTAAACGCATACATGAACAAGGCTGTGCCGACGACACCCAGCGCATAGCCGACCGAACCCACAAGCCCGGCTTGAGCGGCGACCATGCGAATGATTTTGGCGTTCGTTACGCCAATCGCCTTGAGCGCTCCGAATTGCTTGATGTTGTCGCGAATAAAGAGGCTGAATGTGAGGCCGACGATCGCGACACCAACAACGAAGCCAAGAAACACGGTGATCCCGAAATTGGTCGGAATGCCGGTGTTCTCGATAATGAAGTTTACGCCGGCTTGCGCAAATTCGTCGCGCGTCTCCGCCTTGAGCCCGGTTTGGGCTTCGATCCTTGCCGCGACCTCAGCAGGGTCCGCGCCTTCGCTTATGCCTGCAAGAACGAAACTCAGGCGATTGCGCGTGCCCGGCACGTATTTCAGGGCCTGCGTGTACTTTGTGTAGAGCACAACCTGGCTGGTGAAGGAGGGGATCGAATCGGCGACCCCGCGGATCACGGCGCGTTGATCGTTGAGCTCAAGCCGCTGGCCGATGGGATCGGCCCCATCGGCAAACATGTTTGTCACGCCGACATCATCGATAATCACCGAATCTGGCCGCGACAGGACGTTCTTCGATCCTTCAAGCATGTTGCGAGGCAGGCCAATCAATGTCGCATCATCGACGCCGATGATGTTGACGCCTTCGAGGTCGCCAGTGCTGGTCCTTACCGATGCCGATGCGCGCAGGTGCGGAACAGCCCATTCAACACCGCGCACCGATCGTACCTCGTCGAGCGCGGTCGAGGGCATTTCATATTTTACATCAGTGGTGCGGCTGACGGGGTCCATGACCCAGACTTCGGCTTCTGGTGCGTTGAAAACGCCGCTTGCGCCGCGTTCAATCAGGTTCACGAAGATCGTCAGCTGCTGCGTTATCAGCAGGGTTGAAAAAGCGATGCCGAACAGAAGTCCATAGAACTTCTGTGCATCACCAGTGAGCATGCGGATCGCGATCCAAAGCATCTTTGCGGGGGCCTTTGGAGGGGAGAGGGTGGCCGAGGGTACTTGCGAAGTCGATCGGAATCGACAATATTGAACGATGACGTTCAAATGAACGTAACCGTTCAGTTTGTCAATAGCCCTTTGAAGACAGAGTTTTCCTGCGTGAGCGAAGTAGCCCAAAAAAAGCGACAGGGCCGGCCATCGGATATCGCCAAGCGCGAGGCGATCGTGGCCGCGGCATCGCAGCTGTTTTTTCAGGAAGGCTTCGCGGCAACCTCTATCGAGCAGGTTGCGGCGGATGCTGGCGTGTCAAAGGTCACCATCTACAATCACTTCGGCGACAAACGCGCCTTGTTCACTGCCGCGGTCGAGCGCGAGTGCGAAAAGATGCGCGACTATTTCAATCTTGATGCCATGCCGACAGGCCCGATCCGAGAGCGGCTGACCGTGATTGCTCATGCGATGTTTGCGTTTCTTTCACGCCCGGAGATGATCCAGTTCGACCGCCGGATTGCAGCGGAAACGGAACACGAACCTGCAGTTGGTGAAGCGTTTCTGAGAGCCGGACCCTGGCGGATGAAAGCAGCATTCAGCGCGTGGCTGGCTCATGCGAGCGCCGCGGGCGAGCTTAGAATCGCAAACCCCGAACTTGCCGCAGAACAGTTCGTTTCCATGACCAAGGGCATGGGCGATCTCGAACGCCGATTTGGGGTCGAATCCAGCGAGGCGGAAAATGCCGCGAGGATCGATGGGGCTGTTGATGTGTTCCTCGCCGCTTATGGCGCAGCCTGATCCGGCACGGCGCGGCACACGCGCCGAGGTCACCTAATCGCGCATTCGCTTGCCATTCATCGCGGCGATCCTACATATCCTGATCAGAAAGGAATTACTCCGAAATGAGCGATCAGAACGACCCTAACCAGCAGCCACCTGAAGGTCAGAACCCTTGGGTGAAGCAATTGATGATCTGGGGCGGCATCTTCATGGCCCTGCTTCTGGTCGTGTCCATGTTCAGCGGCGCGAGCCAGACCCAGGGAACGCCCATTCGCTACTCCGAGTTCCGCGATCAGGTCGCAGCCGGTGCTGTGCAGGAAGTGCAGCTTGGCGAAGACGTGATCACGGGCACACTCAAGAACGGAGAGACCTTCACAACCCTGCCGATCCCTAATGATGTCGAGATCGCAGCACTGCTTGAGGAGAACGATGTCGAGTTCACCGGCAAGCAGCGCGATGAGCCCAATGTGCTCCTATACATCCTGATCCAGTCCCTGCCGTTCATTCTGATCCTGGGCATCGCATTCTTTGCTCTGCGCCAGGTGCAAAAAGGCGGCGGAGGCGGCGCCATGGGCTTTGGCAAGTCGAAAGCCAAGATGCTCACCGAACGCCAAGGGCGTGTAACTTTCGACGATGTCGCCGGCATCGATGAAGCGCGCGAAGAGCTTGAAGAAGTCGTTGAGTTTCTGAAGGACCCGCAGCGTTTCTCGAAACTGGGCGGACAGATCCCCAAGGGTGCGCTGCTTGTCGGTTCACCCGGCACCGGTAAGACGCTGCTAGCACGTGCGATTGCAGGTGAAGCCGGCGTACCTTTCTTCACGATTTCTGGCTCTGACTTTGTCGAAATGTTCGTTGGTGTTGGCGCCAGCCGTGTGCGTGACATGTTTGAGCAAGCCAAGAAGAACGCGCCGTGCATCGTCTTCATTGACGAGATTGACGCAGTGGGCCGCTCACGCGGTCACGGGCTGGGCAATTCGAACGACGAGCGCGAGCAGACGCTGAACCAGCTTCTGGTTGAAATGGACGGCTTCGAAGCAAATGAAGGTATCATCATCGTTGCGGCCACCAACCGCCCCGACGTTCTTGATCCTGCGCTGCTGCGTCCGGGCCGTTTTGACCGTCAGGTTGTCGTGCCGATCCCCGACATTGATGGCCGCGAGAAGATCCTCGGCGTTCACATGAAGAAGGTGCCGCTTGCGCCTGATGTGAACCCGCGCACGATTGCACGCGGGACGCCGGGCTTTTCGGGCGCTGACCTTGCCAACCTCGTCAACGAAGCTGCCCTGCTTGCTGCGCGCCGCAACAAACGGTTGGTGGCGATGCAGGAATTCGAGGACGCCAAGGACAAGGTCATGATGGGTGCGGAGCGCCGCTCCATGGTCATGACCGAAGACGAGAAAAAGATGACCGCCTATCACGAGGCTGGCCACGCGATCGTCTCGGTCCATGAAGACGCCTCAGATCCTATCCACAAGGCAACCATCATCCCGCGTGGCCGCGCGCTTGGCATGGTGATGCGCCTGCCTGAGCGTGACAGCTATTCCTATCACCGCGACAAGATGCATGCGAACCTGTCGGTCAGCATGGGTGGACGCGTGGCGGAAGAGATCATCTTCGGCCATGACAAGGTGTCATCAGGCGCGTCCTCTGACATCCAGTATGCGACCAGCCTTGCCCGCAACATGGTGACCAAATGGGGCATGAGCGACAAGCTTGGCCCGCTCCAGTATGAGGAAAGCCAGGAAGGCTATCTCGGCATGGGGCAGACCGCGCGCACAATGGGCGGGGCGGAAACCAACAAGCTGATCGATGCCGAGATCAAGTCTCTGGTCGAAGGGGCTCATAAGCGTGCAACTGATCTGCTCAATGAGCATGAGGATCAACTGCACCTGCTTGCCCAGGCATTGCTTG
>CAYUCZ010000025.1:0-45719 GCA_964443505.1 uncultured Porphyrobacter sp. | reverse complement strand
ATGTCCCAAGTGGCGCGAGTGACGGGACTCGAACCCGCGACCCTCGGCGTGACAGGCCGATACTCTAACCAACTGAGCTACACCCGCGCATCTTGGCGGTCAGCGCCTCTTGGGAAGCAGCGCCACTAAGGCAGTCATCAAGGGCTGTCAACGCCCACGATCACCCTAATGGCGCTTTTTTTGCGCCCTTATTCCGAGAGCAGCAAAACAGGGGTTTCGATGAGCTTCTTGACCTCCTGAATAAAGCTCGCCGCGTCATAGCCATCGACCACACGGTGATCGCAGCTGATCGAGATATTCATCAGCTTGCGCTTTTCGATTCGCTCACCGCCTTGCCCGTCAGGCACGAACATCGGGCGCTCGATAATCCGGTTGGGACCAATGATCGCGACCTCAGGACGGTTGATCACAGGCGTTGTGGCAACACCTCCAAGCGGGCCGAGCGAGGTCACGGTCAGGGTCGAACCAGACAGCTCTTCCGATTTTGCAGATCCATCTCGCGCAGCCTGCGCCAGGCGGCCAATCTCACTTGCCAGCTGCCACAAATTGCGCGCCTGCGCATCGCGGATCACTGGGACCATCAGACCATTATCGGTCTGGGTTGCCATGCCCATGTGCACGCTCCCATGCCGCGTCACCACGCCCGCCTCATCATCAAAGCGCGCATTGATCATCGGATAATCGGGAATGAGCTTGCAGAAGGCCGAGATCAGCAAAGGCAGCATGGTCAGCTTGGGCTTGGCGCCGCGCGCGCTGTTGAGATCAGCGCGCATGGCCTCAAGCGCGGTGACGTCGCATTCCTCAACATAGGTGAAGTGCGGAATATTGCGTTTTGCTGCGCTCATGTTCTGAGCGATGCGCTTTCTAAGGCCGATGACCTTGATCGGCTCGTCTTCGCGCGCCTTGCCAGCAGGGGCAAAGCCGCCGCCTGCATTGTAGGCGATGAACTGGTCAAGATCGCCATGGCGCACACGGCCATCTTCAGCCGGTTTCACCTCGCCAAGATCAATCCCAAGATCACGCGCGCGCTGGCGCACTGCCGGCGATGCGAGGACCTTGGCAACGGGCGCGGCCACCGGCGCTGGCTGAGGTGCGGGCTGAGGTGCTGGTGTTGGTGCGGGAGCAGGAGCGGGTTCCGGCTCAGGCGCTGCTTCGGGCGCAGCTTCCTGCGCCTCATCAGGGGCTGGAGCCGCCTCTTCAGGAGCGTCTTCGCCAACCTCCCCTTCAACCTCGATCACCAGCAGCATCGAACCAACCGCAACGACATCGCCAACGTCACCGGCCACTTCGAGGACAGTCCCGTCAACCGGGCTTTCGATATCGATCGTGGCCTTGTCGGTCATCACATCGACGAGGTGCTGATCTTCGGAGACTTTGTCGCCGATCTTGACCATCCAATCGACGATCTCCGCCTCGGCCACGCCTTCGCCCACATCGGGCATATTGAAAGTGAACTTTGCCATTGTTGCGCTTAGTCCTTGAGGATCTTGTCGATGGCCTCGCCGATACGGACGGGGCCCGGGAAATACGCCCATTCGAGGCTGTGCGGATAAGGGGTGTCGAAACCGGTAACCCGTTCAACCGGCGCTTCGAGGTGGTAGAAACACCTTTCGGTGACCAATGCTGACAGTTCAGAGCCAAACCCGCTGGTGCGGGTGGCTTCGTGAACGATCAGGCAGCGCCCTGTTTTCTTGACCGAGGCCTCGATCGCGTCGATGTCGAGCGGGACCAATGTGCGCAGGTCAAGAATGTCAGCATCAACGCCCTTTTCGCGGGCCACCGCCTCTGCCACGTGAACCATCGTGCCATATGCAAGGATGGTGATCGCCTCGCCCTCTTGGACGGTTCGCGCTTTGCCCAGCGGGATGTTGTAATATCCTTCGGGCACCACGCTCGCATCGTGGTTTTTCCACGGCTCGACCGGCTTGTCGTAATAGCCTGAGAAAGGCCCGTTATAGATACGCTTGGGTTCAAAGAAGATCACCGGATCATTGTCTTCGATCGCAGAGATCAACAAGCCCTTGGCGTCATAGGGTGTCGCAGGGATCACGGTCTTGAGACCAGCAACATGTGTAAAGATGCTTTCAGGCGATTGAGAGTGTGTCTGACCGCCAAAGATCCCGCCGCCAAAGGGTGATCGCACCGTCATCGGCGCGATATATTCGGTTGCTGAACGATAACGCAGCCGTGCCGCTTCAGAGATCAGCTGATCGAGGCCGGGATAAATGTAATCGGCAAACTGAATTTCCGGCACCGGGCGAAGGCCATATGCGCCCATGCCAACGGCAACGCCGATAATGCCGCATTCGCTGATTGGCGTATCGAATACGCGGGTCTTGCCATGCTTTTCCTGAAGGCCGGCTGTGCAGCGGAAGACGCCGCCGAAATAGCCGACGTCTTCGCCCATCACGATCACATCTGGATCACACTCAAGCATGATGTCGAGCGCATCATTGATCGCCTCGATCATGTTGATGCGGCGATCACTTGCCGCTGTGGTGTGCTGGGCCTCTGCTTCCATCGTCTTGCTCATTGTCCCGCCCCCTTTCCGGCAAAGTCCTTGGGGTGGTGGTCCGGCCATTTGACCTGACGTTCGCGTGTCGCCTGTGCTGCCTGTTCTTCAAGGTGCCAGGGCAATTCCTCGAACACGTCTTCGAACATGGTGTGGAACGGATGGTGCATACCATGGCCAAGAATGCCGTTCTTTTCAGCTTCCTTGGTGGTCTTCTTGACCAGCTCTGCCGCTTCGAGGTCCATCTTCTCCTGGCGCTCCTCATCCCACTCACCGATTGCGATAAGGTGGTTCTTGAGACGCATGACCGGATCGCCCAACGGCCACTCCTCACGCTCTTGCGCGCTGCGATAACCGCTTGGATCATCCGAGGTTGAATGGCCTTCTGCGCGGTAGGTGAAATATTCGATCAGGGTCGGCCCCTGATTGGCGCGCGCGCGGTTGGCCGCCCATTGTTGTGCCGCGAAGCACGCCAAGGCATCATTGCCATCTACGCGCAGCCCAGCGAGCCCATAGCCAAGCGCGCGGGCAGCAAAGGTCGTGCGTTCAGCGCCAGCAAAGCCGGAAAAGCTCGAAATTGCCCATTGGTTGTTGATCACATTGAGGATCACCGGCGCGTTATAGACGGTCGCAAAAGTGCAGGCGGAGTGGAAATCACCCTCTGCCGTGGAACCCTCACCAACCCATGTCGCAGCGATCCGGCTGTCGCCCTTGATCGCGCTAGCCATCGCCCAGCCAACCGCCTGCGGGGTTTGCGTTGCGAGATTGCCTGAGATCGAGAAGAAGGAATGCTCCCTGCTCGAATACATGATCGGCAGCTGGCGACCTTTGAGCTTGTCCCCCTTGTTCGAATAGATCTGGTTGATCATTTCGATCAGCGGATAACCGCGCGCGATCAGAATGCCTTGCTGACGATAGCTGGGAAACACCATGTCATCGCTGGCCAGCGCCATTGACGCAGCGACAGAAGTCGCCTCTTCGCCGGTGCACTTCATGTAGAACGATGTCTTGCCCTGCCGCTGACCGCGGAACATGCGTTCATCAAACGCGCGAACCAGCGCCATATGGCCAAGCATCGTGCGAAGCGTTTCCGGGTCAAGCTTGGGATCCCAGGGTCCATGCGCCTTGTTGTCATCGCCCAGCACGCGGACAAGACCATAGGCAAGGTCCTTCATATCGGCAGGCGCGACGCTTTCATCCGGGCGCGGTTGAGAACCCGCTTCGGGAATGTCGAGTTCGGAGAAGTCGACCGGATCGCCGGGGCGCGACTTGGGCTCTGGCACGTGCAGTGCGAGCGCGGGACGATTGTCTCCGGATGCGGGTGATGGTGCGGCCCTGTCGGCCATGATTTTGCTCTCCCAGCAACAGCTATGAAGGGAGCGCTATGTCAGTCAAATGTGACGGTCAAGCGGCGCCAATCACACCGCAACAGGAGCCTTGATTGGGGGCAATGGCGCGTAATCATGCACCACAAAATCCTCGATTGTGTAGTCGAAAATTGTTTCGGGCTTTCGAGTGATTTCGAGAGTGGGCCTGCCAGTGGGCTCGCGAGTCAGCTGTTCCTCGATCAGATGCGCATGGTTGAGATAGAGGTGAACGTCCCCGCCCATCCATACAAGTTCACCCGGTTCAAGCCCGGTCTGCTGCGCCATCATCCGGGTCAAAAGCGCCGCTGACCACAGGTTGAACGGAAGGCCAAGCGCCACGTCACAGCTGCGCTGATACAGCAGACAGTTGAGCCTGTTGCCTGCGACATGGAATTGATAGGTCTTGTGGCACGGCGGCAGCGCCATGCGATCAAGCTCAGCAACGTTCCAGCCTTCGATAATATGGCGGCGGCTGCCCGGATTGGTGGTCAGGCTTTCGACGACCTCGGCCACCTGATTAACGCCCGGCCCCTTCTCGTAAAGCCCATCCTTGCGATAGCGATATGTCGGCCAGTCCACCCATTGCTTGCCATAAACCGGGCCAAGATCGCCCCAACGCTCAGCAAAGGCTTCGTCATCGGCGATGCGCTGAACAAAGTCTTCAAGGCTGATGTCTTCGCCCGAGGCCTTTACATAGTTGGCATGCGGCCATTCGTTCCAGATCTTCACGCCTTGGAGGACCAGCGGACGGATATTGGTTTCCCCTGTCAGGAACCACAGCATCTCGCGCGTTGCGGTCTTCCAATAGACCCGTTTGGTGGTGAGCAGCGGCATCGCACCGTCCGTCAGATCATAGCGCAGCATCGCACCTGCAATCGAACGCGTACCAATGCCGGTGCGATCAACGCGCTCGCTTCCCGCCTCCCAAATCTCGCGCATGAGATCGAGATATTGCTGTTCAGGGTGCACGGGAGCGGATTGTTCATTTGGATTCGGAGCGCTTGCCATGGCGAAAACTATAGGAGCGAATTGCCCGCTTGCCACCTTCGCTATCCACACCTATACGCGCCCGCCTACCGCACGAGGCCAGCGCGGCGCGTGTATTTGAGTCGGGAAGTAGCTCAGCCTGGTAGAGCACCGTCTTCGGGAGGCGGGGGCCGGAGGTTCGAATCCTCTCTTCCCGACCATTTCTGCGCCAATTGGCCAGAGTGAACTTCACACAATCCGATCTGCGACAAGGCCAAGCGCAATCGTCAGCGCGCCGAGGCCTGCTGACAGCTGCACGCGCAGCGATAGGAAGTCCTTGGTTGCAAAGCCAAGCGCCCGGTCCACCAGAGGCGAAAGGGCAATCAGCGCTCCCAGATAAAGCAGCGCAGGCCCCGGCCAATCCCAGCCAAAGCTCCACGGCAGGAACAGCGCGACGGCAAGCAGGCTCGGCATCACCGCGACCAGATAGGCCCCTGCCCCGCCGCGACCGCTCGCAATCGCCTGACCCCACCATACCCCGCCAAGGAAGCTGAAGATCGCGGCGGCATAGCCAAACCCACCTGCAAGCGCGGTATAGGCATATTCGTGTCCCGTCGCAGCGAGCGCAACGCAGATGATCTGCGGCAACAAACCGGCATAGCCGAGCGCGCGCGATGCAGGTGTCAACGATACAGGGTTCAGCGAGGTGTCTTGAGCCATTGTCTCTTCCGCTTGGTTGGTCTTGCGGCCTTATGCCAATTGCGGCACCGGTGTGAACCATGAACCTGTTTGATCTTACCGGCCACAGCGCCATCATCACTGGCGGCAATTCCGGCATCGGTCTTGCCATGGCTCGCGGCCTTGCAAAATCGGGCGCGAATGTCGCGATCTGGGCACGCAATGCGGACAAGAACGCATCGGCTCTGGCTGAACTCGATGCACTTGGCGACGGCAAGGTCATCACAATTGCCTGCGATGTCGCCGAAGAAGCGCCCATTGAACAGGCCATGGCAGCAACGCTTGATGCGTTTGGTCGGGTCGATTCCGCCTTTGCCAATGCGGGCCGTTCAGGCGCTGGCACGCGCATTCCCGACATGACAGTGGAAGGCTGGGATGCGACCATGGCAGTCAACACGCGCGGCGCAGCGCTCGTCTATAAATATGTGACCCGGCACATGATCGAGCGGGCTGAAAACGGCGATCCCGGCGGCAAGCTGATTGCGACATCATCAGGCCAATCGATCATGGGCGTGAACAAGAGCTCAGACTATGCCGCATCAAAAGCCGCTGTGAACGGGTTGACGCGCGGCGCGGCGTTTGAACTGGCGCGCTATGGGATCACTGCCAATGCGCTTTTGTTCGGCTATTATCAGACGGATCTGACTGCGGCTGCTAACCCCAAATTTGAGCAATGGATGACAAACCGCATTCCGCTGCGCCGGTTTGGCGATCATGCCGGACTTGAAGGACTGGCGGTGTTCTTCGCTTCGCCGCATAGCGATTATATCTCTGGCCAGTCGCTACCGGTTGACGGAGCGCTGTGCATCAGTTGATTGGGGGAACCGGCTGCGTCCCACCCCGTTGACGCATTACGCATCCAAGGACACCCCGCTTAAGTGGCTGAAGACACACCCGACAAATCGAGAGAACGCGCGGTCCCACCTGGCAGGATTGCCCGTTTCGGCACATTCGGCCGGCTTGTAGGCGGTGTCGCAAGCGGCATGGCAGCTGAAGGTGCAAGGCGGCTGACAAGCGGGGAACCGATCAATCCGCGCGATCTCATCCTGACGCCGGGCAATGTGAAGCGCATGACCGATCGCCTGTCGCACCTGCGCGGTGCGGCGATGAAGATGGGTCAGATGATAAGCATGGATGCAGGTGATTTCCTGCCAGCGGAATTGTCGGAAATCCTCGCCCGGCTGCGCGATCAGGCGAACTTTATGCCGACTAAACAGCTCGACAGCGTGCTCAAGGCTGAATGGGGCAATGATTGGCGGCGCCAGTTCAAATGGTTCAATCCGCGTCCCATCGCAGCAGCCAGCATCGGTCAGGTCCACAAGGCGATGACGCGCGATGGCGAAGAGCTGGCGATCAAGGTCCAATATCCCGGCGTCGCCAAAAGCATCGATAGCGATGTCGACAATGTCATGACGCTGCTCAAGGTTGCAGGTTTTGCTCCGCCCGAGCTCGAGATTGAAAAGCTCCTCGCGGTCGCGAAGCAGCAACTCCACGAAGAGGCCGACTACGCCCGCGAAGGCGAACAGATGGAACTCTATCGCAAGATGCTGGAAGGCGAGCAGGGTTTTGTGGTCCCGCGCCTGCACGAAGGACTGACGCGCGGATCAATCCTCGCGATGAGCTTTGAAGAGGGTGTTTCGATCGAGCGGCTCGATCAGGAGACCGAGGAACGCCGCGACGAAGTGATGACCCGGTTGATGCATCTGGTTGCGCGCGAGCTGTTTGAATTCGGAGTGATGCAAACCGATCCCAATTTTGCAAACTACCGTTTCCGCCCGGACACCGGCGACATCGTTCTGCTCGATTTCGGCGCGTGTCGCCCGGTCGATTCCGGCGTCGCCAATGGCTATCGCAAGATGCTGAACGCCGGGCTTGAAGGCGACCGTGACAAAGTGATCGAGGCGACGATCGAATCCGGCTTCATGATGCCGATTGTGGCCGAACGTCACCCCGAACGGGTGGGCCGCATGGTCGATATCGTCATCGGCGAAATGCGCGAAGACAGGCCGTTCGACTTTGGCGACCGCGCATTTGTCCCGCTGCTTCGCGAGGAAGGTTGGGAGATCGCTCAGGACAAGCAGACCTGGGCCTTCCCCCCGATCGAAACCTTGTTTGTCCAGCGCAAGGTCAGCGGGACCGCGCTCTTGGGCGCGCGGCTCAAGGCTAAGGTCAATGTGCGCCGCATGACCGAGGACGTGCTGGAAAACACCCAGCCCTTCCCCCTTCAGGCCTGATCATTCAGCGATCTGTGCTGCAATCCAGCGATCCACATGCGCTTCAAGCACGGAGAGCGGGATTGACCCGTTTTCAAGCACGGTATCGTGGAAATCGCGCAGCGAGAAGCGCGGGCCAAGGGCTTGTTCTGCACGCTCGCGCAATTCGCGGATCTTGAGTTCACCCACCTTGTAGGCAAGCGCCTGTCCGGGCCAGGTCATGTAACGGTTGACCTCGGCATCGATATTGCCGGGTGAAAGCGCCGTGTTGTCGAGCATGTATTCAACCGCCTGGCTTTTCGACCACCCCTTGGCATGAAGCCCGGTGTCCACCACGAGGCGCGCCGCGCGCCACATCTCGTAGCTCAGCCTGCCCATCTGCTTGGCCGGCGTGTCATACAGCCCCATCTCGATCCCGAGCCGCTCTGAATACAGGCCCCACCCTTCGACGAACGCGGTAAAGAACGTACCATTGGCGCGCAGCGGATGGATGTCGAGCTCCTGCTGGATCGCAATCTGCAAATGGTGACCGGGCACCGCTTCGTGGACGCCCAGCGCCGGCAATTCCCACAAGGGGCGCTGGTCCAGTTCGGTCGTGTTGATGCGGTAAATCCCCGCCCGTCCGGTCTCCAGCGAACCGGGTTCGTAATAGGCGGTCGTATTCCCCGGCGCCTGTGCTGCGGGAATGGGCGATACGGTATACGGGTTTCGCGGAAGCCGCCCGAACAATTGCGGCATAAACCCGTCAATATGCTTCGCCAGCGCCGCGACATAGCGGACATATTCTTCGGTATCGGTCATGTAGTAATGAGGATCAGTGCGCAGATGCTCGATAAAGGCCTCGCGCGTGTCGAAACCTGCGTCGGCTGCAACCTCGACCATTTCGGCACGAATGCGCGCAACTTCGCTAAGGCCCAGATTGTGCACGTCATCCGCGCTCATGTCAGTCGTGGTGAAACTGCGCACACGGTAATCGTAGTAATCCTCACCACCATCGGTTGCGAGAATGCCCGGCACCCCGTCGCGGCAATTGGGGGCGTATTCCTCGGTGTAGAATGTGAGGAATTCCTCATAAGCGGGAACAACGGTCCCGCTGATCGCCTCTGCTGCGCGCGCTTTCAGGTCAGCCCATTGCTCGTCGGTCACAGCTCCCGGCTTGTCGCCTGCGAACGGGGCCCAGAACGGAGTTTGCGTATGATCATCAATGATCTGCTGCGCGATCCTGCGTTCAAGGCCCTGCATCGGCTCGCACGGCTGCGTCAGTCCGCGCGCCACCGCCTCGCGGCTGCGCGAAATGGCGTCCTCGTTGACCTTTTTGTAAGCCAGCAACCGCGCCACATAGCTTTCATAGTCAGCCAGCGTGAAGAACGGTGAACCATTGGGCAAGGAAGCAAAACCGGTGAACCAGCCGCCGCGATTGGTAAAAAGGATATAGAAATCGTGCTGATGCTCACCCGCTGCGATTGCATCGGCAAGCCCTGCGCGGATCACACCGAAATCCACCATCAGCTCTGGCGAAAAACCACTGCTGTCGATCGCATCCATGCGTGCAACGAAAGCGCGCGCTTCCTCGATCGAGCGGATATGCGCCTCAAGCGACCAATCGCCCAGTTTCCCATCGCCGCGTCTATCGCCGACGCTGGTGGCAAGTTGCGGGTTGTTGTCGAGCCGCCATTCCCAGATCTCCTCGCGCAGAGCCTCGTAATCCTCGACCGGTTCAGCAAGTACGGGCGAGAGGGGCAAAACACTGGCAATCAAGCCAATCATCACTTTCTTTGACACGATTTTTAACCCCTTTTTCAGCATGTTGATTATTGCATTGTCGGAAAGTTTTACACTAGAGAGCGCATATGAAACGGGCCGTAAACCAAGTGCCCAAGGTGCTTTTCGTTTGCCTTGGCAATATATGCCGCTCTCCCATGGCGGAGGGAGCGCTGCGCGAGGCGGCGCGCAAGGCCGGTCTGGAACTTGAGGTGGATTCGGCTGGCACCGCTGGCTATCACATCGGCGAAGCTCCCGATCCGCGTGCGATTGCGACTGCCCGCGCGATGGGTGTCGATATCTCGGATGCGCGTGGTCGCCAGCTCAGCGAACGGGATTTCGAACAATTCACGCATATCTTTGCCTTGGATAAAGCCAATATGGCAGGGATCAAGGCGCGAGAGCCGCGCCACAGCGAAGCCAAGCTCGCGCTTTTGCTGGATATGGTCGAAGGCCGCGAAGGCGAAGCCGTACCCGATCCCTATTATGGCGATGAGGAAGGCTTTGCCGAATGCTGGGAGACGATCAGCCTTGCCGTAGACAGGCTGGTCGCAAAACTATCCGCGGCAGTGGCCTAGGTATTTCGTCTGAACGGCGAGCCGCCATATTTGCGCTGAAAATACCAGATCATCGCTACCCCCAACGCAATCGGCCCCACGATGACAACCGCTGGCGGTATCGGAACGCCTGCTGCCGCGATCTCTACCAAGGGCGCCCGCAGCACGACCACAAAACCCCAGACCATCCGTGACAAATGCCGCGCAACGCGCCTCGTCCTGCGTTTGTCCGGGTTGAACAACCAGATCGCATCACCTGTAACCAGGATCGCCGGGATGATCGCGATAATCACAGGGGCGACAATCGGAATGCGTCCGGCCATGACTTCGGGCACCGCGACAGACAGAAACGCAACCAAACCGGCAAGCAAGACAAGGCTCAGCGCAATCTCAGCACTGCGCACCATGATAGATGCTTTCTGCAACGCCAGATAAGCGCCGCCAATCGCACACACCGATGTCACCACCGCCATCATCAGGGGCGGAATGAAACGATCGATCAGCATCGAAATCGACGTGAGGCTCAGCAGAGCAACCGCGCCCATAAAGACAAGGCCCGCAATCCGGTGCGTGCCCATTCCCTTGCGCACGCCTAGCGCTGTGAAGACCGCGACAAGCGCAACCGTGCCGAGGATATAGTGACCGTAATACGCCAAGGGCCAGTAAGGCGACGGGTCGAAAATATCGATGGGATCGGGTCCAAACACTGTGGGCTATCCCCCTCGCAGCAATTGCACGCCCCAATCGCGCTCAAACAGGTATAAAAGAATGCGCGCCGCCTCCCCCCGCTCGGAGGTCAGCCCGCCATCCCTGTCAATCAGCAGCCGCGCATCGGCATGCGCTGCGGGGAGCAGTTTTTGCACCTGATCAAGCGTGGCGATCCGGAATGCCGCCTCGCCAGACTGCCGCGTGCCGAGCAGTTCGCCGCCGCCGCGCAGCTCAAGGTCTTCTTCTGCGATCCGAAAACCGTCCTGCGTCTCGCGCATCAGGGCAAGCCGCTTGCGACCCGTTTCGCTAAGCTCCGTGCCGCGCAGCAGCAGGCACACCGATTTCTCGCTGCCGCGCCCCACCCGCCCGCGAAGCTGGTGCAGTTGGGCAAGGCCAAAACGTTCGGCCTGCTCGATCACCATCAAGGTGGCAGATGGCACATCGACACCGACTTCGATCACGGTCGTTGCGATCAACAGCTTGGCATCGCCGCCCGCAAACCGTTCCATCGCTGCGTCCTTGACCTCAGGCCTGAGCTGCCCGTGGACGAGCACGACATCATCACCAAACCTTTCCTTAAGCGCGGCATATCGCGCCTCGGCAGCAGCAATGTCGTCGGTTTCGCTGTCGCGGACCATGGGGCACACCCAATAGGCCTGTTGCCCGGTTGCAAGGTGCCGCTCTACCCCGGCGATCACATCCTCCATGCGGTCTTGCGCGACCACTCTGGTATCGATCGCCTGTCTGCCAGGCGGCAATTCATCAAGGCGGCTCACATCCATTTCGCCATATTGCGCAAGGGTGAGGCTGCGCGGGATCGGGGTCGCTGTCATGGCAAGGGTGTGCGGCGCGCGCTTTCCCTTAGCCGCCAGAGACAAGCGCTGCTGCACGCCAAAGCGGTGCTGCTCATCGATCACCACCAGCGCGAGGTCCTTGTAGGCAACGCTGTCCTGAAAGATCGCATGCGTGCCAACGATGATATCGATATCACCGTTAATGAGGCCCATCAGCAGCCCCTCACGCTCGCGCCCCTTGGCCCGCCCGGTCAACAAAGCGACCTGTGCGCCAGTTGGCGCTGCCATCTTGCGCAGCGTTTCAAAATGCTGCCGCGCGAGGATTTCGGTCGGAGCAAGCAGCGCCGCCTGTTTACCGGCCTCAACCGCGATCAGCATGGCCTCAAGCGCGACGACCGTTTTGCCCGCGCCGACATCACCTTGCAGCAGGCGCAGCATCGGGGCCTCTTGTTGCAGGTCGCCTTCGATCTCGCTCACGGAGCGTTTCTGCGCGCCGGTCATTTCAAACGGCAGGTCAAGCTTGTCGCGAAGACTGCCATCGCCTTTCAATGGCTGTCCCTTGCGCCGCCTCCCGTCAGCGCGCACCATCAACAGCGCAAGACTATTGGCCAGCAATTCGTCATAAGCGAGCCGTTCGCGCGCTTTGCCGTGCATGTCCTTGTGACCCAGATGCAAGGCATCGCGCCAGGTGGGCCAGTCTTCGCGTTCAAACTGGCCGGGTTCAATCCATTCAGGTAGGTCAGGCAGGCGTTCAAGCGACTGCGCCACCAGCCCCGCAATTCGCGGCTGTGTCAGCCCTTCAGACAGCGCATAGACAGGTTCATTCATCCGCGCGAGGTGAGCGGCTGAATCGGTCTCCACATGATCAGGATGCACGATCTGGAGCATGTCACCATACCGATCGAGCCGCCCTGCAACCCAGCGTTTCTCTCCGACCGGTAGCTGTTTCTTCGCTGTGTAGGATGCCCGCCCGAAATAGGTGAGCGCACAGATATTGCCTGCCTCGTCCTGCGCTAACACCCGGTATGGCCCGCGACCCGGATTGCGCGCTGCCCGATGTTCAGTCGGCGTCAGCGCGACAATCACCTGTTCGCCCTCGCCCCCCTCATCAAGATTGGCAATCGCACGCCGTGTGACGAAACGTTCGGGAAGGTGATAGGCAATGTCCTTGATCCGGGTCAGACCCAGCTTCTCAAGCGGCTTGCCAAGCTTTGGCCCAACCCCATCAAGGCTGGAGCTTTCAGCGAACAGCGGATTGAGAACATCAGGACGCATGCACAATGCCTATACGAACTTGAACGCTTTGGGCGAGTGCCTTACGGCAATCCCATGCCCGATATGCCCACCTTAGAAACCCGTCTTGCCCGTGCCAAATTCCGCGCATGGCATCGCGGCACGCGCGAAGCGGATTACATGATCGGCGGCTTTTTCGATCGCTATCATGCCGAATGGGGTGAAGCGGAAATGGATTGGTTTGAGGACCTTCTGGCCGAAGACGATGTCGACGTCATGGCATGGGGGCTTCAGACCGCACCTGTGCCAGAGCGATTTCAGGGCGAAATGATCCAGAAAATGCAGAAGCTCGACTACGTCGACATCCCAAGCTAGGGCGCCTGCTCGCTTCTAGACCAAGTTGAAGACTGATGCCTGATCTCAACCGCATCCTTGCGGCGAAAGCCCCGTTGACCCTGTCGTCGCTTCCCCGCGGCGCGCAGCCTTTGGTGCTGGCTGATCTTGCACGAGCGGCGAAACAGCGAGCTGTGTTCATCGCGCCAGACGATGCCGCAATGCGTTCGCTTGCCGAAGCAGCGCGGTTCTTCGCGCCAGAGGTTGAAGTGCTGGAATTCCCCGCCTGGGATTGCCTGCCTTACGACCGCGCGTCCCCTGCCCTGTCGGTGAGCGCGGCGCGGCTTTCTACGCTTTTCCGATTGCAGCATCCCACGGCTGGCTCGCAGCTGCTTGTCACCACGATCAATGCGGTGCTTCAACGCGTGCTCACCCCGTTCCGCATTCGCGAAAGCGTGCGCGGCTTCAAACCGGGGACGACAATCGGTCATGACACTCTGGCAGCCCTGCTGACCCGGCAGGGCTATACCCGCACCGATACCGTTGTTGACCACGGCGAATTTGCGGTGCGCGGGTCGATTGTCGACATTTTCCCATCCTCGCTTGATGAAGGCTTGCGGCTCGATTTCTTCGGCGATGAGCTGGAAAGCCTGCGCCTGTTCGACCCTTCGACCCAGCGTTCGACCGGACGGCTTGCCGATCACCTATTGCTGCCTGCATCCGAAGCGCTGATCGACGAAGCCAGCATCAAGCGGTTCCGCACCCGCTATCGCGAATTGTTCGGTGCGAGCGCTACGCAGGACCCGCTCTATGAAGCGGTGAGCGACGGCAGGCGTCTTGCCGGCATGGAGCATTGGCTGCCGCTGTTCGAGGATCGGCTTGCGACAGTGTTCGATCATCTGAGCAAGGATGATGTGATCGTGATCGATCAGGCGGCGCTTGGCGCAGCTGATGAACGTCTGTCCGACATTGCCGACTATCATGAACAGCGTGGCCGGGTCGCCCGAAGCCACGGGGGCGACAAAGCCGGGTCATACCGCCCGCTCTCAACCGATGCGCTGTATCTGAGCGAGGCCGAATTCAAGAGCGCGCTGGCGGATGCGCCCGCTCACAATGCCAGCGTATTCGCCTCACCCGAGGCCGATACGACGATCGACTTCGGTTTCAAGGCAGCGCGCGATTTCACGCCGGAACGCGCACGCGGTGACAACGTCTACGAAGCCGCAGCCGGTCATTTCAAGCACAGCGCCAAGGCAGGCCGTAAAAGCCTGCTCGCCGCCTATTCCAAGGGCAGCGCCAAACGCATCGCTTCCATTCTAGAGGAAGCAGGCGCTCCATGTGTCCTCGCTGAAACCTGGCAGGAAGCCCAAGGTCTTGCAGCAAAAACGTCAGGTAGAGCCCCGACCGTCACCATGGTTCTGCCGCTCGATACCGGCTTTGCCAATGATACGCTTGAGGTACTGACCGAACAGGACGTGCTTGGCGACAGGCTGGTGCGGCGCAAGAAGAAACGCAAGGATTCCGATGCTTTCCTTGCCGAACTTCAGGCGCTGTCGCGCGGTGATCTGGTCGTCCATGTCGAACACGGGATCGGCAAATATCTCGGGCTCGAGGCGGTGCCGGTTGGCAAGAGCAAGCATGATTGCGTGCAGCTTGAATACAAGGGCGGCGACAAGCTGTTCATCCCGGTTGAAAACCTTGAGGTGCTATCCCGCTACGGGTCTTCCGAAGATGCCGTGATGCTGGATCGTCTGGGCGGGGAAGCATGGCAGAAACGCCGCGCCAAGCTCAAGGAACGCATCACCGCAATCGCTGGCGAATTGATGAAGGTCGCAGCCGAGCGAGCGCTGAGAAAAGCGCCAGTATTCGAAGCCGAAGAAGCCAGCTTCAACCAGTTTGTGGACCGCTTCCCGTGGGAGGAAACCGACGATCAGGATGCAGCGATTGCCGATGTCCTGCGCGATCTGGAAAGCGGCAAGCCGATGGACCGGCTCGTATGCGGCGATGTGGGCTTTGGCAAAACCGAGATCGCTTTGCGCGCAGCCTTTGTCGCGGCCATGACCGGCAAACAGGTCGCTGTTGTTGCGCCCACCACCCTGCTCGCCCGTCAGCACTATGAGAACTTCCGCCAGCGCTTCGACGGTTTCCCGCTGAAGCTAGGGCGGCTTTCGCGGCTGGTGTCGTCCAAGGAGGCAGGCGAAACCCGCGAGGGGCTTGCAAACGGGACAGTCGACATCGTTATCGGCACACACGCAATCCTGTCCAAATCGACCGAGTTCAAGGACCTTGGCCTTGTGATTGTCGATGAAGAGCAGCGCTTTGGCGTCACTCACAAGGAAAAGCTCAAACAGCTGCGTTCAGATGTCCATATGCTCACGCTGACCGCGACACCAATCCCGCGGACGCTGCAAATGGCGATGACAGGTCTGCGTGAGCTTTCGACGATCCAGACACCGCCGGTCGATCGCCTTGCAGTGCGCACTTATGTCATGGAATGGGATGACATGGTGATGCGCGAGGCGCTGCTGCGCGAACATCACCGCGGCGGGCAGAGCTTTATTGTCGTCCCGCGCATTTCCGACATGGCCGAGGTCGAGGAATGGCTGCGCGAAAATGTGCCAGAGGTGAAGTCGATCTCTGCCCATGGCCAGATGGGCGCAGGCGAGATCGAACAGCGCATGAGCGCCTTTTACGACCGCAAATACGAAGTGCTGCTGTCGACAACGATTGTGGAATCAGGCCTCGACCTGCCGAGCGCGAACACGATTATCATCCACCGCGCAGACCGTTTCGGTCTTGCTCAGCTTTACCAGCTGCGCGGACGCGTGGGACGATCCAAGCTGCGCGCTTACGCCTATCTCACTTATGAGAAAGACGTGCAGCTGTCAGAAGTCGCAGAAAAACGTCTCAAAGTGCTCGGCGATCTCGACAGTCTTGGCGCTGGCTTCCAGCTCGCCTCGCATGATCTTGATATAAGAGGTGCAGGAAATCTGCTGGGTGATGAGCAATCCGGCCATATCCGCGAGGTTGGCTTTGAGCTTTACCAATCGATGCTTGAAGACGCGATCATGGCCGCCAAGGCGGGGCAGATGGGGCTTGAGAAAGCCGCTGATGCCTTCTCGCCGCAGATCACGGTCGATGCACCGATCATGATTCCAGAGGATTACGTGCCTGATCTGGCTGTGCGCATGGCGCTTTATCGCCGTCTCAACCAGGCGCAGGACAAGGCCGAGATCGAAAGCCTTGCCGCTGAAATGATCGATCGGTTTGGCGACTTGCCTCAACCCACCAAGAACCTCGTGCGGCTGATCGAGATCAAGCATCAGGCGATCGAGGCCAATATCGCCAAGATCGATGTCGGCGCGCGCGGAACGCTTGTGACCTTCCACAAGGACGATTTCCCCGATGGGCCGGGCCTAATTGCTTATGTCGACCGGTTGAAGAACACGGCCAAGCTGCGCCCCGATATGAAACTCGTCATCAACCGCGCATGGGGTGATCCTGAAAGCCGCCTCAACGGTCTGTTCCAGCTGACAAAGGGGCTTTCAGGAATTGTCCGCAAGGCAAAGCGAGCCAAAGCGAGCTGATACCGCTTGCGCAAAATTGCGCCTGTCGCTGCCTGATCAGGCAGGAAGCTCTTCTCTTGCCGTCTCAACCTGCCATCGCCAATCGGCAAAACGACCCGGTTCGCGGCGCATATGGACGATCAGAGCGCCGGTCATGATCCAGACCTGCATCCAGCCCGGCCCTGCTGTCATAAAAACATAGGTGAACGGCGAAATCGCCTCATCCATGCCGCGCACGACATGCGCCATCACCGCAATGATCTGCCACGCGGCAAGCCAGAAAACATATTGCCGGTTGGCATACAGAGCCAAGCCCACAAACCCGATCAAGACGACGAGATCGCCGGCAAAGGACGGGAGATAGATATCGGAAAGATAGTACGGCGAAAGTCCGGTGTTTTCAGCGACAAACTCACGAATTGCAGCGGATGTCGAAAAGACCAGTGCCCAGATCGTGATACAGGCTTTTTCCGGGCCGCCGCCCCAGATGAATGAGGCAACCAGCAGGACAAGGACCCAGACATCCTGCACATAGCCGCGCCAGGGGCTTGAATGAGCCAGAAGCTCAAAGAAGCTGCCAAGTATGTCAGTCATCCGATGCGGCCGGGTGGGTCGTTCCCCCTATAACCACACGGCCGTTTGATGCTTCGGTGATCATCGTCGCAAACACAGTCAGCACAAGCAAGGTGGCAGCGATAAAGAACGCGATCGCGGTCATCGCGACCGTTCTGTTGAGCGCCGCATTTGAGGAATTCAGAATGTCAGGCACGAGGCTCTGCGTGCCCACATCGGATTTTTCGCCCTGCCCTGTCCCGACGATCTGGATCGCATCTTCCTGCTGGGCACGCTGATAGACAGCGACGATTCCGGCATGCGTATCAACATCGAAACGATTTTTGAGCGCACGAATGATCTGATTGACCCGGCTTTCGGTCAGAGCAAGGTCATCAGCGATCAGAGCAATGGTCATGCCCTGCACAAGGCGATCAGCCACTTCGACCTGTCGCTTGGTCAGATCCAGATCGAGCGGAGACCCGTCGAAATTTTTATCTTTTACTTTGAGCACCTTAACGCTCCCTATAGGGTGCAGTGTAGGATTCAATAGGTTGGCAATCAACCGCTTTTGCATAAGCCTGCATGGCGATGACCGCGAAATCGCAACGTCTCGGTTTGGCGGTTATCAAAGCCCATCCATAGCGGCTTTGGGGACAGCTCGGCCTTTGGGTCGCACTCGAAGGGTCGAGCTGTCTCAAACCCTGCTGGTTGATTTAGCCGTGGCCAGCGCCGCGCGCCGTTCGGGCCAGCGCAAGCACATCGTCACTCTTCATCGGCTGTGCGCGCAGGAACCCCTGCCAATAATCGCACCCTTCGGCCTTGATCGTTGCGCGCTGCACGTCGCTTTCGATCCCTTCGGCATAGATCGCAAGGTCAAGCGCCTTGGCAAGCGCCATGATGGCTCTGAGCACCGCGAGCGCCTTTGTGTCGCCCGGAACGCCATCTACCATGATCTTGTCGAGTTTGATCGCATCAAGCGGCAATTCGCGCAGGTAACGAAAGTTGCAAAAGCCTGCGCCGAAATCATCAAGCGCGGTCCGGAAGCCGAGCGCCCGCAGCGCGCTAAGCGCGGCTGAAGCCTGCTCGATATTGCGCACCAGCAAGTCCTCCGTAATCTCCAGCATCAATCGCTCAGGCGCGATCTCGCTTTTTGCGATGCTGGCAGCAAAATCCGCTGCAAACCGCGGGTCACCTAATTCCTCAGGCGTGATATTGAGCGAGATCGTCAGCGCAGATGGCCAGCTTGACGCGTCTTCGAGCGCGCGAGCGACCACATGGCGCGATAACGGCGCCACCAGCGCAGCGCGTTCGGCAATCGCGAACAGATCACGCGCACCGATCTCTCCCAGCGTCGGATGCTGCCAGCGTGCCAGCGCCTCTGCCCCGACAACGGCCCCTGTGTGGCAGGAAAACTGAGGCTGGAAGAGCACTTCGATCTCGCGCCTGTCGAGCGCGCTGATCAGATCATTCTCAAGCGCAGCGGCTTTCACGCCGGGAATACCCCCGCGCTCCGGGCCTCTGAGCGAGCCGGGCCGTGCCATGCCAGAAGATGACCGTGCTTTGTTCATGCCCCTTCCATAATCACAGGCAGCGCCAAATGCGCTCCCCAATTGCAATCCGCCCGAAATTGGAACATCAGGATAAGTCATTAGTGCCTGTGGGGGGCGCGCTGCCTGCGTAGCATCGATTGGTAAACGCATTGGCAAGCCAGTTATTTGAGTATCGGCGGAGAGCGTGAATGGGGACAGCATTTGATGCCGCACAACAGGGCAGCCGCGCAGGCGATGGCCCGGTGCGGGGAAATTTCCAGAAGGTCGCGCTGGTCGCATCGGAATCGCCGCGTGCGCAGGAAGCCTACACCATGCTGTGGGCTCAGCGCGATTGGTCTTCGATGGCAGAAGCGGATTCGGTCGTGGTGCTTGGCGGCGATGGGTTCATGCTCCAGACGCTGCATTCGATGATCGATTCCGGCCGCGTGATCCCCGCATTCGGGATGAATCGCGGCACGGTTGGGTTTCTGATGAACCGCTATGACGCGGGCAGGCCTGTGCTCGACCGGTTGAATGTCGCGCGATCAAAAACAATTGCTCCCTTGCGGATCACCGCCGTCACTCAGGCAGGCGAAACGCATGAGATGTTTGCGATCAACGAATTGTCACTGCTGCGTGAAACGCGCCAGACGGCAAAACTCGAAGTGACGGTTGGCAGCCGAGTGCGGATCGAACAATTGGTGGGCGACGGGGTGTTGGTAGCAACACCGGCAGGCTCCACCGCTTACAACCTGTCCGCCAATGGTCCGATCCTGCCGCTTGACAGCGGGATGCTGGCATTGACCCCGATCAGCCCATTCCGCCCTCGCCGTTGGCGCGGGGCGGTTCTGCCTGATGAGATGCGCATCAAGTTCCGCGTGCTGGAGCCTGTGAAACGGCCCGTTGCGGCAGTCGCCGACCAGAAGGAATTGCGCGACATTGCCGAAGTGACAATCGCAATCGCGCATGATAACGATCTGGAACTGTTGTTTGACCCCGGCCAATCGCTGGCCGAACGCATCGTTGCAGAACAGTTTGCGGTGGATTGAATTTTACGCGCAAAACCCTCTTGCAAAGCTAAGCGGTGAACCATATACGCGCGCTTCGCGTTCGGAAGACAGATCGAACGCTGCTCCCCGATAGCTCAGCGGTAGAGTAGGTGACTGTTAATCACTTGGTCGTTGGTTCGAATCCAACTCGGGGAGCCACTCCTTTTCAAACACACTGTCCCAACGAGGCGCTGAAGACGCTACTGCGTCTCGCCTGATGGGTTGGCCTTGCTCCCCCGCGGAATGCTCCCGGCCTTCTAATGAGGGATCACCGGGCGACTTTGCGTCTCAGGGCCCTATCGTCAGGATTGCGGGGCCAAGGCCTCTTGCAGGAACGCATCAATATCGCGTGCGGTCTGTTGCGGCCTTTCTTCCATCGGCACATGTCCTGTTTGCTCGTAAACCAGCAACCGCGAATTGGGGATGTGGGCAGCAAATTCCTGACCCTGGTTAAGCGGCACAAAGCTGTCCTCACGCCCCCAGATGATCAGCGTCGGTGCCTCAATCTCGTCCAAGCGGGCATCAAAGTCTGGGTCCCAATAATAGGATTGCGGCAAGGTTGAAGGCGCAGAGCGATTGCCCGGATAGCGCATCAGCTCCCAAAACCGATCCACCGCTGCATCAGTGACCGCGCCGTCTGCATAGGTGGCATCCTCGCCCGCTGCCTCTACAAGATCGCGCGGCATGAAATTGGCAATGACCAGCCTGCCCAAGGGATTGATCTGCATCTTGATAAAGAAGGGATCGGGCTCAAGCTCCGCGCCGTGAGGCGGCAATGCCCCCACTGCGGCAATCAGGACCATGGCATCAACCTTGCCGGGATATTCGAGCGCATATCGCCAGCTCACCCAGCCTCCAAGCGAGCTTCCCACCAGTGTGAAGCGTTCAAGACCCAGATCGCTCGCCACCAGATCAACAGCCTCGGCCATGCCTTCAAAAGTGTAATCGTCAGCGGGATGCGGTCCGGTCAGCCCATGGCCAGGCAGGGAAAGGCTGACCAGGCGATAGTCTTGCGCAAGTTCCCGGATCAGTCCCTCCCACACATGCAGCGACGCGCCGCTGCCATGCAGGAACACGATCGCCTCTCCATCAGGCCTGCCCTCATCCCTGAAATGCACGCGAAGGCCGGAGGTACCTTGAACAAAAGCGGAAGCTTCGTTGGTGTATTTGGCGACCATTTCCTGCGGGTCTGTGTCCGGGGTTCGAATGGCGAGGAGAAGCACCAGCACGAGGCCAAGCCCACCAAGCACACCGATCAACCACCGCATTGACCACCTCCCGCTGACCCAGATCCGTTCGCTTCACATGGTGTCCGGAAAATACCACATCCCGCTTTCAAGCACACGCAATCAATCTTGCGCCAACGCCGCAATGGCCTTGCAATAATGAGCCTGCATCGAAATGGTGCAGCTAAGGCACGTAAAGGGGAGACCTGCGCATCATGGCAGACATTTTTCTCTCCTATTCGCACACCGATCGTCCGGCCGCCGAGCGATTGGCCGAAGCGTTGCAAAAGGCAGGCTATTCGGTCTGGTGGGACAACCGGCTGGCTGGAGGGACCGCGTTCCTTCCTGAAATCGAGAAAGAGCTGCTGTCTGCACGCTGCGTTGTCGTCATCTGGTCGGTTCGCAGCGTCAAATCCGAATGGGTGCTTGATGAAGCCGATACCGGCAAGCGCGCGGGCAAGCTTGTCCCAGTGCGGGTTGATCTTGCGCCTGCGCCGCTGGGTTTCAGGCAGCTGCATGAAATCAACCTTGAAGACTGGGTCGGATCCAATGATCCGCTGCCCGCTGACCTTGCGAGCAGCATCAAACGGCTTGTCCATCGCCGCGGCAATGTGGACGAGGTTGAGGCAGCCGGTGCCGCACCTGCGCGCGCTGCGAAAAATGCGATAGCGGTTCTGCCGCTCGGCAATGGATCGGGCGATCCAAGAGATCAGTACTTTGTCGATGGCATGCACGAGGCGATCATCATCGAGCTTGCCAAGCAGAAAGGGTTGGATGTCATTTCGCGGGTTTCGACCAATGCCTATCGCGACACGGTCAAATCAGCGCGCGAGATCGGCGCTGAGCTGGATGTGGGCATGCTGATCGAAGGGCGCGTTCTGAAAAGCGCGGATGAGGCGGAGATCTCGCTCAACCTGATCGACACGGCCAAGGACCGGACCATCTGGGCCGACAGCTACACGTCTGAAATCAAGGATTTACTCGGCGTCCATCGCAAGATCGCCCAGGCCATTGTCGAAGGGGCACGGTTCCATCTCGCCCCGCCCGACGCGCACAAAATCGCCGGGCGCGATCAGGTCAATCCGGTTGCTTATGACCATTATCTCAAAGGCATGTATCACTGGTATCGCCTCTCACCTGATGATCTGAGGCTGGCAGAGGAAAGCTTCGAGAACGCGCTTGCCGCTGATCCCACCTGTGTATCGGCCCATTCGGGCATCGCAACCATGTGGACCGGGCTGCAACAGATGAACGCCGTATCTCCTCTGGTCAGCCGGCCAAAGATCAAGCATGCTATCGCCATGGCGCGCAGCAGCGATGCAAGCGCGTTTCAAGCGGTGCTTGCCGATGCGTGCTATCAGACCTGGAGCCAGTTCGACTGGAACGCGGCGGAACGCAGTTTCAAGCTTGCGCTGGAGTTGAACCCGAGCTTTCCCGACACCTATGCCTTCTATTCGCACTTCCTGAACATTGTCGGGCGTTTTGCCGAAGCAAAGCCGATGATCGAGAAGGCTCGGCGGCTTGACCCTTTCAATCCGCTGATCGGCTCCTTGTATTGTGTGAACCTCCAGTTCTGGGGACAATTCGACACCTCCATAAGCGAGCTCAACACAATCAAAGCGGCCACGCCGGATCTGTGGCTGGTTTATGAAAGTTTGCGGATATCGCACCGCGCAATCGGTGAGATCCCCGAACTTGTCGAAGCTACGCGCAAGATGTTTGAGTTATTGGGTGACGCACAGGTCGCTGAAACGCTCGCGCGTTATAATCCGGGCGAAGATCACACGCCTTTGTTTTGCGAAGCGGCTAACAAACTCAGCGCCCGCAATGATGGAAGCTATGTATCATCCATGGCTGTGGCGGAGCTGTATGACGTGGGCGAAGACACGGCATCTGCCGTCGGCTTCATCGAAAAGGGGTTTGAAATCGGCGAACCTTCGCTTCCCTATATCAAGCACCTGCCGCGCTTCTGCGAACGCACCATGGCTCATCCCAAAGTCAGATCAATATTACGCGACCTTCAGTATCCCTGATTATTCATCGGGAAGAATCTGCCAATACTATTTCGGGTGCATTGCCGAATATTTTTGCTAGGATTCCATTCTTGCAATGGAGGGGTGAATGACTTTCAATAAGGGTACATGCAATATTATCGATCTCTATCACGGTAATACAGTCGAAGATTGGGATAATTTACTGCCCGGTATCGAGGCGATCATTTACAAGGCAACCGACGGGCTGACCTGGTACGATGCCAATTGTCAGAATGTAAAACAGCAGGCGGTTGACCATGGCCTTATGTGGGGCTTTTACCACTACTCCCAAAACGATGATGGCACACTGCAGGCCGAACATTTCCTCAGCAAAGCCAAACCCAGCGAAACAGATCTTGTCGGTATCGATGTCGAAGAGAAATCAACTCATATTCACTACGATGATCTTTGTGCTTTTGTCGAAAAGATCCACGCCGAACTGGGGCGTTACCCGGTCGTCTATGGCAGCACTGGTGGCTACCTCAAGACAGTGACGAGTGGCCATGCGGCAGGCGACACAATCCTGACCCAATGCCCTTTGTGGATCGCGCGCTATGGCGCCTATCCCGAACCCGACGACCTGCCAGACCCGTGGCATTTCTGGACCCTTTGGCAATATGCGGTGCAGAACAAGGTCAATGATGTTCCTCCGATGATAACGACACCGGGCATGCCATCGGCACGGCTCGATTGCATTGACAGCGGAATGTTCGACACCTTCAACGTGACAGACAAGCCGCTCAAGGACTTCTGGCCAAACATCTAGCGGCAGACGTTCACCTGCGTTTTGAAGGTGGCTGTTCCTGTTCGAAAGTGAGCGTCACGCCGAGCCCCGGCGGCAGAAGCTGACTGGGGCCGCTGGCGTCGCTCTTGCCTGAATACAGGAGGCTTGCCCCACCGGCACGCTTCGCCTGCCCAAAAGCGGTGCGCACGCTATCTTCGCGGATTAGCGCGCCAGACATGCGGCTCGCGCCGATTTCGAGGAAGTTCTCCCGTTTCACAAGCGGGGAGCGGTGCACTGAACGGTCAGGCGTAGCGTAGCCGGGCTCGTCAATCTGATCACCAAGCAGGACTTTGCGTTCCCCACCTGCACGCTTGTCCTTGTGGCAATGTTCCAGCTCACGGTGGTCTGTGGCCAACACTTCGCCAAAGAACGCGCATTGCTTTGCGGTCATCGAAGTACAGCGAACGGACCCGAGAAAGGTAGAGCCAACAGCCTCGATATGATGCGGACCCTGCCCGGCGCGCTGGCGCCAAGGATCATCCACAACGCAGTCAGTTACTCGCAGGTGCAACCGGCTTTCGCTGTGGATCGGCCCCGTGACACTGGCCCTTGCCCGGATTTGCGCGGGATTGTCGCGCGGAGAAAGGATCGCGAGGATCGCATGCAGGCGTTTCTGGATTGCTCGCATCAGGCTCACCGGCATGACCAAGCATTGGTCAAGCTCAAGCATGACTTCGCCTTGGGTCGTCAACTGCCCATCCAGCATGATCCGTTCCATGGCAAAGGTGACCGGACGCTCGCTCGATCGGGCCGTAATCCGACCGCGCAGCGTTGGCCATTCGCCTTCTCGCGCGCTTAACGTGATCGTTCGCGGAACATTGGGATCAGGCGGGCAACATTCGGTCGCATCGCTGAACTCGATCTCCTCGAACGCGTGAGTGGCACTGTCGAGGAAATGGAAATGGAGATCGCAGCACTGATCGCGCGATTGTTCAAGCGCATCAGCAAAGCTGCGGAAATAATGCACACCGCCGCGCTCTCCGGTGGGCGCAAAGCGGTGAATATGCGCTCGCCATTCTTTGCGCGAAATGCGCGCAGGCGTCTGCTCGATCCCGGTGTCGGGCAACCATTTGGCAAAGGTGCATTCGATCATCACCGTATCTTGTGACCAATGTGTTCCGGGCAACCAGAGCCGGCCAAGCTGCGGATCAACAATCGCTTCGTGAGCCTGCGCCTTGCCGGGCACCCATTGCGATAGATCAGCGCCCCTAACGCTCAATTGCTGCCAGCCGTCATCCTCGCCCTTGCGGGTCCAAACCTTGATATTGCGCGCCAAAACGTCTGCATCATCATCGCGCTTGATCTTGGGATCTTGCTGGAGCGCGTCGGCGCTGGAGGCCCGGAACAGAGGAACATCAAACCCGAGCGGGTGGAAATGCATCCGCGTGCCGCCTGCCCGCACGCCTTTCATCACACGCGGCGAACTGCCCCGCAAAGTCTGCAAGCGCACCTGATGGACCGTGACGTTGACAGTGCTGTCTTCATCCAGCCACGTGCGAGCGCTCCACCCCGATAACGGGCGAACATAGCGGCTTGTTGCCAGCGCCGTCCCCTTGCGGCGGGCAAACTCAGCCTGCCCTGCAACCATAGCGCGCGGGTCAACACCGGTGGGCACGCCAGGGCTTGGATCCCCGCTCGGCCCACCGGCGATCTTTGCGATGCCTTCAAGCTGATCAAGCTCGCAGGTTTCAACGAACCAGCCATCATACAGCGCACGCGTCTGCTGTTCGATCATCGCGCGCGAATTGTCGATCAAATCGCACAGCGCGAACAATTGGCTGTCGCCTGTTGCAGCATCCGTGTGCCGGTAGATTTCCGGCAGCAACGAGAACACGCTGGGAGTGGCGCTGCGAACCGTCATCAGCCAATTTCCACGCTGATCTCGTCAACCGAAGGCACCAGCACCACTTCGCCCGGTGAAAAACTTGTATCATCGCCAAGGGCAACAGGTTCCGGCCGCAGCGGCAAAGGTGCAGGTCTGCGTATTGGTGAAAGCGCGCTCACCAATATCGCGCTGACATCCCCTGCGCCCGGCACGCTCTTGATCAGCGCGGTGAGGTCTTCCTCGCGCAGTTCCTCACCGATGCCCCATGCGCCTTTGCCAAGCGCATCGAAGAGCGCCTCTACAACAGCTTGCCGCACCACCTCGCGGTTGGCCTTTGGTTTTGCTGCCATTGTAAGCGCGATGGCAACCGGGAAGGTCTCGGCGGCGCCGATATAGAGCGGTAAATGATCAAGCCTTTGATGCACGATCAGATCGTAGAGATGATCGGTCCTTTGGGCGGATTCGCTGGTTCCCGGTGTATCCTCCCAGACAAGTGAGAGCCCAATTGAGCTCGTCGGACCAAACGTGTCAGCAGCAGCCAAGTCGAAGACCTTGGCGGCGGCGACGCTGTGAAAATCGCGGGCATAGGCAGCGTAATCGTCGAGCGTGACAATCTGCCGAGAAGGATTTGCACTTTGCAAGGTCCGGCGGCGCAATGTGTCCGTCGGCTCGGCATCGCTTCCACCCGATGCAACAAAGGGATTGGAGACCTTTGCCACGCCGCTTGGCCGACGGCGCACCACTTTGAGTTGACCGGCAGCGACATTCCCACCAGCCCCGCCCCCAATCCGGTAGCTTGCTGCAATGAGCGCCTTGCCAGCAGGCAGCGCCGCGCCATGCCGGCCATCACCAAATCTAAGGCGCGCCGCGCCCTTCGGCCCGATCTCCACCTGAAACACGCGGTCGCTTGCCGATGCGCAGGCAAGATCATGCGTCGGCAGCCAGCGCTGCCCCTGGCTGAGCAGCTGTGTATCCTGGCGCGTCACGGCCTCTTGCGGGGGATCAACATAGACTTCGATCAGCGGCTGCGGCTCAATCCCGATACCCGGCGATGCGAAGGCAAGCGGGCCATGTTGCAGGGTGAAGCTTCGCCCTTCCCCGCTGCTACCGCCAGTTGGAGGTTCTGCACTGGCAAGCAATTCAACCGCGATGCTCTCGCTTTGCTCTGCGGCGACGATATTGCCGCTGACGCGCAGCTGCGCACGGTCAAAGGGCGTGGTGATCGCAGCTTCAAGCACGCATTGATCATCCTGCGATGCGAGCACGCCTTCCTCAAACTGATCGATTTGCCAGCTTGCTGGCGATTGCCAGATGGCAACTTCCTTGGGCCCGATCGTTTGCGCTGTCCCGTCGCTTGCGATCAACCTTACAGGCGTACCTTCGTCGTCAAGCGAGCAGCATTCGAGCAGGCTAAGCTGCGCATAGGACACTTCGGTGTCATAAGCGGCGATGTGCCAGACCTTGTCGCCGTCGCGCAGAACCCATGATGCCCCTGTATAGACGCAGCTGCATTGCGCCTTTGCCGACAGTTTGAAACCAGCCGATTTGAGCGCGCCCGCGGCTGACTTGCCGATAAAGCCCTGATCAAGCTCGGGGCTGATCTGGTCTGGCGAAACAGTTTCGAACGTCTTGTACGAAGTAGGCAGCCCCGCCTTGCCAAGCGCGGGGTCAGGCACCTTGACCAAGGCGCGCCGTGGTCCAGACAGCACCAGTTTGCGCCCTTGCTCCAGCCCCTTTGCCGGTGAACCCAGAGCAAGGCTATCCCCGCTTAACGGCCTTTCCGGCGCGGCAGGAGCAAGGCCCACTGCACTTCCTTTTGCGACAAACACGCTGGCCCTGCGCAAGTCTGCCAGCGCAAGCGGGGCATGCGGCTCAGCCAGCGTGATCTGTGTCACATTTGCGCTCTTGCCAAAGGCCTTGTGGAGGCTCTTGCTGCTGCTGGCGACAGACAGGGTTTGAGGCACTTGCGGCAGTGTGGACGCGGCTGTGGCGTCCTCCACCAGAACGGTATCGCCCGGTGCAAGATCGGGTGTCTTGCGATCAAGGATCAATTGCTGCGCGCTGCTCGCATATCCCGGCCATTGGCGGTTGATCGGCGGTGCAAGCGCAGTCGCAGCAAGGACGCCGCTATCAATGGCGGCAAACCCACTGACGCCGGGCACCTTGGTGCTGATCCCGATCCCAAGGCTATCTGAGCGAAGGACCAGCAGGAAGAAAGCATCATCGTCATCCGAATTCGATCCTGCCGGGCAGGTCCAGGCTGCATCAGCGCCCTCAGGCGGCGGATCAAGCGGGGTCAGCCTCGCTGTATTGTCCAGCGCAAAACCGGCAAGCGCAAAGCCGCGCATGATCTGAGGATCAGGCGCCCCGTCATATCCGGGCGAAGGCGCGAGGTTTCCAGGCAATTGAAACAGGCGTGCAATCTGCCATGGGATCGGTGTCCAATCGGAATGCCGATCCGGGCTTGTGTAAATACCCTTTCTTGTTTCGGCATAGAGTTTGCCATCATGGCCGCACAGCGCAGTGACGCCTATTGCTGGATCGCCCAGCCCCTTGTCGAACAGCTTCCACAAAAGCAGCGTTCCCGTCGCGATCACCCCTTGCGAAGTGCCAACGAACAGTGTGCGTCCACTGTGCGCAATCTGCATCGACGTGCAGGCTACCGTCTCGGAAAACGGTAGCATCACCGAGCTCCACGTCTTTGACCCTCGGTCGCATTTGAACAAGCCGTGTTCACCAGCAGCCACCCAATGCCCCCTGAAATAAGCCAGCGCGTGAAACGCCATGCCGGTCAGTTGCTTGGGATCGGATGACTTGCCGCTTGCAGCCTCGATACCGGTCCATTTGTTGCTTGAAAAATCAAATTGCTGCAGTCCCTGCCCGGTCGCAGCGACCACCAGATCCGAAGCTGGCCCCGGGCCCGGCACAACGAGCAGATCGTTGATAGGCGCACCCAGTTTGGAAGTTGACGAGCCTAGCTCTGACCAGCTCGCTCCAAGATCGGTCGACATCAGGACAAGGCCTGCACGCGTCCCTGCATATAGAACGCCATCGCGTTTGGTCGGCTCATCAAGGCCAAGCAGGTGCTCGATCCCGCGGACCAGCCTGATCTTCTCTATCAAGCGAATTATGACCCAATCGGATGGATTGTCATGGATCGTCTCAGGCGTCTGGATGATCCGCGTGATTTCATGTGTGCCCGCACACATCCGGGCGCTTTCCCAGCCGCTGCCAGGTGCCTTTCGGAACACACCCTTTGCTGTGCCAGCCAGCACGGTCTTGTCGATCAATTGCAGGGCGCAGTTCACATCGACATGCGGAAGCCCCTGCGCCGCGTTCTGCCACAGCGGCACTTCGCCCTTGTCGCCGGGAACGCTCAGTTTGCCGCTCAGCTGCAAAAGACCGCCGGGGGAGATGCCGTTCTTGCGCTTGTCCGCCTTGGACAATTCATCCCATTGCGCCGCCGTCTTGCCGAACAATCCGCCAAGCTTGCGATAATGCTGGAGCGCGCTGACGTGGTAGAGCGGCTCGGGATCAGCAGACGCAGAATCCGGTGCAGGCGCCCCAGGAACATTAAGCGGCTGTTTGAAGCGCAAGATCGTGACGTCCTGACGGATGTTGCTTTCGGTTGCATCCACGCTTGCAAAGGCAGTCAGGGATTGCGCTTCGGCAGCAGCGGCATGGTCCTTATCAACGGGGGTAAGCGTCAAGAGCAGGCCATCGCCTTCGCGCACGCTGGCGCTGCCGGTTGCAATCGCGATGCTGAGCGAGCCTTGCGCGACGATGGCTTGCCGCGGCGCGATCTCAGCTGCGCTCGTCATTGCATTCCACCGCGCCGACAGAGTGGTCGCCTCGGTTGTTTCGAAAACCGCTGCGCTCTCGCCCAATTGAGCCGCGTTCTGAACGCTGATCTCGCCCGCTTTGGAAAGCGTCACTTCCTGCGGCTGCCCGCTTGCTTCGGTGACGCGGACTTGCAGGTCGACGGTGGCGGTGCGCTGAGGCCGGGGCTTTCTCCCTGCCATCTTGGCGAGCCAGCGCACCGAAGCGGTTTCGCGCGCGGTATCGAGATAGCCTTCGTCGGCAAGCCGGTCGTTGTAAAAGCCCAAAATATCCGCAACCTGCCCCCATCCATGAAGCAGAGCGCGGCTCACATCGCGCGGCAAATCGGACAGAAGGCCAAGCAGCGGTGATCTGCCGTCAGAAACGGTGTGCAAGCCATCCTTGCGGTCGGGCGTAACGGGCTTCGCCGGCTCCAAAGTGGTGAGATCACTCATGCCGTGTCCGCCTCTTCACCCACCACAGTGACGCTGACAATGTCACTCACCGGGGCGCGCGCACGAACGAAAGTGGCGAGCTCGTCGGCATAGCCATCGGGTTTCACGCCCTCGATAAGCGAAACCGAGATCGCCACTTTGCGAACCGTCGAGGGTCGAAAGATTTCAACCAAGACGCCTGCAACGCCGGGAAAGTGTGCGGCAAGAACTTCATAATCGGTCTTGCTCACACAGCGCAGCTTGCTGCGATCTGTGCAGTCATTGAGCAGCCGCTGGCGCGCGGTTTCGTGATCCTCTGGATCGCTGCCTCCGGTTGCGGCCAGAGGGTTGGTCGCATCAAGAATGCGCGGATCGCCGTCCACCATGTGCTTGAGCGCACGCGGCGCGATATTTCCGCGCGATCCGCGGCCCACCAGATGACGCGCAAACAAAGGTACACCGTCTGGCGAAGGCGCGCCCGGTTCGCGCGAAAATCGCAGCACCATCCGTTTGCGGCCAAACGCCTCAGGCACGAATACGCGGGCATCGTTGTCAACTTCGGCAAGGCTGCGGCAGGCATGCCAGGTTGCGCTTGGGTCCTCGTGCCCGTTGATGTCCCACTTCTCAACCAGCTTGAGCTGCGGTTCAGCATACTCGGGGTCGGGGTTGAGCAAATTGGCAGCTGACCGGATCTCGCCCGGCGGATCAGCAATGCTGGCGGCATAGCCGGGAGGAGGCGCTTCGACTTCAGCAAGCCTGCGCACCGGATCAAGCGCAAGGCTCTCTCGCACTTCCTCCCATCGCCCTTCCTGCGCGAGCGCGATATTGCCCCAAAGCTCCCATCCCTGTGTCGCATCCGATAAGGTTCCAGCAGCATCGGGCAAGGCGTCCCACACCCCCCAGTGCACCATCACCCGAGAGCCCATTTCGTGAACCCTGGTCAATCGAACCGGATGCAGAAACCCGCTTGGCGAATGGTGCAGGATCGCAAAATCGCCGCGCGCTATGCCAGCCGCGCTTTTCCCGTCATGGATCACCGCCTGGCGAGCATGCGCCAAAGGCGCCTCATCCCCGCCCGCCAGCGCCAGAGCCGTGTGAGCAGCCCTGATCGTGATGGGCTGCAGGGTCAGAAAGCCGGTTGGCTGTTCGCTCACCTCGTCACCGGATACGCCAAACTGTTCGGTCTGGGCGAGCCGGGTGAGCAATTGGCTTTGTGCGGGCACCCTCACCTCGTCAGCGTGGGTTTCAAACCGCACCAGCGTGCGCGCGCAGCAGCCTTCATCGATCCTCTTGCCAAGCAGGACCGAATGCCGAGCCAGCGACGCGCGATGGTTCGCGGTTTGGACATAGGCTTCGCTTGCTGCGGCATCCTGTTGGTAAGCGAGATAATCCCCGAGATACGCCATCGCCTCGACCAAGGTCATCTCGATACTGGCAACCGGGAGATCACCGGTGTCCGGAACCCGTGCCTTCAAATCCGCCAGCAGCAGCTCGCGAAAGCTCGCATAATCGCGCGCGAGATAGCTGGAAGGAGGATCAACCGGCGGTTTCACTGCACCCTCGAACCAGCGGGCAAGACGATGGTGTGCTGCGAGCGTGTGCGCGCATCGGCGTATGTCACATGAACATTCACGCACTCGTCCTGCGGCTTGATCTCAAGCGAGATCAGCTCAAACCAGCCCTGCGACCATTGCCGGATCGCTCCCTGGATCAACGCGCTATAGGCTGCGTTTACTTCCGCGCTTGAATTCTCAAACACCATATCGCGCAAGGGTGTTCCGAAATCAGGCCGGTTCACGCGCTCACCCATCCCCACCAGCACAATCTGCGCAAGCATCTCAGCAAGCGCGCGCTCGCCCTCTGCAAGCGCGGTCGGGCCAGCTGGCGTCAAAGCATAGGGAAAGGCAGCACGGCTCGTCATATGATCGGCGCCCCGTCGATCTCTCCGCCGCCTTCGATGGCAACACCGCCTTCAACCGTAAGGGCGCCTGCGACATTCACCTCAAGCTCTGCGGTCACGGCACCGGCGACGTTTTCTTCGCCTTCAATCGTGACGACCGGCATCATGTTCACCTCGCCCTCGGTGCTGACTTCAACCGACTCGGTTTCAATCGCGGCCGCTGTCATTTCCATTGAAGATGCTGGAACCGCGAGCGAGATGAGTTCAGGCGTGATGTTCACAGTGCTTTCCGGAACCGTCATCCCGATCCGCGCCGGTTCAACCGCAACGCGCGCTTCGGGCACGGTCTGCGTGATGCTCGCAGGCGTCATCTGGATCGTCGATTCCGGGCAAGACAGCTTGATGCCTTCAGAATTCATCACGATTTCGAGCGGGATATCGACTGCGGGAATGTTGCACTTGATCGTGATCCCGCCAACCTCATCAAGATCATTGATGACGATCGAGGAATGCTCTGTCTTGAAGACTTTCAGCTCTGGCACGACCGGTTCTGGCACGTGGAGAATGTCTTCCGGCCCCCAGAAACAGCCGACCCAAACGGGGTAGTCAGGATCGCCGTTTTCAAATTCGATCCACACATCGGCGCCCTTGGGCGGGATCGCATAGAACCCCACATCAGGCCCGGCATAAGGCACGCACGGAAGCGCCCAGTTGAGCAACGAGCCTGAGATCGAGGGAACACGCGCGATGATGCGTCCCTGAAACAGCGGATCGATGTTGTTTTCGACCTTGCCGCGATACTTGCCCCAGAAGCGCTGCTTGCCCTGGTTCCATGTCGGTCTGCCTACTTCGCAATTCATGCTGCCACCTGCGAGATTGTGCTGCCTGTCCCTTCACGGGCGAGTTGGAATTGTTGGGAATAGCTGCCGCGTGAAAGCGAATGCGTGACCCCCTCGACGCGGTATCGCCCATCATACGACGTGCCCGCACCGCGCAGGTCCACAAGGCCCGGCACATCCAGCACCGCGCCGTATCTCAGCGTGTCGAGTTCGCCGGTTGCGGTAAGCGCGTCCTGCGAAGTCGTATCCGTGATCACCTGCGCATCATTGAGCGCTTTCAGATAGCCATAGCGCGGATCGGTGAAGAGCTGGCGCCGCTGCATCAGGCCAATCGCATCAAGCGCAGGGTCTTGTGCCAAGGCTGGCACGCGCGTGCTCATCAAAGTGGCAAGCGGCAGGTCTATTTCGGTGTCATCATCCTGAACCATGCCAAGCACCTGAACAGGCGCGGCGGCGTTGAACTGGAAGTTGATCTTGCGAACATTGGTGGAGCTCGACAGGTCAATCGAAAGCGGTTTCTGAACCGAACCAATGTTGAACGGAGGCCCCCACTGCGCGATGTTCGTCATCGGCACAGGTCCCGGCTTCACACAGAAACGATAGCCATTGCGCGACGCCATCTCGAACAGGAAAGCCCGGTCCGTATCGTTCTGCTGCGGCGTGCGTTCGAGCACTTGCGGCATTAGGTCGAGCGGTGTCGGCGTGATCTCAGGCGCGATCCCGACCAACGTGTATTTCGCCAGAACCAGCGCAGCAATCGCCGCATCGCCCATCTCTGGATATTCGAGCGAGAGTTGAAGCCGGTCCATGATCACCGACACATCCTCCCCGCTAACCACCAATTGCGATACGCCCATTTCAGCGTCGTGCGACAGCGATTGAGCGGTGATGAACCCGTCGATCAGGCTGGTGGTTTGAGAGCCAATTTTCGCTCTGATCAGGACCCTGTTCCAGGGTTTGACCTTGCCCCCTGTCAATAGGTCGAAATCCTTCTTTGACCCCTTTTCCCGGTCGAGCCGGAAGGTCAGCTGAAAAGTTCCAGGCGCGCAGCAGCTGCGGGTTACAACCGCGCTGTGCAGCAGGTTCATGATGTCAGCCGGCGCCTTGCTTGCGACCATGTCGCCCAGCCACAATTCAAGGCCTAGGTTTTTGGGCTCGCTCATTCGCTATCCTCCCCAAGCTGAGAAGAAGGCGATGCGGTGATCACAAGCCGCGTTCCCGGACGGGCCAGTTCAAACGGATTAAGCGCCGGGTTTGCATCTGCAATCCGCCAGAAGGCCAGCGGATCGCCCAGTTCGCGTGCGGCAATGGTGTCGAGCCGGTCTCCATCGCGCACCGTAATCTCCACCGCGGTGCCCGGACGCAGCGCGGATTGTTGAGCGCGCGGAATAAACCGGCGCGCCCGATAGACATATTCACTGCCATCCTCGTCGCGGATCGTGCGGTTGGGAAGCGGATGATAACGGCTGGCAGGGTCAAACATTGTTCGCGTTCCCCATCAATAGCTGCCGGCATTAACGCCGGTCTGCTGCGCCGTTCCGGCAGGGGCCATGGCGGCCAGCTGCATCAGGCTTTGTTGATAGGTCTTGAAGTCAGACGCGCTGCGATTGGACGGATCGAGATCGACATAAGTCAGCACCCGCATCGATACAGTCACTGTCGCCTGGATCGTGTTGAGCCGGTTATCGAACAATTCCTCAACGATCTGATATCCGGTCAAGCTCACCGGCAGCACGCGCGATTTGCCCCACACAAACAAAGTGCGCGGCGCGGTTTGCGCAGCGATTTCCATCACGCCTGATGACAGCTGCGACTGGGCCTGATTGACTTGCTGCAAATCGGGATAAACGAGCAGTTCAAGTTGAGCCATCTGCGGCAGGCTGCCCGCCTGAACCGCGCTTGGCGTGCCAACGCACAGTCCATCGGCTGCATCAAGCTCGATATCAATGCTCACCGTTTGCACAGGCGGTCCGGTGAAGCGCACCGCTTCTGAGCGCGCCTGAGGTTCACCGCCGACCTGCTGCGGGGTCAGTGTGCGTTTGAGCGTCGAAGGGTTGTACTGAAAGGCGATCGTCTGCGGCGACCCGCCTGATGCGGGGATCGAGACAAAGGCGCCTTTCATGATGGTGGGACCGCGCGACTGATAGGTCATGACGTGGTCTCCAGCTTGCCAGCAACAGCTGTGCTGGTCCTCGACCAGTCAAAATCACCAAGGCTGCGTTCAAGCTTGTCATATTCAAGCTCTGCTGCCCGGCGCACATCCATCATGGTGATCAAGCGGCCCTGTTCAGCCGCAACGAATGCCGCGTTCAGCGCGATATTGCGGATCGATCCGCCCGCCACAGCAAGGCCAGACAGACGCTCCGGATCAACTCCGCTGAGCAGCTCTTCGCGTGGGAGCGCGCGCCGCCAGATCGCTTCACGCTCGCGCGCTTCGGGGAAGGGAAAATCGATGATGAAGCGCAGCCGCCGCAAGAACGCATCGTCAAGATTGTCCTTGAGGTTGGTCGTCAGGATCGCAAGCCCGCCATAGCTTTCAACGCGCTGCAAGAGGTAGCTGACTTCGGTGTTCGCGTGGCGATCGCGGCTGTCCTTGACCTCGCTGCGCTTGCCGAAAAGCGCGTCCGCTTCGTCAAACAGCAGCACCGCCCCGCCCTTCTCCGCTGCATCGAAAATGACACGCAGGTTCTCTTCGGTCTCGCCAATATATTTCGAGACCACCATGCTCAGATCGATGCGATAAAGATCAAGGCCGAGCTCATGCGCGATTACCTCTGCGGCAAGAGTCTTGCCGGTGCCGCTGGGACCGGACAGCATCGCACTGATGCCGTATCCCGCCGCACCCTTGGTGCCCATATTCCACTCGCCATGCACCTGCGCACGGTTGCGGACCTGGTGTTCAAGCATTTTGAGCATCGAGCGCGGCGCGCCGGAGAGCACGAGCCCGTCCCAGCCAACTTGCGTTTCGCGCCGTTCGACCGTGTCAGGCATGGCTGCGCGCGCCTGTTCGCGGCAGGCCTCCCACAGGGCGCTGGCAAAGCTTTCTTCCTCGTCAGCCTCGGCACAAACAGCGGCTTCGCGGCATGCAGCTTTCATCTCTGCCCCGGTCAGGTTGAACTGGTAGGCAAGCCGCTGAATATCGCGGGGTGCCAGCGCATCATCGCCGAGCAATTGGTGCCACAGCTCTGCCCGCTCGCTGGCAGGGACAGGCGGGATATGGATCGAGTTCAGAGCCAACGCGCAGCCCGGCGCGCTTGCGCAGATTACACTGAGCGGCAGATCGGCAAGCGCGAGCACGCTTTCCAGCTTGGCGAGCATATCCCCTTCAAGCGCCGCACGGCCGCACGAAACCATGATCCATTTGGCATCGATCAGCGATTGGCGCTCAAGCGCCCGGATCAGAGTTGCAAGCTCTCCCCTGTCAGCGGGAAGATGCTCCAATCGCACCTCGGTAAGGCCAAAGCCAAGCTCTGCCGCAGCGCATGCGACAAGCGAGCGTTTGAGTTCGGTATCGCCTGCATAAAGCAACAGCGAAGGCGGGGTTTCGCCCGCATCGACATGCTGCGACCAATTGGCCTTGATCTGCTCGCCAATCGTCTGAAGCACGCCGGGCATCGCCCAGCTTGGTTCAACCTTTTCGGTTTGCGAGGCGAGCAGCGGATCGCGGCTGTCGAGCCCGATCAGATAGTGCATGATGTTTTCATCAATCCGCATCGGTGAACGCGAGACCGATCGTTCATCGGCAAGATGGACAAGACCCCACCGCCGCAGCGGGGAATCGGGCATCAGCGCGCTCCAATGCGCAGCGGGAAGCGCTGCCAGCGCAAGCGAGAAGGTCGGCGCCGCCTCGCCCTGCAATTGCGACACCACGCGCGCGCATTCCGCATCAAGCTCCATCGCCGCGCACAGGACAAGGATGTCGCTTTCGAAATCGCTGAGCCCAAAGACCTGCCTTAGCCAGCTTAATGGGCTTGGCGGCGCTGCCTTGTGTTCGGGTGCGTCAGGGCCCTTGATCGGCTCATGAAAATGCACTGTCTCATTGGCGGCATACGCTGACAGGATCGTTGTCACGCGCTTAATTTCGCTGACGAGAGGCTGGTGCGAGGCGGTCGGTTGCTGCTCGATCATGGCCATTGCTCCACCGGTTTTTCGATATTGCCGTCAAACACTTCGGCCCACACGGCAGCAGACGTGGAATCGATCATCAGCGGATGCACTTCGTACATCAGCGAGCGTCTGTGCCGGACCTGGAAGAAGGAGGACCAAAGCTTCGAGGTCTCTTCAAAATCGAGATAAGACGGCGTGATCGAAATCGTGTCATGCTGAAGCGCAAGGTTGGCATCCTTGAGCTTTTCCGCGCCTGCTGGCGGGCCTTTCGGGTTAAGCGCCAGATCCGCAAGCTTCTTGCGGCTAACCTGAGGCAGGCCGTGAAAGTGGCTGACGACTTTGCCCATCATCAATTCTGGCTGAATGCCTGCGCCAGTAAAGCTGATCAGATAGCGCAGGTTCACAGCCGCCTGAGGGCGCTGGAATATCTGCCCGTCTGCCCCCCAACGCGGCAGATCATGGTTGCGGATCTCGGCATTGGCCGTGACCTGGTAGAGGTACAAGGTGACCTCTGGTGTCTGATCCTTCTGCTGTTCGTTGGGCGGGCCGACATACACTTTTGCTTCGGGCACAGCATCGTCGACGGCGCCTTGGACTATGCTCCGCAGCGCGGCTGTGACCATCGCGATGCTGTGATAGTCGCTCATCCCAGCGCGTGCCTCGCCTCCCCGGACGAGCCTTCCTCCAGTGAGTGTTCCGAACCGTGTTGGCCAAACAGCCGCTCACGCCGCGAAGGGGGCAGCTTGCGTTTGGATTCCTCTTCCTGCTTGCGCGGATCAGGCGGCGGCACAGTGATGTGTCCGGGCTCTACTTCAAGCGCGCTGGGCGCAATCGGCTCGGGCTTCGCCATGGGAGCAGGACGGATCGAGCCAGGCGCAAACCGCACAGGCTGGCGCTCCACCTTACGCTCTTCCCATCCGGGAATGGGAAGCGGCAGCGGATTGGCGCGATTGCGGTTTGCCGCGCGCGGAAGCTGTGCGGAAAAGTCAATCATGCGCGAGCCATATTCGGCCGCAGGCGACACGGTTTCACCTTGCGTGGTGATGGCATTAGGGGTTTTCGCGCGCGCAGCCATAAGAGCTATTCCAGCGCGTCGAGATAAAGTTGGCGGCGCGAGGCCCCCATTTCGAGAATGTCGTTTTCACGCCAGCCATAACCTCGGGCAAGCGTGACGACATCGTCCAGAACTGCGCGCACCTGACGTTCGATCTCGGTCCAGAAAAAGGCGGGAACATCAATGGGCGCTTTCCACACATGGTCGCACGCCGCACAGCCGAGCGGGATAGCCGGATGCGAAAGTGGATCGCGCTGTTCAAGCTCTTCACTGATACGAGCGCGCACCTCTTCGCTTAACCCGGCTGCAGGGATCGCTTCGCCTGCCATGCGCGCCTCTATCACCGCGCGATCAATCAAAGCGTCAGCAATTTCATCTTCGAACAGAAGCGATGCCGTTGCCTCAAGATCGCTGCTATCGTGCAGGCGGCAGGTCATCTCTACCCCGCCTGCTTCGAACGTGAATTCCGTTGTCTTTGGCTTGTCAAACGGATCGCCATGCCCATCGAGCAGTTCGCCAATCGACTGTTCGAACTCAAGCGGTTCAGAACAATTGGGGCATTTGACAAAGGCGCGCAGGTCAGGACCGATCGTGTCGCGGCGCATAGCAAGCAGGCGGGCATTGCGCTTGCCCAAGGGGAGCTTGCGCAATGCCTTAAACCTGTCCTTGCCTGATCCGCCGCCTGATCCGCCCGCGCTGTCGCTGCCAGCGTCAATCATCGCCAGAGCGCGGCGCCATTCAGGCACGCCGCTGCCCTTCTCCCACAGGGCGACCAATTGGGCAGGAGTAAGCGCGCTCATGGATTAGCTCGAAGGCTCAAGATAGCTCGGCTCATCCGGCTCCTTGACCGATGTATCCTTCTCCCAGCCCTCATTTTCGAGCTTGAGCATCGAGATCGCCACCGCATTGCCATTGGCGTCGAGGTCAGGGAGCGCGTGGTATTCCGAGGGCCAGCAGCGATAGATGTTGTACGCCATGACCTTCTGGCCCGCTTCGTTGTAAACCTCGAGGATGATGTCCTTGCGGAAATCCTTGAGCGAAACATCCTTGTTGCTGGTGCCGCCCTGCTGATCGTCGAGCGTCGAATTGTGATAATCCCAGACCTTGTTCGCCCACTGTTCGAACACCGGATCATGGGTGACCCCCCGCTCCAGCGTGATCGCAGCATATTCGCTTTGACCCGGCATACGGCGCGGAACCGATGGATCACCGCCCGAACGGTGCGTGACCACCTTGGTCGAACGCGAAAGCGCTGACACTTTCGAGACACCAGCGACATATTGCCCGTCCCACTTCAGGCGGAACTTGTGGCTCCGATAAGGGTCATAGCGGTAAGTCGCCTTGGGAAATTCGGTGTTCTTGGTCATGGCTGTCTCTCAATCCTGGCGAAGCGTGTTGGGCGGATCTTGATCCTCACGAAGTGGCCGGTCCTCAAACCGTTGGCGCGGTCTGCTGAATTTGCAGAATGACGAATTCGGCTGGATCGACCGGAGCAATGCCCACCGTGACGGTGACCTTGCCTGCTTCGATCTGATCGGCCGGATTGTTCTTGGCGTCGCACTGAACGGTGTAGTTGTAGAGCGCGCCTTCCTGGGCCAGCCCGGCGAGGAAGGTGCTTACCTCCAGCCTGAGCGAGGACCACAGCGCCTCGTTATTGGGTTCGAACACCGCCCACTGCGTGCTGCGGTAAAGGGATTCCTCAACAAACAAAGTGAAACGGCGAACCGAGACATATTTGTACGGGTCCTCGAACGCGTCCGCCCCGCGAAGCGTCCGCGCGCCCCGTACAAAGTGAAACGGCGAACCGAGACATATTTGTACGGGTCCTCGAACGCGTCCGCCCCGCGAAGCGTCCGCGCGCCCCACACAACAGGACCGATCGTCGGGAAGGTCCGCAGGCAGTTGATGCCTTTGGGATTGAGTTGGCCGTTCTCCATATCGTTGAGCGGCAGCTCAAGCTTGGTGATCCCGCCAATCCCGGCATTCTGGCCAGCAGGCGCTTTCCAGACCCCGCGTGACACATCGGTTGATGCCATCACGCCGGCGATCGCTCCGCAAGATGCAAACAGCGCCTCGCGGCTCTTCATCTTGAGGTCTTCTTTCCAGATGCGCGGGAAATAGACCGCGCAATTGCGGGCGATTTGCTGACCGGCCTTGTTCTTGCCGGTGATGCCCAGCTGCGATGGATCAAGGTCTGAAAGCTCGCCCTTCTTCGCCTTGTTCGACCAATCCGTGGTCGGATCGACGATATAAAAGGCGCGCCGGTTGGTGGCGAACATCGCGGCTTCGTGACGCACCGCCGGATCAAGATCCCACATGGCTTCGGGAATTTCTTCGAGGAAGCGGCGATCTGGCGGGATACACAGAAGATTGAACAGGTCCGCCTTTTCAAGCAGATACATGCCGGTCTTTGCCGCATCATTGCCAATATACGTCGTTGGGCTCAGATTGGTCCCGTCATTGCCATTGGCACCAATGGCAAGCTGTCCATCCGACGGCGGTGTTGCCGAAAGCCGGTCAACCAGCGCCAGCGAGCTCTCCGCTTTCAACACCTTGTCGACCCGGTTGGGGTAGTTCTTGCGCTTGCCCTCGGTTGAAACCGACAGGTTGAGATAGCGCTCGCTCGCGCTTGGAATGCCTTGCGAGTTGTAAAGCGTGATCGTGAGGTTGAACAGATCACTCTCGGTGATGTCGAACTCGTCGGTAAACTGTTCGGCGGTGTGTTCGGTGATCCCTTGCGTATCGACCTTGGCCTGGAGGCTGTTGCCCCATTTGCCCGGATTGGCTGCCTTCAAGGTCAGCGTCGGATAGAAGGTGATATCCGCGCTGGTGAAGTCTTCCTTGGCACCCGGCAGGAAATAGATGTCGAGGCCATCGATAAAGCGGACCGAATAGACCGTGTCATCGCCATCCACTTTGAAGGTGTCACCGATATCGATCGTGCCTGTGGTCGGCTGAGTGACAGTCAGCTTGGTCTCGTTCTCCTTCGGCATCGCCGTAATGGTCGAACCTTCAGGCGGAACGCGGCTGAAGATCGGCTTGCAGCATAGACAGAAGTCGGAAAGCTTGATGTCGCCATCAGTGCGCTTCACATCCATGGTTGCGGGCGCTTTGTCGGTCTTTGCCGTGAAAGACGTGACGACATAATTGCCCGTCTTGGTGCCGATCACGAATTGATCGCCGGCAAGCGGATCATTGTGTCCGTTGATCAGGGTTACCGTCGCGGTGTCGGATGTCTTGCCCGCATCAACCGATTCCACTTCCCAATCGACCGGCATCGGCAGCGCCTTGGCAGGCCAGATCGTAACCGCTCCATAGCCCGAGGTCGCCTTGCTGTGCAGTTTGAGAGTGAGCTCAAGATTGGTTGGCTCAGTCCCCGTAACACTGGGCGTTTCGATGATCGTGTAGTGGGTCGGCGTATCCGCGGTGTCGCTCGCAAAAGTGATCGTGTCACCAAGCTCGGGAATACCGCTGCCGCCTGACAGCTTGACCGTATCGCTGCCAGTGCCAGCACCTTGCCAACCCGATGGGGTTGAGCCTTGGGTAAAGGTGATGCCGGTGCACTGGAGGAAGTCCTGGCTGAGAGCCGGGACAATCGCCATTGAGGCAGGATCCTTGTCGGTCTTTCCGGTAAAGCCGGTGACGAGATATTCGGTCGGATCACCGTCCAGCTTGAACGTCATGCCAGCAATCGGTTCGGCTTCGGATGTGTCATCCTGCGCTGAAACCGCGATGCTGGTTGCACCTTTGGTTTCATTGGCATCGACCACCCAATTGTCCGGCACAGGCGGCGGGGCGGGCGGGAACGTCATCCGCGCATAGCCATCGCCAATCGTGGGTTCGAACAGACGCGCAATGATAGCCTGCGAACCGCCATTCTCGAAGAAGTCCTGGACCGCATAGCTCATCGGATAGTCGAATTGCAGACCACCGAATTGCTTCTGAAAATCACCATAGTCAAAGATGGTGATCGGTTCATCAACCGGACCATACAGCGCCCGCCCGACGAATGCGGCGATATTGGTCGCCACCGGCACAACCGATTTCTGGCTGCTGGGAAGCTCTTCGATATAGACACCGGGATAGCTGACTTCGACAGGCATGGCGCGTCCTTTGACTTAGAGATTGGGTAGAGCGGACCTCAACGAGATCAGCCGTCGAGAGTGGTCTCGACAGTCTGCCAGAAGGTCTGTTCGGCCGTTGCGTCGGAAACCGAGCGGGTCAGCTGGTTGCTGATCGTGGTATCGGCATAGGTCGCATAGGCATTGATCAACGTCGCCGCAGCCGAAGCCAGGGTCGAAGTCGCGGTTGCAACAGCGGTTTCGTAAGTCTGGAGTGCCGTTGCCGTCTTGGTCTTGAGCGTGGCGGCAAGGAACTCAGAACGGCTGTGCGAATCGTCGTTGATCTTCTGCTGGTATTCGTTCTGCGCTGTTCTGACCGTGTAGTGGCAGTCGATATGCGCTGCGCTTACCGCGCTGTCATAGGTCGCAAGGGCCGAGTTCCACGTGGCGATCGCCGTGGTGAACGTGGTGGTCGTTGCGTCCTGAGCCTTGGTCTGCGTGTGATCGTTGTCAGTCTCTGACGTCGTGTAGGTCGTGCAGGCGGTCGAAATATCGCTCGAATCCGATTCACAAGTCGTCGACGGATCTTCTACTGTGACGTTTGGGTTCATCAGACCAATTGCACTGGTTACATGCGTAGTAACGTCCGATGTATAACCGTCTGTATCGACGCCCACCATCGCGCTTACCGCAGTAACGAGTGTGTCTTTGATCTGAAGCTGACTTTGCAGGTTTGTAATAACCTGATCAACACTTTCAATTATAACTACTTTGAGCTCATCATTTGAGCCCTTGTCTTTCGAATCTTTTGCCATCTTGAGACTCCCCAGAAGTTCAAGACGAAGACTGCATATAAAAGTTAGCTGATACTATATCGTTATTTCTTCTGATCAATAATGATACATTAACCATTTCCGTTAGTCTTGTTTTTATTTGCTGCACTGCGATATAAATAGTCAAAATCCACAATATTTCTATTTATAACAGGGGCTTGGACAACCGGGTCAAGACGCTGCTAGTATCGCCCCTGTCGGGACTGAAATACGATACTTCAGGAGGAATCTATGGGCCTTGGTTATACTGTATTGGCAGCGCCGCTGATGATGATGCTCGCTGCATCAGATCTTGACGCTGACACGAGCAAGAATTTTGAAAAGATCGCAGACTCGGTTGCGATGGCGCAGACTTGCCGCCAGCACGACTTCACCGTCGATGATGCCGGTATCAGCGATTGGAAGACCCGTGCGATCGCCATGGCTGTCGCGGGTGGGATGAGCGAGCAGGACGCTCAGGCCAAGCTCGACGAGGAAATCAACGAGGAATATGAGCGCGTGCAGGAAAAGTTCGCCGATGCCCAGCGCATGGCGCATTCACGCGATCACGTGGTCCGCTTCAACCGCAGCATGAAGCGCACCTGCGAACGCCTTGCCCGCGATGATCTGGCAGGCGCATATTTCACACGAGGATAAGGGATTGGCGGTGGTGGCCTAAAGGCCGGCAAGCAACCTGAGACCCACCACCGCTACCAAAGCTGCGGTCAGCCAGCGTATCCATTTTAAGGGCAGGACCCGAACCGCCATCAGGCTGCCGATCTGGCCGCCGACAACCACCGCGATCAGCAAGGGCAGCGCCTCAACCATTGCGCCTGCAAACATGGCAGGACCGCTCTTGGCGAGCTGTCCGGCGAGCCCGAACAGCGAATTGACAAGGATGAACAGGCTCGCGGTTGCTGCAATCGCGCGCGCATCACGCCACCGCGTCAGATGCAGCAGCGGGGCCAGGAATATGCCCCCTCCGATACCGACCAAGCCTGCAAGAAAACCAATCGGCGCGGCTGCAACCGGCATGAAGCGCGCGATGGAAGACGGCTCCCCTTGCACCGCTTCTCGAACCGGGATCAGCATAGTGATCGCGGTGAGCACGAGGCTGGCCCCCAGCAGCAGCAGAAAGCTATCCCTGTCAATTGCGATCAACCCGCCGACAAAGGCGGCTGGGGCAGCACAAGCGGTCATCACCATCGCGCCCTTCCACGGGGTGACGCCAGCGCGCGCAAACCGCCATGTTGCCCCGCTCACCACCACGATATTGCACGCGAGCGAGACGAGCGGCAGGACCCGGTAATCCAGCCCTGACAGCGCGAGCAGCGCTGAATAGGTCGATCCCCCGCCAAACCCCACGCTCGCATAAAGCAGCGCCGTGACGAAGAACCCGCCAGCAAGCAGGACGATCAAAGGCATGGACTAGCCCTGCCCATTGGCGATTGCCGCGCAGGCTTTAGAGCGGCGCTGCAACCGGAGGGATCCCAATCGCGCCGTGGCAATGCTTGTATTTATTGCCTGAACCGCACGGGCAAGGCGCGTTGCGGCTGATGTTGAGGTGCGCATAGGGGTTTTCGGTGATCTTGCCGCCCGGTCCTGCAGCGGCGCGCGGTGCACCGGCGAGCGATCCGAACAGTTCAGGCCGTTCAGCCGAACCATCGCCGTCCCCTGAATTTTCGAGGCCCGTCAGCGGGTCGATATGGCCTGTTAGGAAGTCCGGCAGGTCTGGCAGATCAACCGGCTCAGGCTCAGCCATGCGCAGCTCAGACTTGAACAACAGCTTGGTCACGTCTTCGCGCAGAGTTTCGAGCATGGTTTCAAACAGGGCGAAAGCTTCCTGCTTGTATTCGTTGATCGGCTGTTTCTGTGCGATCCCGCGCATCCAGATCACCTGACGCAGCGCGTCGAGCGTTGCGAGGTGTTCCTTCCAGTGGAAATCAAGCTGTTCAAGCAGCAGCTGCTTTTCCACCCGGCGCCAGATATCGCCATCATAATTGGCAAGCTTGGCTTCCATCATCTCATCGGTTTGCGCGCGAATGCGCTCCTCGATGATCTCCTGTTCGACCTGATCTTCCTCAAGCCAGTCTTCAAGCGGCGGCGCGATGCCGAACACATCGCCAAGCTTTTCCTTCAGCCCTTCGATATCCCATTGTTCGGGATAAGAGCCGACCGGGCAGCTGGCATAGATGATCGAACTGATCGAATCGTGGCGCATATCAAGCACCACATCATCGACCTTGTCCGCCTCCATGATCTCGCCGCGCTGTTCATAGATAACCTTGCGCTGGTCGTTCATCACATCGTCGTATTGGACGACCTGTTTACGCGTGTCGTAATTGCGCGCCTCGACCTTCTTCTGTGCGGTCTCGATGGCCTTGGACAGCCATTTGGAACCGATTGCCTCGCCATCTTCGAGGTTCGAATTCATCATCTTGGCAAACAAGGTGTCAGGGCCAAAGATGCGCAGCAGATCGTCTTCAAGGCACAGGTAAAAGCGCGAAAGGCCGGGGTCACCCTGACGGCCCGAACGGCCGCGCAGCTGGTTATCGATCCGGCGGCTTTCGTGGCGCTCAGTACCAAGAACGAACAGCCCGCCTGCTTCGAGCACTTTGGCCTTTTCTGCCGCGACTTCTTCCTTGATCCGTGAGATTTCGGCGTCCTTGACGAGGCCATCTTCCATCTCGCCAAGCTCATCTTCGATCCGGAACTCGACATTACCACCAAGCTGAATATCGGTGCCGCGACCGGCCATATTGGTCGCGATCGTCACAGCGCCGATCCGGCCCGCCTGCGCCACAATATGCGCCTCGCGTTCGTGCTGGCGAGCGTTGAGGACCTCGTGCTTGACGCCTTCCTTGTCGAGGAACTGGCTCAAAAGCTCTGATTTCTCGATCGAAACCGTGCCGACAAGGATCGGCTGTCCCTTTTCATTATGCTC
>CAYUCZ010000024.1:0-50941 GCA_964443505.1 uncultured Porphyrobacter sp. | reverse complement strand
CTGCGCACAGTGCCTGAACGTGAGCAGCCTGTTCAACAACCGCAGCCTCCGCCCAACACTGTCGATCAAGCCCAAGACGCAAAACAGAGATTCATCGAAGAACGGCAGCGCGAGGCTGAACAGGATCGCTCTGAGCCATCACGCGATGGCCCAGAGCCTGAGAGATAATAGACTCCGCTCACCTGCGGAGCCATCATCATGTTTCAAGCCTCACTTTTCCTTCGGTGCTCTCAGCACAATCCGACCATCAACAGGCATGCTGTCTAGGATGAGAGTCATGCCTCGATTATCACGATGATCCCATGACGCACCGATGCGGTGCCAATAGCTGTTATCCTTCTTCTCGCTGACATGCCATGCAATAAGGCTTGGAGCTTTGGGTTCTGACTGACGGCTTCTTTCAAACATGCTCATGGGAGTTCTTCCTTTCCACTAACTGGCAACGGCAGGTTGCATGCTGCTGCTGCAACCTCTGCCTCGTGGCGAACAGCGGGTGTGCAAGCGGAACAGGCAAATTGGTGGCGGGCGCAGCGCAGCGAGCCTCGGGAGACCACCCATTTGCCTTGAAGCGCGCTGAGGGCAGCGCCCTAAGAACTTAGGTGAATATGAAATCAATGCTAATTGGGCGGTGAACTAAATCACTAGCCACAATATTTCAGATATTAGATTTGCCGATCTAATTGTTAAGGTATATTTCATTCAATCGACTCCTCGAAAATGCCTACTCAAACCACGCTTTCGATTGAAGTAAATGGAGCTAGCGATGCAGCGTTACTTGTTTTTGTTTGCTGGCATTTTGTCCCTTAGCGTAGCTGTAGGTGCAACGGCGCTCCAGCAAGATGATGAAGCCGGCAGGTTAGAAGAGACGAATGCCGAATTTTCGGTCGCCTCTAGCTATTATGGCTTACTTGAACGGCTTTTGGAACGTGACGGACATCTTGAAGAATTCAGCGGGTCTGCCGCAAATGTCGGTACAATTTGCGTGGATTGGGACAGGTTCGGAGCGGTTCGAGAAAACGAAGTGCTCTACATAGAGCACTATTGGATTAACGACGGAGAAGAACTACCCGAAGACGCGGCTGAGGAGCAGATTAAGAAGTGCCAAGCGTGGGCTCGAGAGAGTCAGAATCCTGAATGCGATTGCGTGACAATTGTGGAGAACAATAAAGTTCAGGATGTTGTTCCACAGGATCTGAACGTGAGGGCGCAACTTGCTAGTCAGGCTTATCGACTGATGACCCGCCAAGAAACTCGGGAACGCTACCAGCAGATTGACTCGCTTATCGAATCCGAGACACTTTTGACAAACCCAAATTCACCGAGACATTCGGCCCTTTATCCAATTCTGGCGAGCATGCAGCGAAACCAGTGCGTTGCGTCTGGTCAGAGCGAAATGGAGTGCCGCAACTCAAAGGCTGAGTGCCTGGAGTTGGCTGGCTCATTTGGGGGTGGTCTGGGCGATCCAGAAGCAATGGAGTATGCTTGTAGCGTAGTTTCTACGCCATTCGAATTTCCTGGGGCGTATTGGTTGCTTTGGAGGCTGCATAACGAAGTTGATTTCGCGGCTCATGAGATTGGTTACGGCCACGACATTGAGTTTGCATTCGGAAGTCTGAACCTTGGGTCAATCAATGTCTCGATAACGCCTATAAAGGGGCAAACAGGACGTATCGTAGTTTTCGACCAAGCGTTCTTTTCCTTCGTCTATGAAATGGCGAAGGTATCTTCATTCACACTTGACCTGAGCGCCATGCAAAGTGGCGATATCAGTTATTCTTCAGATGAGGACGATTTGTCTCGTTACCTCGATCAAAACCCTCACATTCAGAGTGCGTTTAAGTCCACGGTCAGAACATTCCTTGGTCTGGAAAACCGCCCTCCGATGTTGCCTGATTTGGAACACGCGCAGATCATTTTGGCGTACACCGATGGTGCCGAACTGTTCGCAATGGCACACGAATACGGTCATGCTTATCTAGGGCATACCGATAGCGGCGAACAGCATCTCGAACCCAAAACTTGCTCAGTCGATAACGTGAGCCACTGGCTCAATGAGGTCAAAGCTGATTACGTGGGCTCCAATATCGTACAACGTGTCAGCCAACATCGAAAAGCCTGTAGTGGTGCAGTACTGGCGGGCAGCTCACTCATGACCATCGGACAGCCCTTGCGATATTGTCAAAACCATCCGTTTAATGTCGGTCTCCCACTCTCACCAGTTTTTTACTTTACGGCCCAAGAGATCAAGAACGAAGCTTGTGGAGAGTTCTTCGGCGAGATGCAGGAATTTGATGCTTCTGAGCTAGCAATTGTTGAATTTGCAGAAAGATGCAGTTCCGATCCGGAATGTGACTTCCTTGCTGATGTCGACGCTAACATTCCCGAAGCTCTACGCGATAAGAGAGGGTATCCTCACCCGTCAGTTCGAGCACAGCTCGCGCGTATTTGGGTTGAAGATAAGCGACTGCTCAACAGATCCAATCCTGTTTCGTCTATCGGATTGGACCTCACCAGAAATGCCCGGATTGTGTGGGATCGTGCAAGGGAGGATTAAGATGCCAAGTTATTCAAATCTAACTGCCTTGAGCAGTCATCTGTTCATAGTTGGTGCAATCATGCTTACACCAACTTCAGCTGCTGCAGGCCAGTACGAAGGACGGGTGATTGTTGAGTGGGTCGAGCATGACGGAAGCGATCGATTGGTCAAACTCATTGAGCCGTTCTCATACATCGATGACAACGGCAAGGCATGGCGGGTTCCCGCAGGCGCTCTAGTCGATGGGGCTTCGATCCCTCGTGTGCTTTGGACGACCGTTGGATCACCGTTCGTTGGTGACTACCGATATGCGACGGTGATCCATGATTACTACTGCGACCAAAAGACTGAAACTTGGCAAAACACTCACCGTGTGTTTTACGATGCCATGCTCACATCGGGAGTGTCTCGGATAAAAGCGGCAAAAATGTACGCTGCTGTGAGGGCGTTTGGGCCACGTTGGGCAAGACTCTCGACGACTGGCCTCGGAGGAGTTGATCAGCTAGTTTACGACGTTGATCCACCCGGTATCTCAGATGAGAGATTAGAGGAAGTTTTCGACAAGATCGAAAACGAAGGACTAGATTTGGATGAGATTGATCAGTTCGTAGATTCATCCACGTGACGTTCCCTATTCGGGTGGTCCACCGATTTAGCTAGAGTTCCAGCGGCTAAGGTCACCCTGCTGGGCGGCCTGAAGTGCTGCGTAGTCCCCCGTCGGCGTTTGGGTGATCCGAGTGAATTGCCCACCGTAGACGCCGCAAGAGATACGATGGCTCAGGATATGGGGCAGATGCTTGGGCGGCTCTACAATGAACAACCTGCTCAACAGCCGCAGCCTCCGCCTGAAGATTGTTCCGCCGAGCAAGCAATCAGACGAAGAGAGTTTCTGGAACAAAGGCAAGAAGAACAAAGAGCCTCATCATCCAGCCGAGAAGGGCCGGAACTTGACCGATGATAGCTGTGATTACGCTAATTCAAATCTTCGAAATGGCATGCACGGGTTCTTGGATCGAAGTAGAACATAGCTCTTCCATCCAAGTCAGCCGCGTCAGAAAGTGGGTCACAGACTCGCCTTGCTTCAGCATGTGATAGCCAGTCTCCGTTGAAGCACTGATATGTTGTTCGGCCTCCACCGCCATCGCGATTGGTTATACCATAGTCAGCAGTGCCAACACACCGAATATATCCCAACTCGTCTGCTCTCGCCACGCTCTGGGCCAACCGCCTTTGGTTCTCTTCCTGTTGCCTACGCCGCTCTGCGCTTCGCTGCGCTCGCTCGTCTTGCAGCCTAGCTGTCCGTTCCTCTTGGGCTAACCGAGCTCGCTCTCGTTCTTGAATCGAACGAGCTGAGCTTACCAGCGTGTCTTCGCAAGACACTCTTGAGTAGCCGCTACGTTGCAGGCTTCCAGCAAGGTTTCTGTACGACTCCAGCACTTGCTGAACATCTTCTAGGTCGGTCATGTTGTAGAAGAGGCGATAGCCAGAATCTCTAAATTGATAGAGATTGATCGAACCAACAATATCTGCCGTGTTGATGCAAAAAGGTTTGTTGTTATCCGCCCAGTCGTAACGCGTCTCAAATTTGGGGTATGCAAACAAGAACGCGGCAATTTGTTGGTGAGGTCCTCTGATGGACTTGAGCCGCATGACAACCAGTGTATCCGGCCCACATCGCTCAATGACCTCATCCATCAACTTCTTACTGTAGAAAGTGTCTGATACACGGCCGCTCCATCCCCATGTGGTATTCTGTTCGGCGTGAACGATAGTGGGGCAGCCAAGTGCCAGATCGTGCAATAGTCGCTCACGGGTGCCGGGTACTTCGAATGGATATCTATCGTAGTCCAAGAACGGGTGCTGGTTTGTGAACGACTTCATTTCGCGGAGCGCCGCGCCTTCTTTGGCCTCGTCGCACTGTGGACCCAGAATCTCCCTGTAGAAAACCATACGCCGATCAAAAATTCCGTGCCTTCTCGCCGCACGTTGCAGCTCTCTGTTTCCTCGCAAATCATCATATTCGAGGCAGAACGCTAAGAACTCAGGACTGGCTCGAACCTCCTCCGTCAGATGCGGATTCCAGTCTTGAGCATGAGCTGTTCCGCCAACCTGGAGGAAGGCACCAAGGGAAAGCGCCAATAGACCGAATATATGGAACTCTCTAAGGCGCTGAAGCATTCGTAAAATCCTCTGATCTGGGCACCTATAGGGCAGCTTATCGGCACAAATTCGGCAATGCCACAAGTATTCGAGCAGCTATGTTTCAGCCTTGCTACAGGGTTTCACATGCAACCCTTGGCCCTCGCCGAGAGTGTGGGTGTGCAAGCGGAGAGAAAAGTTGACGGCGGGCGCAGCGAAGTGAGCCTCGGGAGACCGTCCATTTTTGCTTGATGTGCGTTGAGGGGTGACACCCCTAAGTCAACGTTAGTGATCGTCACCCGAATGGGCCGAGACTTCAGGCTCGGTGCGTAACGCGCATAGAGCGCGGGCCGGGGGCAACGGAAAAAAGACGAGATAAAACAAAATAAGCTTTCAACAAGTTTGTGGAACACATGTTGAACAAACGAAGGTTTCGTAGATAAAGTATAGCGATGTCAGCGAAGGACTCGCCACCTCCTGTTCGCAATAGTGAGCTGCCTCCATTGCATAGGATGGATTGGCCTGAATTCGAGCGCTTTACGCAAGATATACTTTATGAAGAGCCCGATATCGCAACCAGCGATTTGTACGGTGTTTCTGGTGGTCCAACTGATCGCGGAGCAGATGTTATTGCACACGTGCGCGATTCAGATCAGATCGATATTGGCTCCTGTAAATGCTACGAAGAAGCCACCGCGACTAAAATCAAGAAATGGTCGGATGAGTTCCTGAACCACTGGGATAGTCACTGGAAGCATCAGAACGTTCGGAGATTTGTGCTTGCAACGGCTGCGACAAACTTAAGCAAGCGCGATATCCGAGACCAAATCGCTGAGGAAACTCGGCGGTTCAAGAACGATTTTGGCCTATCTTATGAATTATGGGGTCCAAACAGCTTCAAACAAAAGCTACGAAATCTACGAGCACTAGTATCGTCGTACCTCAACGAGGCTTGGGCTGAGGCGATTTGTGGGCGTGCCGCTAGCGGCGTGATTGCCACCAAGGCCACTTCAAATATCCTAGATGCTAGCGTCGTTGGACAACTCGCCGAACTCCAGGATAAGCTATCAGGGCAGGTAACCGCACGAGCCGATGTCGCGATCGGCTCTTTGCGCGCAGGCGATTTAGAACCCGCTCAGGGGTTGGTGGCTGAATTGCGGTTAGCTGACGAGTGGTCGCAATTGCTCCCCGAGACGCGAGCACGCATCGTCCGTCTCGAGGCCACTCTCGCGTTGATCAACGATGAGCTTGAGGATGCAAAGCGATTGGCCGGTGAGCTAGCTGAACTGCCCAATGAAGATGAAAATCGGTTGGATGCCCAAATCGCTCTGCGAGAAAAGGATGCCAGCTCTGCCCTTGCAATCCTTGGCGCGCCACAAACCGTGGCAGGTAAGCAGCTCCAAGCGGCGATTTTACTTGATGCTGGACAAGTTGACGAAAGCGAGAAGGTCATCAATGCATTGCTCGAAGATGGGAGCGATGATGCTGAGACCCTTCGGCTCCAAGCGTTACTGCATCTTGTTAATGGGGACCGAGGCGCAGCGCTTACGACAATACAAAAAGCCGAGGAACTGGCTGGAGAATGGACTGCAATCATAATTGCAGGCGCAATTGTGCGTTACTCTCAAGCCATTTCACCCATCGCCGAAACCCATTGGTACATGGCACCAAACCCCCTTGATTTCGCGCTGGTGAAATCTGACCCGCATTCTCAAAAACAGTTGCTGCGCGCCATTCAGCTTTTCGAACGCTGGGGCAAACTAGAAGACCGCGCTTTGGATGCGAAGCACTGGACCCTTGCGTCCTTGTGCAATCTTGTAAGTCGCTACGATGACGCAAGCAAACTTGCTGCACAGCTGCTTCGGGAGAATCCCAAAGACGTGACCACAATCGCTTGGTCGGTGATGCGCGGGCTTGATGTTGATCTCGGCCCCAGTTTCGCAGCGATGAAGTCTGAGTATCTAGCTGGGACCGATGTTTTCAATGTACGCGCCCTTGCCACAATGATCGCATCCCACCCCGATTTCAGTAGCGAAGTGGAGGTCTTGAAGGACGGGCTCGATGCACAAGACGGTGCAGCACATCGAGAAGCAGAGCTTTGGTGGCAAAGGCTCGGAAGTGTTGACGAAAAGGAAGACATAACCGAGGAGACGCTCGAACTCGGTGACATAATTGAGCACGTTCGCGCGACCGGTGATCATGAGGCTCTACAGCAAGCACTCGCGGACAGCTTCTCGGGCGAAACGCCTCATACTTTTGCTCTCATGGCAGCTAGATTCACAGCAGAACAAGGCCAGTGGCATCTGCTTTCAGAATACCTAGAGAAGATACTTGCTTTCGACACCGCCGATGCCGTGCGTCTCGCGGCGTTCGTCTGTGCTAATACCGAGCAGCCTGAGCGAGCACTGGACCTAATCGAAAACCGTGCAAAAGCGTTTGGCGATTCTATCCCACCAGACATTCAGAGGTTGCAGGCCAAACTTCAATTGGATCTGGGGCAGCTTAAGAGTGCGCTCCAACATGCCGGTATTCTTGGTGAACCATCGAAACCTATTTCAGACCAACTGATTAGTGCCCAGATAAGGGCTCAAGTTGGCGATCTGCGCGGGGCAGCAGAGACAGTTGTCGAGGCCTATCGGCAAAATGCACTGTCACCACCGGAAGCATGGCATTGGTCACAGGCCCTTGCCCTGCATGACCCTGAATTTGCAAAGGAGCTGTTTAACTTTGGCGTTAGTGACGGGGTGGAGGACCCGTATGCTGCTGCATCAATGAACCAAGCGTTTCGGCTTGGCTTAGACAATATGATCAGCCGTTTTATGCCGCAGGTTAGCGAGCAAGCTAGGTCGGATAATCCCTCCATTCGGGTTGCCGATATCGACGAACTCGTCGAAATGATTAAGCAACAGAATGAGGAACAGCGGCATGTTGAAGACCTTTGGCTCAAAGGTGTAATCCCCACTCACGCAGCTGTTCGTGGCAAAGTTGGCCACTTCGCCAATATCTACTTGTCAGGATCGGACCAGGAGCCAACGCCGCTGTCTGCGAAATTGGTCCGACATGGTGGACGCCAGAGGGAGATTAGATATCCGATTGATTGGTCGGATTGGCGGATTCACATCGACGTGTCAGCGCTGTTCGAAGCCTACAACGCTGGATTGCTGGACCTACTGGCCAGGCATCCAACGCCGATACTAATTTCGCCAAGACTACCCGAATTGCTTCAACGAATGGAGCATGAGGTAGTGCATCATCAGCCAGAGCGCGTTCGGACGATGTCGGCGGTAGTTGCACTGGTGGATAGTGGAAAAATCTCGACATCGTGTCCTCCGGATGGAGCTATCCACAAAGTCGTTCTTAATAGCGAGGAACCAAAGGAAGCCGCCGACTGGGATGCATTGCTGAGTTATGTCGTTGCAAATGGATTTGCCGATGAAAGCGATGTCGAAGGGATATCGGGTGAGACCGCTATCGCCCCAACATTCGATCTCGCGGAAGGCTCAACAATGCACATCGATTTTGCAGCGTTAGAACAACTGCAGCGGATTAATGGCCTAGAGTTCCTTCTAAGCCGGTACCAACTAGCGACCGATTTGACCGACGTTGATCAAGCTCGTCATGAAATCAACGCGGCCCGGCTAGGACAAGAGACACAAGGTAAGCTGGCCAAGATTCGAGAGTTTGTCGCTAACGGACTACTCCGAAATTATATTGATACGGTGCCAAAGTCTGGTCCGAACGAAGAGCCCTCCGACGGGATCTTGATGGAGTCCTTGGCAGATATACTCGGGGCGCAAACGATCAATGGCGGAGTCGTTTGGATCGATGATCGGATGATCAACGGCTATGCAAACGCAAACAGTATGCCGCTTGTTAGCGTTATTGAGGTGCTGACCGCGCTCGGGGCTGCAAAGGCTATATCAAGTGAAGAGAAACTCGATAGGATCGCATTGTTACAATCTAGAGGTTCAGCGTTTGTCCCCTTTATCGCAGATGACGTGCTGGGTGCATTGCGAACAGCTCCAATTGTATCAGAGCAGATCATCGAGGTTGATCAGCTAAAGACGGCGCGACGCTATTTTGCTGCTTCGCGTCGCCTGATGCAACATACAAAAGTCGGTGATCAAGATGAGCGGCTCGCCGGACGACCGGAAGAAACCGAGGCTCCAAGCTCATATCTTCGCGCTGTTTCCAATGTTCTATCTTCACTTTGGGGTGACAAGAGCGTCGATGTTTCGAGATGCTACGCTGCCTCTGATTGGGTCTGGTTCAATCTTAGGCTAGGTCAAGCAACACATCCTCAAAACTGGGAAACTGCCGAGAAAGCGCAGAATTATTATGAGGCGATGGAAATTGGCCAGTGCTTGATCAGTGCGATAGGCATTGGCTGGATTACACCTAGTTTGCTTACGGAAAAACGCGAACACTTCCTTAATTGGCTATGGCAGAGAGCAATTGAGCCAAAGTTACAGGTAGATGATCATTTCCTTGATCGCATTGCCGATCATTTAGAGGCTTTCTACAGTGGTTTGCTGCGGGAGTATCGCAGAGAATTACGAGGAAGGGATTTGCGGTTCCACGAGGCCGTGCTGAGCCGCCAGCTCGGCTTTCTTCCCGACCCAATTGTGGAAGCGATTGCACGGCGAGAAGCATTCTCTCGTTTCTATAAGGCTCGTCAGGCAGTGACGGTCGGCAATCATAAGTTCGAGCCGAACAAATTTTGGAAAGCCGCACGGTCGGCCTTGATTTATGGCAAGGCCCGCACTCGAAATGACGACGGAAAAATCGTCCGCATGAGGAGTGAGAATGGCGACCTTCTTCTCGGCAAGCCGGTATATGCGAAAATCTCTGATATTGTTTTGCCAGTTTTGGCGGCGCCTAAGAGCGCGAAGACAAAAGCACTCGATAAGTTGATGCAAAGTCTTGAGTTGCCGGTCTCAATTGGGCGACCATACCAAGAACGCGCGCTAGCAGCATTTGAGCCGCATATAGTGGCTGAGATTGTGCATGAGGCAACAGAAGCGTCTCTCATTCGTCACTACGCGACGCTTCCTGAAAAGCTCAAGACGAACAAATCTGTGGGTCTTGATGAGTTTGTTCCCACAAGCCTTGATGCGATGGAGCACTATCTTGGAATCGAACCGGGTGAGCATGGCTTCGATGTCAAAAAGGCATTCAACTCCCTGTCCTGTCGGCTAGGAGAGGCAGAGGCAATCAAGAGGCTCACCAGCCTCCCAGTAAAGCTCGCTGGAGAGCTAGATGTTCGGCAGGATGATCTACCCAATCCTATTGATGAGACGCTGACGCCGGTTCGTTACATTCAACTCTTGGCGTTACGACGGGAGAATCCTGAGAAGTTCGATGCGAACAGCGAGGTCGAAGGGCTGATTGGCAATATCGACCAATTCGGAACGTTGTTCACTGCGATCTTGAAGTGGGTTTGGAATTGGTCCTTCAGGGAAGAGAATTGGCGGTTACTCGACCATGAAAGGCGAGTGCTCTTAGTTTGGGCCCACGCGAGCAAGCTTGCGGAGGCCTTTATGCATGCGAACTCGCACACTGCTAAAGTGCAAAAGCACTTTGAGGAAAACTGGTTCCAACTTCAAACTAGCGATTTGTGCGTAAGCAACCGTGTTGTTCCCTTCGACCACGCGGCACCGCGTTGGATGTCTAACGCAACCTTGCTCTTTCATGGTCTTGCTGAAATTTTTGGCGATGATGATGTCGGTGACATAGTATCAGACGATCTTGCGAACGCTGTCAGAGAGCGTCTGACCGTTAAGGCAGGAGAAGTGATCAGCCCAGCGGTTGAGCTCATGATCCGCATGGGCGCGCAGTCCAAGAACAGCTCAAGTGAATTTCTTAACAATGCGCCACGCGGGGTGTTGCCGGAAAATCTTTGCCCTCAGACCACCATCAGTAGTGTAATTGACCGCGCACTTACTGATCTGGAAAACGAGCTGTTGTCACCTGACGCTTGGAAACAGCTCGCGGCCTTTTGTCCTTCTGGCCTAACCGACGCGCAATGGGAAAGAGCAAAGTCTTTGATCGAGAAGGCTGGTTTGTGGAATTTGCCCATTGCCGTTGGCGAAATGCGGTTTGCGATTTGGCGGGCGCTTCTGACCCCACTTATCATTCGTGATTGGGAGAAAGCTGCCGAAGAGCTGACGGTTCTAGCGAGGCACGGCCGTGAGACATATTCTGGGCGTATTAACTCCGAAGGCGATGATACCGCAAAAGCTGGTCATGCCGCGGTGGTCGAACTCGTTGAAGCTGCGGCACTTATAGCGAGTGAAGGGGGCACAGAGGCATTCGACGATCGCTTCAAGCATATGTTGTGGAGCGTCGCGTCAGTTTGGCCCGAGTCTGTCCCAATGCTCCGTTCAGTGGTCAGAGAGCTTGCCCTGCAGACGATGACGCGCCGGTCAGAAGCGCTTGATGAGTTGTATACCTATTTGAGGACGTTTCCGTGACGAAACCCTGACTGGTACAAATGGAATCATGCTTGGTTGCGAGGCCTAGGATATGACGGTATTCAAAGAAAGGAATAAGCGTAAGGCTAATTTCCCCATACCAGCTCAACACCCAGCAGAGCGGCAGCACGACTTATCAGCATTGAAGTGGTTAGGGGGCTTCCGTATCCTTGCGGGACGATTTGACCTCGGCAGTGGATGCCCGCAGCGCGACCGAATGCATCAATCCAAAGCATGCCGCTATCTCCTCTAAATGTTCCAGGCTTGGAGACCTTAATGACCAAATCGGATTGGGCATTGAGAGCCTTTTGGTCAATCGCTATCACCGTCCCCTTTCGGATCGGAGGAGCATTTGGAGAAGTCGGTGCCTTGAGCATACTATAACCGAGGATGGGTTGCCCCAATAGCGTTTTGGCGTCTGGAACCGATGGTATTTCTTCTGCCGATTGCGCAAGAGTTTGGAGATTGGGAGGTAGCGAAAAGAGACCGCAATCTATGTAGCCTTGGCCTGAGGCTGGACTTCCGGGCATGAACAAGCTCATAATGCTTTGACCCGCTGGGACGAAGCCCGCATTCGGATGGTATATCTTCACCAACGTCGGAGTTGAAGGTTTTCCGTCTTGGCCAAGTAAGCAATGCCCGCAAGTTAGGCCAAAGGTACCAAGTTGTGTCCGCGCGAAGCAAGTCAATGTGCCTTGTGAGAGGCCGTCATGAATAATGTAGGGCTTGGGAAGAGATTGTTCTTCCATATCAGGCCACTCAATAACATCTGTCCCAACACGGTTGCCATCGACCGTGATTGTCTTTGGTATCCTTTCCTTCGGTTCGAGCTGTTCATCAGGTGTTTTCTTGGGAACAATAAACTGCAGAGATACTCGGTTGGTGACCTCCCCAGACCTTTGTTTTAGTCCAATCATGGAGCCTAGAATTTGGCTTTTGGAGCCAACTCTATCATCGGCCTGCTTTCGTATGCTCCGATATCTATCTACGAGAAGGCCTCGCCGTTCGATCGCCGCTTCGCTATTGCCCATTGGGTAATGCTACCCGGCGCAATGTGGCCGAGCCAGTCTGATCAAAGTCGATGGCGTAGAGCTCAATACTCGGTTTAGGCTGCGAGGGTTCTTTCGTCGCTGCATCTAGCTGCGCTTTCCACGCAGCCACGGTCTGGAGCGCATTGTCTCGATTTGTACCACCGGCGCCGATAGGACCGATTTTGCCGAGCGCAGTGGCTTGCGCGCGAACCAGGTTCAATTGCGTTGGATGTAAAGTAACTTGTACCGGGTCTTCGAGGATCGAAGCAGCAGCATTGAGTGCAATTTGGATCCCTGCCAATTTTTGCTTTTCAGCTTGGGTTAGCCCGTCGAGCGTCCCGTCGCCGGATTTTAGAGTGATATCTGCTGCAACGCTCTTTGCTGCTGCTGCAACACCGGGAGATATGGTTGCAGATTGCAATCCAGCCAAAATTTGATCGGCTTCTGCGTTGGCTTTTGCAGCGCCGCCGCGCGCAGTGATTAGGCCGCTTAGCGAGGTCACTAGTTCGGGAATCTTCGTGTCGGTTTGCTGACCGAAGGCTGTCAATTGCCCATTGGCAAGTGATAAGGACAAATTGCTAGAGCCAAAGCCACTGCGCGGCTCCGCGTAAATCGCGTTCTCGTAATCGCTGATGTAAACAATTGACGCTTCGAGCGGCTTATCCTTCGCTCCTGTTCTAACAACCAACAAATGCGGGCGCGGTTGAGCGATCGGAATGGCTGTTCTTTCAGACAGCGCTGAATCCGAGTAAAATTTAAATCCAGCACAGCCAGAAAGGCAGACACTAGAACCCATCAACAAAAGTATTGGCAATAACCGCATAATACCCCCCTATTGAATTTTAATATTATGACAATTTACCGCTGTAATCAATAAATTTTTCGCCAGTGAAGAGGGCCAAAAGCCCACTTTTCGCTGCTTGAAAGTGTTGTGGATTGCCTAACGTAAATTGACGTTAGCCTATATCGCCAGTCAAATGACGCAAGGCTGGTCGTGGCTATCCAAAGGGGCGCGAATGACCTTTGGTCGATGGGGTTGAGGGGAGCGCGGAAGGCTCCCTCATCATGGGAATGCAATGGGAGAAGGAACTCTCCTGTGCGAGTGGTTCAGGGGGCGATACCCCTGTGATGAACTGCAATTCCCCTGCCATATGGCTTTGGGATAGTGCAGCGGTTCATCTGGCCGGAGGGGATGCTAACGGGGAACGCGCCAGCGGGTTCCCCTTGCCGAGCCCGCAGCTTTAGCTGCGCCAGCGAGACAAGCGGTGTTGGGTGTCACCCAACACACAGCTTGCGTAAGTCCAATGTGCTCGCCCTGCCCAAGGCCACTCAAGATAGCGAGGCCCTAAGCTAAGTCCGTATTTTTGTTCGATCATACGCCACGTTTCAGGGATTCCGATAGGCCTCAGGCCACCTGACCAGAGATCGGATTGGTGGGAGTTTTGGGGGAGGCAATCGCGGGCATTCCGGCATTTGATCCGCTATATTCTGCTCATAAGCTGAAGGAGACCTATCATGAATATGATGACACAACTCACGGTCTCAGATGCTCATTTGAGCGACTGGGATACGCGAGCCTCGGTTCGAACTCAGGCAGTTCGAAAACTCGACACCAAAGAAGGCTACCCCTTCTCGCCGGATCTAGTACCCTACTTGGGGCATGCGCTTGTGCGTGAGCGAGGTGAGCAGGTCAAAAGGGAGATCCTGGCTCATAAGTTCTACGACTTTTCCAGGTTCACGGTTGAACTCGAAACCATAGCCGTTGTGCCTGTCAGTTTAAGTATTGGGCGCAATGAATTGCCGTTTGAATTTTCAACCGAGGCGGCTCTAGGTGGCCTCAAGATCGCAGTTGATGAAGCCCACCATGCGTTGCAAGCTTCTCTCACCTTATCGGAGATGGTAGAGGCAATCGGGGTTATGCCGTTGGCTCACAAACCAGAGCACCGGTTCTTCACCACATTGAGGCATCAAAAACATGATAGAAGCACGCGAGAAAAAGCGCTTCTTGATCTACAAGCGGTTTGCGTATCCGAGACCTTAATCACCGGTGCCCTACGCAAAGTGCCTACCGATAACCAAGTCATGAGAACCGTCCGAGAAGTAACTCTGGACCACGCGCGTGATGAGGCAAAACACCACGCTTACTATTCAGAGGTCGTGCGTGAATTTTGGTACAAGCTATCAGTCGCAGAGCAAGATTTCTTCGGACCGAAGTTCGCGAAGTGGATTGCAGCATTTATTGATCCAGACCCTGTGACGCAGGCCCATTGGCTCATAGCATGCGGATTCGAAACTCAAATCGCCATTCAGATTGTAAATGAGACGCTAGAGGACCTGAATAGTGTCCAACTTCGTAAAAATTCTGCGAAGCCTACGATAAGTCTGCTGAAGAGGTATGGTATTTTAGATCATGCAGCAACTGCTGACTCATTGCATGAGGCTGGTTTGATTTAAGCGCGTTTGGTGGAAGGCTCTCGTACATCAATAACCTTGTGAGAGCCTTCCTACAGGCCAGAAGGAAGGCGTTGAACGTGCTTCGAATTGTTAATAACGCTATCACGCATAATAACGAGGATGCGTGCATGGCACATACTTATAGAAGTCTTTTAGACCGAGTAGAAATCCACTTTGAAGAAGGCCGCTATAGAGCAGTTTTTAGAAGAGTTCTTCAATCACTAGACCGAAAACCGATTGAGAGAGTGTATGCAAAGGTCGATGTGCAAGTTTTCCCAGATAATCCGAACAAGAATTATGAATACTACAATCGGTATCCCATCGATATATCTGATCTCCAATTTAGTGCGTTCACCTACTTTAAAAACCGAAAGCTGGACCTCGATTGGAAAGTGAGGGACAGAGCGCCATCGCGTGTGGAACTAGATATCGTCATGGCCGAGCCGGAAGGCAATGGCGAAGCTCTATTTGAAGGCTCGGAGGAGGTGTTCGTCGAATACTCCTTCTTGGCGAGTCCAGAAACTTGGGGGCCTTATCTGGAGAGGCACGTGATGAGGCCGATCGAAAGGTTAGAGGTCCATATTTCGCTTCCCGAAGACGAGTTCAGCGTCATTGAAGCTTGCCGCTACGCAAAACCAGAGCGTATGCCGATCAATCCGGAGGCGACACAGAGAACGGAACGTGGGTTTATGATCCTCGATTGGGCCTGCGATGCTCCAACTGCGAATGACAGGTTTCGGTTCTACTGGAAATTCAAGGATGGGCGCGAACGAAGAATTCAGGAGGAATTCGAGGCGCAATTGAAGCAGGCAAGATTCATAACGCCAGATGGAAAGAGCGTGCTAATAGATGGAAAGGAAGTCCGAGCGTCCAAATCGCAAATCGCCTGCATCAAGGTAATGCTACAGGCTAAGTTGGATGGGGAATTGCTTGAGCAAGCCGAGATAATCAGGCGCGCAGGATATCGATCCAAAAAGATTCAAGATATTTTCAAAAGCCAAGGTGCAATGACCGCAGCTTGGAGCTTGATTGAGAGCCCAGCACGTGGCCATTTTAGGCTCAAAGATCCGGAAGATATCTAGGGAGGACACAGCTATGATTTCGGTCTCGTCCCTAAGGATTTACCCAATGAAATCCGCCCAAGGGACTGCTCAAGAAGAGGCAGCCTATAATATCGACGGCTTTTTGCAAGATCGTCGCTGGATAGTCGTTGACGAAGAACGCAGGCGGGTTTCCGCCCGGAAGCTTCCGCGTCTGGCAACAATCTCATGCAGTCTATCGGACCAAGCGCTGACACTCTCTCAAACTGGGTTTCGTGTGTCGCTACCACTGGTGGTGCAGGAACACATTGAGCAAGACGTTGAATTAACAAACGGCTTGACTGCCAGAGCCAGATTCATGGGCAATGAGGTAGCGACGCACCTTTCAGGTTACCTTGGCCGGAAGTGTGCCCTTTATCAGCTCTGCGAGCGGAAGGCAGCAGAGCTTGCTTATGCACCTGTTCACCTGATGAGTGAAAGTAGCCTCAAAGTTCTTAATGATAAGCTTGAGCAGCCCGTACCTATGGCTCGTTTTCGGCCCAACATAGTAGTTGCCGGGAGTAAACCGTTCGACGAGGATAACTGGTCCACGGTGACGATCAATGGCCATGGTTTCCGGAATATTGAAAGAACAGCACGGTGCACGATTCCCAACATCGATATTGAGTCTGGTCAAACTGCGCCGGAGCCCATGAAAACTCTGAGTAACTTTAGACGGATTAAGGCTAGCGTCGATCTGGGTATATATCTCCAGCCATCAGGCGAAGGCTCAATCAAGCTTGGCGACCCTGTGCAGATTAGTTGATCTTTCAAGGTCGCCTAGTCCAAGTCTCAGCGCAAGCTAGGAAAGCCGAGGAACCAAACCCTCCATGATTTGGGTTTAGCTGCCCGTCTAGCTTGTTGCCATCCAGTGTGATCTCACCAGTAGTGCATGGGATAATTGTGGCGCAAACATCGAACGAGGTTTCGGCCCTCGGGCCGAAACCTGTCAGACGGGATGGTATGATAGTTGGATCGTGAGGTTTTTCCCAAGAGCCAGCCAACGTGAATGTCTCTGCACGAGCTTCAATTGACAAATCGCCGGCACCTTGCCGGTGAAGTAGAAAGGAGCTGTGATGTGCTGTGCAGTGCTCATCCCCTATCCCATTGAATCCTTCAAAATGGCGATTGAAGTGGGATCTGAGTGCGATAGCTAGTTCCAACCTCTCGTAGAAAACCAACTCTCGCCGCTCGGCACCAACTCCTGTAGATAGAAATGCGCACAAACCTGAACCGAATTCGCTGTAGTCTACTTCCCAAAGGCTCAGCGCTGCACAGATATGGTCCTGATTATCATACAGGAACACACAAGGGTTTGCGCCGCAAAGCACTGGACTCGAACGCTCCATATTTTTCCACCTCGATTTTGAATTTCCCGTCGAATCAATTTAGGAATAGAGCTCATGGCTCCAAGGTTTCAAATTACCTGCTTAGGTTTTGCTACGGTAGATATTATCGTGGAGAATGGGGTTCGTGGTGATCAAAAGTACTTGGGTGGGTCGGCGGCCAATGTAGCGGCAATCCTATCTTTCTACGGAATGGAATCTAAGTTTTCTGGCACGGTTGGAAATGATTCTTTGGGTCACTTTATTGTTGATCAATTCGATAGTTTTGGGGTGGATACAAATCTACTTGTAAAGTTAGAGGACTACCGGACGCCGTTTTGTTTTGAGAATATAATATCAAAAGACGGCAAATACGTTACGCATTCGTTCGCCACTTCCAGCCCCGACAAGATTGAGAATTCTTCCAGGTATTGTTGCATACTAGAGTATTCTCGCGAGCATCTCGCGTTTGCCAGAGATTCGAGAGTCATCTACGTCAACCGACAAGATCCGATATTGAGAGAAATAATCGGCTCTGATCACTTTGTTTTTTACGATCCAGAATACATAGATGATTATTCTCTACATTCATGGCTATGCGCAAGAGCGGACGTACTCAAGTATAGTCATCAGCAATTTATTGATTTCTCTCACGATGTAGGTGAAGAAGCTCGTTCACTTGTAATAGAGACCTTCGGTCATCAAGGCTTATCGTTTCGGAATGGCAAGAGTGCTTGGCATTACGTTTCTCCTTGCCAGAATATTGATCAGGTCGATCCCACGGGAGCTGGTGATTGGTTTAGTGCAGCTCTCATTCGTCAGATTACGACGGCACAGACCTTTCAGCCGCATGATTGGTCTATTGATCAATGTGTTTCATATCTAAAGCGCGCCGGACAGTGCGCCGCAGAGTCTACAAGATATAAGACCGCGTTGGGTAAGATCTTATATGATGGCTGCGATGAGTGCGCAGTTCTCGAAGTTGGTGAGGGCAAGAGTGGTCTATGAGCAGCACGGTCAAGTCCATGGTAGAGGAACTAATCGCACTCGGAATTGAGCGCGAAGGGAGCCCAGTGCTTGCACAAAGAAGCGAAGAGATCGATTTCGATATGGACGATGTTCTCGCCATTAGAGCGAGGCTTGTTAGGACCATGGAGTCGGTCTTGAAGATTTATGACTTTACGCGAGGTTTTGGACTAGCTGCTCCACAGATTGGAATCTCGAAAAGAGCATTTGTCTTCGGTGAAGCGCCGGAACATATCGAGTTCGTCGCGAACCCTAAGGTAGTGTGGGCGTCGCCTGTAACGATCGAAGGATACGAAGGGTGCTTATGCAATTGGGAGTGGCGAGGGAAGGTACTGAGGCCGAAAGAAATTGAGTTAGAGTTCTACGATGGTCTTGGAAAATTGCAGGCTCGTAGGTTTTCGGGCGAGATGGCTAGGCTTGTTTGCCATGAGATCGACCATCTTGACGGTACTATCTATACCGACAAATTGATTCCTGGTTCTTCCATTGCAACGGAAGAATATATGCAGAAAAAGATGACCCGATCTGCACTCAGATGACCTTGCGATACATTTCTTTGTTCAAACTTAGTTGACGGTAAAGTGTTGATCGACCGACTCCGATTTGATTTGCCGTTTGTCGAACTGACTGGCCATTATTGATCAAGACGATCGCGTTGATAAGATCCTCTTCATTTAATGCAGGTGCGCGCCCAAATTTGACGCCGCGCGCTTTCGCAGCTGCCATTCCAGCCCGTGTGCGCTCAATGATAAGGGCCCGCTCGAAATGCGCCACAGCGCTGAGGATATGGAGGACGAACTCACCGTAAGCTGAGCCTATGTCGATATGTTCGCAGATGGAGTGGAAGCCAATGCCACGCTTATGAAGAACTGTGATCGTGTCGGTCAGGTCACGCATTGAGCGTGCAAGACGGTCCAAGCGCCATACTACTAAGGTATCGTCTGGCTGTAAGGCCGTCATCACTTCGCTGAAACCGTCCCGGTCGGACTTCATACCGCTCGCGTGGTCCTCGAAAATCTTCTCGCATCCGGCTTTGTGAAGAGCATCAAGCTGCAAGTCTATATTTTGTTCGGTGGTTGATACGCGCGCATAGCCTACCCGCATTGGACCTCTCTTTCTGGTTGCTGATTATGGTTCAAAATGGCTGTCAGCACGGCTTCTGCCGTCTCAAAAGGCTTCCCTTTCGAGACAGCGGCAAATCGGCGCTAGCGGCTGAGCAAAGCCCAGTGTTTCCGTGCCATTTTGGTTCTGAGATCATACTAAACCAATCCGTCTCTCGACGGAAGGTTTGTGAGACTTTTGAATACGATAGTATGTATGGGACTGATCATTTCACACAGCCCCGCCGAGCTGAATACCGCGCATGCGCAGCAAAACTCAGCCGTTCAGTTTCTGCCAGACGCTGACTTGGCCGCATGGCGGTGGGCGCGTGAGAACCCAGACGGAATTGCCATTTCGATCAGCTTAGGGGCGAAAACTCCAATAGCGCCGCATGTTATCGAAGAGGCGTTACGCAGTGACTTTCGATCCCACGGTGTCCGCAAGATCAACTTCTTCTGGGAACGAGGTGGCTCAGATGGGTCGTCGGTTGCATTCGACACGCGGAACCACTCATGGGGTCCCTATGGCCTTGCTACGGTCAGAAATGAAGTTGCGAAAGCTGCAACGCAGTTCGTTTTCGAACTTGAGCGTGGGATAAACTAGATCAATTTCCAAGAAGAAAGCCATCTAGCTCGGCACTTGAAGCGGATGCCGCGTCCTCGCGCTGGCGGTCAGCTGCATCCGAAAGCTCAGCCCCTTGTCCGTTCGGATCGCCGCGAACGGATGACTGTGCGAGAAAATTTAGGTCACTTCGGTTGGCCGGCTTTGCCAAAATTTCCTCAAGTTCGCTCTGTGGAGCTGAATCAATCTCATTCTTACGGTGCTTCGAATGAGCCCAGTCGGCGTAACGTCTAACGTCCGGATCATCGCTATTGGCGTATTCCGGCCTGATGTTGCCGTTTTCGTCGATCATTGTAGCAATGAGGACGGTTTCTAACCGCTGACGATAGTCCTGCATGCTTTCGTAAGGGCGGCGCTGCGGTATCTCGTCAGGGTCCATGACACGGTTTGCGATGTGTTCTCGCCAAGCATCACCATTATCAGTTTCAAATGCTGCTTCCATGGCTGCAATCTCACGTGCCAGTCGTTCGGATAGCTGGCGAGCCTGTTCGGCAAGTGTCAGCTGGACACGCTGACGCTCGTCCCGTCTTTCTGTTCTCAAGATTTCCGCTTGTCGCCGCGATTGCTGTGAGCTGGATAGCACTATCGCCGGATCTATGTTGGGTGCGGTATTGGCTGCCAATGCTTGGCTCAGCAGTTCGTAGGCATTGCCGGAGAGTGTGAAGACACTGGCAAGTTCACCGCGCGTTTCGGTGTCGGCGCGATAACGTGGATCAATTCTGTTTCTGGCTAATTCTGCTTCGGCGTCGAGCGCCATTCTCCCTCACTTCCACTGCCACTTCGGCATGGCTCCATTATCCCATGCGCAGGGTAAAAATATGGTTAAGATTTCGTAAATTGCCGCTTCGCATGGATTTCGGTGAAGTGTGCACTTTGCCTCCAAGTGCCTAAGCCCATGCGGGCCTTTCTTTCCCGTTTTAGATCACCTGCCTTTGACATGGCTTCAAGCGCGTTCCGCTGGCGCTGCTTCTCTTTGTTGCGTCCCTGATCGGGTGAAGCCGCAAGGCTAATGCTCTTTCTCAAACCGTGGCCAGAAAGGCCGCGATGGGCGCGGCCTCCAACATAGGAGGCAATCATGCACACCACATTCAACTCCGCTTCGCTGGCGAAGCTTTCCAAATCTCAACTATACGCGCTTCTGGCTGAGTACCGAGCCAAGCTCGATCAGTCTAATAAGTCGGACCGTCCAGCAATCCGATCTCAAATCGCCAGAATTGAGAACGCACTAGCACTTCGGTGCTAGTGATGCTGATGCACGCAACCTGCCGTGTCTGGCATAGCTCACGCGGCAGGGCGCGGCAATTTTAGCAGATCGTGCAGGCCAAAGATTGCATGGGTCGATCCTTGAATTATGTCAGCAGCCACATCATTGAATTCGTCCTGTAAAAGCGGCTGCAACTGTGCAGTGCGCTCGGACGCAGGTGGATGTGTACCTCCTGACAGATCAACGCCCCTTGATATTAGCCAAGCTTCGAACAGCTCTAAGATCATCGTGAAGATAAGCGGGCCGCACATCACCTTTGGGTCGATATGGATGATACCAAGCCTGTTCTCCTGCCCCTTAGCCACGACGTGCTTGAAAAGTTCGGCAGCTCTCCGGTCCGCCTCCAATTCTTGGTCAGGTCCTGCAGCACGGCCATGATGGTTTAATTGCAAATGGGCCAATTCGTGGCACATGACAAAGACGAGGCTTGCTCGACTTAGTAAGTTCGAAATCCGAATGATCTCGGCGTAGTGTTGGGCCAGATAGTAATAGGCTATTGGGCCTCGGACTCGTTTGAAGTCACCGGAGTTTTGAAACAGCCCGAACAGACTAGTGACGTCGCGGGCAATCCTTCGCTCCTCTGTCTTGTCTGGGACAGTGAAGGCCAAGACCCCGACAATATGGTGAAGCGAGGTCATCCAGTACTCGAAGATCATGTCGAGCCCGACAATTGGACGGCCTGAGGGTGTGTAGGCCGAAAACGCGCGGGGGGATCGAAACACCCCCGAATGGAAGTCCGGAACGGCCCCCTCTAATTCAAGGACCTGAACCAGTTCGGCATACATCTCTTCATAGAGATTGGTGCCCAAGGCCCTTGTGGCTTCGCGATCAAAAGGCACCCCTTGGACTTGTGCAACACGCTCCGAAAAATCGAGAGATTGCTCGCTTGGAGTATATCGACCGATACGTCCATCAGACTCGTCAGCATCCTCCAACGATTTGGGCTCACTGCCGTCACCGGGATATTCGGGATCGGTTGGTTCGTCGGTTTCGCTCGGCATAGCGGGAAGCTATGCGGCAAAACCTCTCGGGTAAAGCGATAGCGCGTCAGGGGGATTGATCAGGCTCCGGCCCGGTCTTTGGCTCCATGCGAACCTCTTGGTGCATCTCTTCGGCATGCAAGAGTTCATAGGCCTTTTGGTATCGCTCAATCACATCATCAAAGATCGTCGTGCCAGCAAGCCGCCTTACCATTAGACCGGCGTGATAGCTGGGCGGCACGCCATCTTTGTCTAGATTGACGCGGCATTTGCCCGTTGCGATAAGCGCTTGAATAAAGTCGGGGCGTCCTCCATGCGCACAGCCCATGATGATCGTATCGCCGTTGGGTTGAATTGCGTTCGGGTCTGCGCTCAAGGCAAGCGCTTGCTTGAAAAGCTCCAAGTTCTGGTTGCGTTTGGCAACCACGAGTTTCTCATCTGGGGTGTCAGCTTGATCCCAGGCATCCTGAACATGCTTATCTACGTCGGTTGATATGACTCCCCCATCATCAAAGAAATATCTGTTTTCCTTCGATGATTCTGCCTGATTCGATTGTCCCCTCGCTAGCGTTTGCTGCGGAGTACTCACAACAAACTCAGGATGGAGGGCCAATGCACGAAGCTGATCCAATGAGCTGGACTTGGCGTGCGCTGGTTCCTCTAGCTGGAGTTCGTTCGCAAAGCGGTCGATCCAGCCAGAGTGGCGGGAGCCGGAAAGACTGAGAATTTCTTCCTCAGGATCGCGCTGCACATCATGGACGCTGACAATGCTGTCAAAACTCTCACCTTCCTTATCCTTCAAATGTATCGCCCATAGATCGCCTGTGATCAGCACAGGCCCAGTCGAAGAAAATGAGAGCAAACAACTATCAAGAAAATCAGCACGAATGCGCTTACGGGTCGCTCCATCCGATGAATCCGCCTTTGGGCCATGCAGACTGACTATCTCAACGGCTGTAAGCACCGCCTGTTTGGGGCGGTAGGTAAGGTGCAAACGGCAACGCGCCGTCAGGTCACCGCTCTTGGGTTGATAATGGTATTCGCGCGCAAACTCGCGCAAGTAGGATTGCTGAGCTTTGTTCGTTGGAGCTTCGAAATAGCGTTCGAGCGCAAGGCCCGAACGGATTGAGAGATCGGCTTCGGCCCATTCCAGTTCTTTTGCAGACACATAATCAAAGATGCGTAGGAAGATTATCAGCGAGACCAGTGTGGTCGGCTGGGACTCCTGGGTGTGCGCATTGCTCAGGAAACGTCCAAGCGTCGTATCTGAGATCCTCCCTGCAATGCCCTCGTGCTCGGTGATCTCATCGGCGATCCGACGCCTGGACCATGGTTGGCGCTTGTAGGTTTCGAACTCAATCACTTCGAGAATTCGACCTGCGACAAATTGCGCAAGCGCAGGCGAATGCAGATCGAGTTGAGCGAGATCGTGTTCGTTCATCCGCCCAGATGCTCCCCACCCACAGAGCCTTGTCAAGCCCGCCTCGTGCAAATCGCGCGAGGCTAGGCCCTTTCGATTTGGCCTTACAGGCTGGGAATGCGGCGGCTTCCAATGGACCGCCCCGAAACAGCGAGGGCCGCATGGGCGATAAACAGCAAGATAAGTTTCTGACCGAGTTTGAGCGTTTGGCTGAAGTTCAGGCGGAATTGCGTGTGCAGCGCGATGCCATGGAAGCTCCGCCAGAGCGGCCTTCTTTGAAAGTGTTGGAAGCGGCGACCTGCGACGCTGAAGCTGACTTCAAGAAGCGCAGAGCTGAAGCTGAAGCGGAGATCGAAAAGATCGAAGCGTCCCGGTCCGACCATGAAGCTCCTCAACGCGATTTCATGCTGGAGCATGGAATCACACGTCCCGTGCGACAACCTAATCTCGTAAAGAGTGTGGTTACGCTGCAAGTGGCTGGGGTCGCTGAAACAGGTGGGACAACGATGCTCTTGCTTGGCGAGGGCGCGATGAACCTGGTGCCCGCAGGTCTTACCGCTCTCGTCTTTAGCGCTAGTAACTTGGCGCTCGGCCTTGCCACGGGCTATTTTTGCCTCCGACGAGCACTCGGTGGTCCGAGACAGAATGCCACGTTCCAAGACAGAGTGAAGAGCTGGACCGCTGGCTTGGCGACTGGGGTCGGCGTTGCAACCATGTTGGGCATGCACTTTGCCGCTGCGCGGGTCAGAGCTACGGGCGGTCATTCCGATATCTGGGACTTCGATGAAGTGTCCCTCTTCGCCACCTTCGGTGACTATTATGGGCTAGCTTTGGTCCCGATTGGTATGTTGGCAGGCCTCGTCGCCCTGCGAGAAGGCTACAGCCAGCTCTCTGACCCAATCCCCGGCTACTCAGAGATCGCCAAGGAATGCGAGAGCAGTTTTAAGGCGAAGCTTGCTGAGGCGTTCGATGCCCAGACCGAAAGTCTGGATGCTGCGCTTGATCAAGCTTTCGATGCGATTGAAACGCCAATCAATGCCTACGACGAAGCGCTCGATGCATACAACGACGAGGCGCAGTCACTGCGCGAGCGAGCGCTGCGCCACAACGGCAATATTGAAGTCACCATCATGCGTCTCGATGCTGATGGTCACGATGAAGAGAAACGGCGTCAATATAAGGTTGGGCCAGACCGCGATATTGATCCGGTTGTTTTTGACCTGAAGGCGCTTCGCAAGCTTGCTGTCGATGAAAAGCAACTGCCAGAGAGCGTAGTCTCAGCCCCTGACACTGGCGCGCTGAGCCTCCGCATTGAAGCTGCCCATCAGGAGGCGCTCGGCAGGCTTGAGACCGCCTATCGCGCTTCGGATTTCTTCTTTGTCCTTCCCTTTTTCGATGGCCGCCGCGCCAAGAAGGAGAACGCATAGTGGCACTTGTTCCTAACTGGCTCTTTGGGACCTCGCGCGGGCGTCCGGCGCGCACAAAGCGCAGAACGCCCCGTCGTGGCCGCAGGCCCAATCGCGAGAACCAGAACGCGATTAATGCGAAACTCGCTGCCGCTATCGTCGCGCCCTTGGTTGGGCTGGGCGCTGCTGGATATGGCGCGGTCGCGCTGATGGATGGTGAGGTGCGTGATGAGCACTACTGCTATGTTCGCCCCGATCAGCACCAGGCTGTGATCTTCATGGACAATTCGCTTGAGGGCGAGTCAGAAGCGCAACTGCGTGACTATCGGACAGGCATGCTCCGTGAATGGGAGAGACTGCCCGCGAATGCGCTGATCCGCATTGCAAGCACCGCCAAAGGTGATGACAGCTCGTTCGCCGAACCGGCCTTCACGATCTGCAAGCCTGCTCAGACGCCCGCCGAGCAAGAAGCGCTTGGCGCGCCCGATGAAACGGCATCCATGCTCGCGCGCATCCACGAGGAAGCGCGCGCCGAGTTTGAAACGGCTGTTGAACAAGTGATCGCTGATGCCACCGATCAGGCGCGGCAGGCCAGCGACAGTCCCATCTTTGAGCAGTACCAAGCGATCTCGCGCTATGACGGGTTCACTGGCCCCAATCGCTCGCTCCTATCGATCAGTGACGGTGTGTCGAACTCGGAAGCTGGGCGCTTCTGCCGCGACCGTGATGGTCTTTTGCCATTCGAGCAATTCAAGACGCTGCGCCGCTATCGTGACGTGGAGCCAGCATCCTATGATGGCCTCGAAGTGACCTTGCTGATGGTTGAGTTTGGTGAGCTTCCGGCTCCCGGCGCTCCCCATTGCAGCAATGAAGAGCTGCGCGACTTTTGGCCTGAGTATTTCACCGCAAACGGTGCTGAAAGCGTCGATCTGCGCCGCCTTCGCTACTGGCAACAAGACTGAGCGGGAGGAGCAAGTCATGTTCAGTCCATACGACCAAAATCAGCAAGAGCCTGACCCTGCCGCCAAGGTGGCAAGCCTTGTTAGCACCGTGCTTGCTGTGGTCGCTACCTTCTTTGCTTTTCCGGCGGTCTTTCAAGGCAGTTCCCCACTCATCCTTGACTTCAGCGCGGCAAACTACGGCGTTGGTGATGGCTTCGGCAGCACCTTGATCTGGCTTTGCTGGGGCGGGATTGTTGCTGTTGGCCTGTTCGGTCTGACCAAACTCGCAATCTACTATGGCATCCGCCTTTTCGGCTTCTGGGTTGGACGCTAAGCGTCATGTCCCAGAACGAGTTCAACAAATACGGAAGCTCTGACTGGGCAACGTGGCGGCAGCTCAAGACTGCTGGCTACTGCACACCTTCGCAGAACGCTCTCTTTCTGGGGTTTCATGATGTGCGTTGGTCCTCGCGCCTGTTTTGGAACAGCGCGGCTGGCATTCTGATTTGCGCTGGCCCAAGAATTGGCAAGTTCAAATTCATTGGGGCCTTCAACGCGCTGCCGGGGCTTAGCCAGCGCACCCAGATTTTCCATGATCCGAAGGCTGAGTGGTGGGAAATCGCCCTCGATCAGACACCGGATAGACGCAAATGCGCGGTGTGGTCTCCCAACAAGCGCAAAGGTGTGCCTCAGGACCGAATCAATCCGGTCTGTATCAAGGCCGATGATCCCAAGATGATCTCGCGCATCAAGAAGTTCTTGGCGAGTTCGGTCACTGTGACGGGCGGCAACGCCAAATTCTTCGAGCTTTCCGCTCAAGATTTTGGAGAGTGCATCGCCATCACCGTCACTATGCGGGATGGCGAGTTCACCATCCCTGCGTTCTACGATGCGATCAACCTTGTGCTCAAGAACACGGAAGATGCGCACAAGTTCGAATGGCTGATGCAGTCTTGTCCGCACAAGCATGTGGGCGCTGCTGCGGACATCATCCGGTACGGCAAGAACAACAGCAGCAACACGTTCCAGTCGATCATGGCGGAGCTCAAAAACGCCTTTAGCTGCATGAGCGACCCGTTCCTGCGCGCTTCGGTCTCGTCGCCATTCAATATGTCGCTTGAGGAGATCGTACGCGACGGGCGTTGGAACCTCTATCTGATGCCGGACTCAGACTTCATCGACACTTGGTCTCCGGTCATCCGTGCTTTCTATGAAACCCTGCGGGAGCTGAAAGAGCATAATCCTGATGCGCCTGATCAAGACTGGTGGCTCGACGAATGCCACCTGCTCGCTCCATTTCCACTGGTTGCCAAGATGCTCAACTTTGGCGCGGGTATCGGCATTCGCCCGATCATCATCGTCCAGTCCTTTGAGCAAATGGACGACATTTGCCCCAATGGTAGCACGATCATTCCGGCGGGCTGCGGTGTGCAAATCTACTTTGGCATTCGCGAGATTGAATCCGCTGAGCGCATCAGCCGCATGCTCGGCAATCAAACGCTCAGATACAATGACGCCCTCGCTCAGGATGAAGCGAAGCTGCAACGCCGTCGCCTGTTTGATGGCTTGTTTGGGCGGGGCGATCCTATCTCTCTTGGCCGCGAATACAGCCATCACAAGAAGGCAAGCCATCATCGCAGCGAGATCGAGCGTCCGCTGATGACGGCTTCCGAGATTATGCGCATGACGCCTGGCCGTGCGCTCATGTTTGGTGATGAGCTGCCCCACCCCGTCGATCTTCAGCTCTTCGCCTACTACGAGCGCCGAGAGCTGGCGGGCCAGTTCTTCCCGCATCACAAGCACACCGATGATATGACCAAAGTGCGGGTTAAAACGCGCTTTGGGCACAAGTTGCTGAACGTGATGATCGGGCCAGTTCCCCAAGAATTTGCCGACTACCCCCAGTATGCGGACGGCACATGGACGTACATCGCGTCATGACGGATTCGACCTCCACCAACGCGCCAAGCTTTGCCGCGAATGCTCCCGACGTCAGTGCCGGGTTTGGCGCGGCGCACGATGGCTACAGCGCAAGTCCTGAGAACACTGGTTCGTCACCTGATCAGACACCAGAACTTGTGGTTGATGCAGACGCGCCAAGTTACGAGCAAAGCGCCCCGCCGCTTAGACAAGAGTTTGAAGAGGCCCACAACGACGCTGAGCGTGAAGCTTTCCTAGCTGAGCGCGCGGCTGAAGCTGGTCTTGACCAAGACGGCCATTCGCAAATCGCAACGCGCTCAGAGTTGGAGCAGCGCATCGCGGAGCGTCCTGAGCCTCAACCAGCGCCTGCACTTACACCGGGCGGGTCGTTGGAAACACAAGTTCACCAAGAGGTCGATGCTGAGCGCGAGAAGCGCATCTTTCTTCTCCACCGCCAGCTCGAAAGCCAGCGCGGCGGACCGACCCGAGAGTTCACCCGCAACCGATAGGAGCTGACTATGAGCAATACCCCTGAAGACACTATCCGCGATGGCCGGATCAAAGCGACGCTTTGGCGCAATGAAGGTGAGAAAGGTCCATACGTCTCGACCGATTTTTCCCGCTCGTGGCAAGATAGTGAAGGTCAATGGCATGATAGCAAGAGCTTTGGCCTCGGCGATCTGCTCGGCCTCTCAGAGCTTGCTCGGACCGCATATGGCCGAGGCCGAGAGATTGAGCGCGATCTGCGTGATGAGCGTCAGCAATGGCGTGATGAAGAACGCAATCGTGAGCCCGAGGAACGCGAGCGCGAAGTTCAAGCTGATGCGCAAGTTGAACGCGAAGAGCGCGCTGTCGAACAGGACCATTCTGACGCATTACGTGAGGATGCCGAGCGAGATCAATTCATGAGCGAGCGCGCTGCGGAGGCTGGGCTGGAACATACTCCCGAGCAAACTCATGAGGTGCCCGAAGCTGCCCCGCAATCACTAGAGCCGGACAGGTAATACACCCGTATGCAATTTGCGCCCGGTGCGGCCCTCATGAGATAATTACCATATAACATGGGAGGCTGTGCCGGGTCAGCGCGAAACAACCGCTAAGCAGAAAGTGGGAACGCACATGACCGAAACTTTGGAACCAAAAATAAGCGAGGGCTTTGCTCTGAGTAATCAGTGTGAGTTGCCTACTGATCTCGATCTATCCGCCGTGGTGGATGATGACATTCTCAGTGTCGAGAGCATTGTGGCCGCAATGCTGAGTGACAAACACAATCTCAGCGCGGAAGAATTGGCGGCTTTTGAAGAGCTGCTTGATGCGCCAGATGTTGACCCAGCCACGCGGCGTGAGTTGCTCCAAACGCTTTGGAACATCGTTGTGTGTCTGATTGACTATCAATGGGATAAAACGGCCTGCCTCGCCTCTCAAAATAGCTGTGGATCAATACCTTGCGGGATAAATGATCTTATCAGCGAGACCGACGATGTGATAAAATCAGCTGATCACGATCTTACCCACAACCACAAGGAGGCCGCTGCTGATGCACCCGGCCAGAAAGGACCGCGATGACAACAAACTCAAAACAACAAGCGGTGATCTATTGTCGCATCTCTGATCCCGGTCAGACCGGGTTGGAAAGCCAAGAGCAGCGCTGCCGCAAATATGCGTCCGCCAAAGATTATGAAGTCGCTGCGATCTTCTATGACAAGTTCACGGGCGGCGCCGATTTCATGAAGCGTGAGGGCATGGTGGACCTGCTCAAGTTCCTCGATGACAATCCGCAGAACAGCTATGTTGTGATCTTCGATGACCTCAAGCGCTACGCACGCAACACCTATTTCCACCTCGGTCTGCGGATAGAAATGGAGAAGCGCAACGCAACTCGCGAGTGCCTCAACTTCAACTTCGAGAACACGCCTGAGGGGCGTTTCAACGAGACCATCAACGCTGCTGTCAGCGAGTTAGACCGCGAAACCATCGCTCGCCAATCGCGCCAAAAGACAATCTCAAGATTGGAAAGAGGATTTTCAGTCATAAGCCGTCCGCCTGTGGGCCTCAAATATGTGAAGGCTCGTGGCGGCGGAATGGTGCTGGTGCATGATGAGCCCAATGCTTCCATCATAGCAGAAGCGCTTGAGGGTTACGCCTCTGGGCGCTTTGTCTCACAAGCCGAAGTCGCTCGTTTCCTCGAATCCCATCCAAGCTTCCCGAAGCACTACCAAGCGGGCAAGCGCATGGAGCGCAAGGTCGCCGATATTCTGCGCCAACCGCTCTATGCTGGCTATGTCGGCTCAAAGAAGCTTGGGGTGTCTTTGCGTGATGGGCAGCACGAAGGGCTGATTAGCAAAGCGACATTCCAAAAAATCAAGGAGCGCATGGAAGGCCGCGCAGCTGCCCCAGCAAGAAAAGACCTGCATCGAGATTTCCCGCTGCGTGGGGCAGTAAACTGCGCGGGATGCGGCAATCACCTCACCGCAAGCTGGTCCAAAGGAAGCAAGAAGCACTACGCCTACTACCTGTGCCAGACCAGAGACTGTGACCATTACGGCAAGTCGATCCCGCGTGCGAAAATCGAAGGGCAGTTTGAAGAATTGCTCAATGACATTCAGCCGAGCCGAAATCTCGTGAAAACCATGTTTGGCATGTGCCGTGTCTATCGCGAGATGAAAATTGGCCGTGCAGAGGCAAATAAGAAGGCTCTGGAGGCCCAAATGCAAGAAACCGAGGATCAGATCGGAAAACTCGTTAATCGCATCGTAGAGGCTTCAAATGACCGCGCTATCTCTGCGATTGAAAACAAGATCGGTGAACTTGAGCAGAAGAAGCTCATTTTGGCCGAAAAAGCCTCTAAATCCACTCAAGAAGCGCCGACCCTGAACGACAATCTAGAACTCGCTTGGGCGTTTCTCGCAAACCCTTATAATATATGGCAAAAAGGTGTTTTTGATCTCAAGCGGCTAGTGCTCAAACTGGTACTTTCTGAGCCATTGGCTTATGATCGATTTGAGGGATATAGAACACCCCGCACTGCGTTGGTTTTCAGTGCTTTAGGCGGGAATTCTGGTCAAAATTTCCCCGATTTGGGAAATGGTGGGCGATGACAGGCTCGAACTGCCGACCCTCTCGGTGTAAACGAGATGCTCTACCAACTGAGCTAATCGCCCTCAGGCCTTGCGGCTGAAGATCCTGATACAGCCTTGCAGCTGATCGGAGCGCGCCAACTAGTGTCGGCAAACGCTCCGGTCAAGATGCTTGTGCATTAATCCATCAAGGTTAACGCACAATGTCCATTTCTTCGATCAGCGCCGATGCGCCGTCGACCTTTTCCATGACCCACAGCATGTAGCGCGAATCGACATGGATCGAGCGCGTGGTGCGCGGGTCAAAATCCCAGTCCGAATTGACGCTTTCGAACGTGCCATCAAACAGCAGGCCAACAAGCTGGCCATTGGCGTTGAGCGTGGCAGAACCGCTATTGCCGCCTGTGACATCAAGATCGGACAGGAAGTTCACCGGTACCGAACCGATCGCATCCAGTCTGTATTCGCCATAATCAGCCGCCTCGATCAGATCGAGCTGCTTTTGCGGCGCGTTGAAGGGATCCTCGCCTGTGTCTTTCTGAGTGATCCCTTCGAGCGTGGTGAAGGGCAGATAGGCCATGCCATCAAACGGAGAGCCGCCCATCACATTGCCAAAGGTGATGCGAAGCGTGCTGTTGGCATCGGGATAGGTCAACTGGCCCTGTTCGCGCTGCCATTGTGTGATCGCCTCCATATAAGCGGGGCGAAGCGCGAGCGAGCGGCCTGCGCGCTCTTCGCTTTCGGTTTCAAGCCCGCGCTCATATTCGTAAAGCGCAACAGCCAGCTTGATGAAGGGGTCCTCGCTCGCCTCGAATTCGGACGAGGGGGCATCCATCATGGCAAGCCGGGTGTCCGCATCGCCAAGGCTGGTTTCGGCATAATAGCTATCCAGCATGGCAGGCAGGTCAGCAGGCGTGGTTTCAGGCGTCAGGCCAAGCGCTTCGTCGAACACGCCAACGCGTTCTTCGGCAGGCTGGGCGAGATAACCGCTGAGGAACAACACCCATTCGGCCTTATCAACCGCAGGATCATAGCGCCGGTCGAGCGCCTGAAGACCCTGACGGAAGAAGGTCATGTCGCGGTCCTGATAGCCCGATTCACGCTCCGCATTGGGTTTCTTGCGTTCCTGCGAGAGGCGATAGAGCCGCTGCGCTGCCGACAAGAGCGAGGGGCGCGTTGCGTTGTTGTACCAGAAATTGGTGCGAGAAGCCTGCGCGCTCTCCTGCGACAGTTCAGCCAGCGCCGCGATTGCCTCACTATAACCGGCGCGCGATGCATCCGCCGCAATCCATTCGCCCAGTGCCGCTTCGCGATCACGGCGACGATCAACCAGACCAACCCGGCGAGCGCCTTCGATCTGACCGCGCAGGTTCTTCTCAAAGTTGTTGAGACCGGCAAGGCGGCTTTCATACTTCACGCGCGCATCCGAACCTTCGGGCGCGGCCTGTTCGATGGTTGCGATCCAGTCTGTCAAAAGGCCCTGAAAGGTCGGGTAGGTCCAGTTGAAGGTGTTTTCGACTTCAGCGAGCAGGGTGTACCGGCTGGTCGAGCCGGGATAGCCAGCCACCATGATGAAATCACCATCATCCAGCCCGGCCGCGCTGACCTGAAGGTGGTGTTCGGGCTGATAAGGGACGTTTGCTTCGTCAAAATCTGCCGCTGACCCATCCGGTGCGACATAAGCGCGGTAAAATGCAAAGTCGCCCGTGTGGCGCGGCCACTGCCAGTTGTCGATATCGCCGCCATATTTGCCGATCGCATCGGCAGGGGCATAGACAAGCCGCACATCGCGCACTTCAAGCCGCTTGATCAGTTTGTATTGCGCGCCGCCATAAAAGCTCGCGACGAGGCAGCGATATCCGGCGGTTTCCTCGCAGCCTGCGGTGATATCCTTGCGGCGCTGGGTGATCAGTTCATAGCGCTCGATCGGGGCAAGGCCTTGCGTGCCTTCACGAACATCAGCGGTCACATCGGTCACCTCTGTCGTCACATAGATGCGCGAGCCGGGAGCTGCGGGAAGTTCTTCGCCTTTGGTTCCGGCAAGGAAGCCGTTGGCGAGATAATTGTTTTCTGCGGTTGAATTGTACTGCACCGATCCGCGTGCGCAGTGGTGGTTGGTGACGACCAGACCTTCAGGCGAGACAAAGCTTGCCGAGCACCCACCCAGCGACACCACAGCGCCCATCGGGAACCCGGTCAGGTCGCCCAGCTGTTCAGGGTCCATTTCAAGCCCGGCCTCTTCGAGCTGACTGCTGATCTCCTGCAGCTGGTCGGGGGTGAACATGCCTTCCTTTGCGGCTGCCGGTGCAGCGATAGCGGTGCCGAGCAGCAGGCCCAGCGAAATCAGCTTGAGATGTGTCATGGATTGAACCCTTTTGTGACGGAAAGCCGAAGCGTCCCGTTTCCTATTCCTAAATATCCTGCCTCGCCGATAATGCGCTTGGCGATGTGCTGCAATCGCGCATCGGCGAAGTCGCATTGCAAAACCAGCGACATGCACTAGATGTGACATTATATCATCGCTGATGAATGTCACCTTCCCATTGCGCTGAAGAGAGCAATTCCATGAACGCCCCACTCGCGAAACTTCCCGTTACTGTCCTGTCCGGCTTTCTTGGCGCGGGCAAGACGACCTTGCTCAACCACATCCTGTCCAACCGCGAAGGCAAACGGGTCGCTGTGATAGTCAACGACATGTCGGAGGTGAACATCGATGCGGACCTGGTGCGCGGGGGCGAGGCGGCTCTGTCACGGTCAGAGGAGAGCCTGGTTGAGATGACCAATGGCTGCATCTGCTGCACCTTGCGCGATGATCTTCTCAAAGAGGTTCGCTCGCTCGCCGAAGATGGCCGGTTTGACTATCTCGTGATCGAAAGCACCGGCATTTCAGAGCCGCTTCCGGTCGCAGCGACGTTCTCGTTCCGCGATGAAGAAGGTGAGAGCCTGGGCGATGTTTCTGAGATCGATACGATGGTCACGGTGGTTGATGCGGTGAACTTACTCGCTGACTATTCGAGCAGTGATCTCCTTTCGCATCGCGGCGAAACCGCTGGCGAAGGCGATGATCGCAGCCTTGTTGCCCTGTTGGTTGAGCAGATCGAGTTTGCTGATGTTGTGATCGTCAACAAGGCGAGCGATGTCAGCCCGGAAAAGCTCGCCATGGTCAAGAAGGTGGTCGCCTCGCTCAATGGCGATGCGCGCATCCTTGAGGCAGACTTTGGCAAGGTTGACCTTGATAGCGTGCTCGAAACCGGGCTGTACGATGAAGAGCAATCCGAACAGCACCCGCTCTGGCTTAAAGAGTTGTATGACTTTGCCAGCCACCGTCCCGAGACGGAGGAGTATGGCGTTGAAAGCTTTGTTTACCGCGCAAGGCGCCCGTTTGACCCGGCAAAGTTCTATGAATTTCTCACCAGTGCCAATCTCGATAAGGTGATCCGGTCAAAGGGTCATTTCTGGCTTGCGACGCGGCCTGATTTCCTTGGCGAACTGGCGATTGCCGGGACGCAAAAGAGCGTCAGCCGGATGGGCCGCTGGTGGGCTGCGGTTCCCAAGAACAGGTGGCCCGAAGACGGCACATTCGAAGAATTCGTGCTCAAGCACTGGGATCCGGTCTGGGGCGATCGCCGTCAGGAAATCGTGTTTATCGGCGTCGGCATGGACCAGCAGATGGTGTCAGCCGCGCTTGATCAATGCCTTGTCCCCGCTGGTGAATTCACACCGGAAGAATGGGAAAACATGGCCGATCCGTTCCCGTCTTGGGGCGAAGTCGAACCGCAAATGCAGAGCGCCTGATGACCGCCTCGGCCTGAGCAAGGCGCTGCGGATCGTGCCTAAGCCGCCCATGGCCCCGTGATCGCGACGGTGCGGGTCGGCGCATAGGCGTTGACGAACAGCCACTTGCCATCGGGAGAGAAACATCCGCCGGCGAGTTCTGTCTGCATGTTGAGCCGCGCGAAATTATAGGGCTGCCCATCCGGCGTGATCCCGCGGATGTGATTGTCGACCACGTCGGTATATTGGTCTTCGCAAACCAGCAGATGGCCATTGGGCCCGACGACCAGATTGTCGCCGTAATTGAACTGATCCTTGCTTTCGCTTTCAAAGAACAGCTCAACCATGTCCGGGCCATTGCCGCGCCCGGGAACAAAGCGGAAGATCTGACCAAGCTTCTTTGCGCCGCCACTGGTTGAGCAGAAATAAAGATCATCTGTTCCCATGTGGATGCCTTCACCGCGCGCGATCAGGGCCGCGCCCTTGTCAGCGGCCTGGACACGCAGCTTGTCATCGGGCGCTTCGACATTGTCGAGATCAACCCATGTGACGGCATAGAGCTTGCGCAAGGGCATCACCGCGGCGTCGTGATTGCGTGTATCTGTGAGCCCCTCGATCACCATCGCCTGAAGCTTGCCGCCTTCGGCGAGCTTGCCCGGCGTGTTCGGGATGAAACGATAGAGCACGCCATCATCGCGGTCCTCGGTCTGGTAGACATAGCCCGTGACCGGATCGACGCAGGCGGCTTCGTGGTTGAAGCGGCCCATTGCGCGCAGCGGCACCGCATCGATAAGACCGCCGGCATCGGCGGGAACCTCAAAGGTCCAGCCGTGATTGACCGCAAGCCCATCGCCATAACGCTGGCCGGGGCCTGTGGGCGCTTCCTCACAGGTCAGCCAGCTGTTCCACGGCGTGATACCGCCCGAACAATTGCGGATTGTCCCGCCCAGCGTGCGGAACTGGCGTTTGACTTCAAGCGTCTCAGCATCGAGCACGATATTGGTCGTACCGCCCGGCACAAGTTCGCCATTGCGGGTGCCGAACCCTTTGGCGATCGGTCCGCCCGGATCATCCCCGGGGACCATTTCGTGATTGCGCACCAGAACAATTTCGCCATTCCCTAGGTCAAGACAGCCCATGCCATCGGCCTTGTCCGGCACTGTGCCGCCATCGCTCATCGCATCGCCAAGGCTTGAAAGCAGGCGGTAGGAAAAGCCTTCGGGAAGATCGAGCATGCCCGCAGGATCAGCGACAAGTGGGCCATAGTCGGCAAAGCGGCCAGCGGTGTCTGCCAGCGCGGCTCCGCGTGTCATACAGCCGCTCGCAATCAGCGCTGCAAAGGCAGTGGAAGTGGTTGCAAGGAACTGTCGGCGATCTGGGGTGGGAAGGGGCATTGTTCTAAACTCTCCAGCATGTGCTGATGCGATATCGTGCGCGCGCTACAATCGCGCGACTGTTAGCTTGAAACATCGCACCAAGACAGTGCGATCGCATTGACCATGGTCAAAACGCATAGCCATGCAAAGCGCTCATCGTTAAGGGCGCAGATGTCATGAGCAAACCCTGTATCCTTGTCCTTGGAACCGGCGGCACGATAGCCGGGATGGCCGGATCTGCCACGCGACACGAATACCAGCCGGGGCAGATTGGCATCGATGACTGGCTGGCCAAGGTCGCCGAATTGGGCCTGCCAGCTCGGCTCATCGGAAAGCAAATCGCCAATATCGGATCGGAGGACATGACCTATCCGATCTGGTCGCAGCTTCACGAAGCCGCGATGTCAGCGATGCAGGATGACGCGGTTGATGGCGTCATCATCACGCACGGCACAGACACGGCAGAGGAGACAGCATTCCTGCTCGACCTTACCTTGCCATGCGCAAAGCCGGTGGTGATTGTCGGGGCGATGCGGCCAGCGGACGCGGTGGGAAGCGACGGGATGCGCAATTTCGTCAACGCAGTGCGCGTGGCGGGCAATGACGAGGCGAGCGGGCGCGGCGTCATGCTTGTCATGGGTGACCGCATTCTGGCAGCCCGCGATGCGCGCAAGGTCCGCACCAGAGGCTCTGATGATGCGTTTCGCGGGTTTCCGCGCGGGTCTGTCGGGATTGTGACGCCCAGCGCTCTTGAATGGTTCGGCAATCCGTGGAGACAGGGCGATGGAGCGCGCTTTGCCTTTCCGCAGACCATGCCCGAAGTTCCGATCCTGCATATCGGCGCAGGGATGGATGGCGAACTGGTTGACCGTATCCTGCCCGATGAGCCTGCCGGGATCGTGATAGCGGGCATGGGTGAGGGCAACATGCCTCAATCGGTGCGGCACAGGCTTGCGTTTCATGCCCGCAAGGGCGTGATCGTGGTTCGCGCCAGCCGCGTGGATGAAGGGCTGGTTGACCGCGAAGAGGAAGACGAGGTCAATCGCTTCGTAGCCGCCCGCGCGCTCGGCCCTGCCAAAGCGCGGGTTTTGCTGATGGTGATGCTAGCGAACGGGATCACAGACCCGGCGCAAATACAGGCCGTGTTTGACCGACCTTGAGCGGAGTTAAAAGGGCAGGGGAAGCGGGACGGCTTCGCAATCAGGGTGAAGCGATTGCAGACTGTCGGCTTACGACCCAGATGCTGACACTTGATGTTATCCGCGCCATTGTCGATAATCTTTCACCGGATCAGTCTGGGAGAGCTCCGATGAGCAAGAACGTTAGCGTTGATGACGTCCGGAAACACGAACACGAAGCTTGGCAGGGAGCGGCACCGCTCTACTCAGACTTTATCGCTCCGTTCACAGCGCACAGTGGGCAGATCGATCTTCATCACGAGATGAGCCCAATCGAGAAAGGTCAATTGGTTCTGGATGTAGGGTCGGGGACCGGTGATGTCGCGATTCAGCTGGACCGTGCGGGGGCAAACGTCACGGGAATAGACTTTGCGGCCGAGATGGTTGAAGTCGCAAAACAGCGCCATCCTCATATCAATTTCATTGAAGCGGATGTGGAAAGCCTACCATTTGAGAATGATGCTTTTGACAGAGCAATTGCAAACTACACCGCCCACCACTTTGCCGATCCCGAAAGTGCGTTCGGCGAGATTAGACGTGTCTTGAAGCCCGGTGGAAAACTAACGATCATTCATCCTATTCAAACGGAGCAACCGTCTTGGGGGGCTTTCGCCATGTCGCTCGCTGAGGCCGTACCCGGTGATCCCCCCATTGGAGGCCCTCTCCTGATGGAAGACGACCCAGCCTCCTACGTTGATTTTCTGAGCGCCGCTGGTTTTGCTGAGGCAAACTCCGAGAAACGCACCAAGCCGATCACGATGGATACATTGGAGCCTATCATTCGAGGAGGTTGGGCAGTCGGAATGATGGATAAGCAACCACAAGCGATCCAAGACCAGGTTTTGGCGGGCATCGAAGAGCGCACACGCCCTTTCAGGCTAGAAAATGGGAGCTATTTGTTTCCAGATCAGGTGCTCATCGCTCACGCGATTGCATAACGCAGAATCTTCTGGCGACGTCCCCTCCCACCCCCACAACCGGTCGCTCAGTTCGCTTCAAACCCCAACGAAAAAACGCCGGAAGTTCCAAGCGAAACTTCCGGCGGCCACTTTGCTCTTCAAAGGTTCAGCGCTTCATCATCCCCAGGGCGTGACGAGGTATTTCTCGCCCGTTTTCATCTGGCGATAATCAAGGATAGCTTCCTTGGTCAGCATGCCTTCCAGATCGACTTTGGCCTTGTAGCTTGAGGCGAACGTGGTCGTGAGGTTTTGCTGCACACGGGTGCGCATTCTGACGACGGTTTCCATCCCGGCCTTGGCAAGGAACGGGGTCAACAGCCAGCCAGCGACGCACCATTGCAGGCCATAGGACGGTGTGAGGATCGTCGGGTTCTGGAGATCCAGACGCCCGTACATGTACATCTTCTTGTCCTGGTTCGATCCATAGCGCGAGAACTCATCCATCTGGCTTGCGGCGACCTGTTCCATCGCTTTCAGCACGCCGTCGGTTGCCTGACCGCCGCCAATCGGATCAAAGCCGAGATAGGCGCCTGTTGCAGCAATCGCATCGCGCAGCTGCGCCATGTAGTCATCATCGGACGAGTTCACGACATATTGCGCGCCCTGCGACTTAAGCAGGTCAACATGCTCCTGACGGCGCACGATATTGACCAGCTTCATGCCGTCCTCGATGCAGATCTTGTTGAGCATCTGGCCAAGATTGGACGCCGCAGCCAGATGGATGATCGCATCGTGACCTTCCATCTTCGCGGTTTCGACAAAGCCGAGCGCGGTCATCGGATTGACGAAGCTCGACGCGCCTTGTTCGCTCGAATGATCGCCCAGCGGCAGGCACATCATCGCATCGGCAATCGCATACTGGCTGAAGGCATTGCCCGGGACACAGGCGACGCGCTGACCCATCAGCGCCTTGGCCATGTCGCTGTCTCCGGTTGCGACGACCGTGCCAGCGCCTTCATTGCCGGCGGGCAGGCGCTGCCCGTGGCGGCCGCGCTGACCGGACAGGAAAGGCTCAGGCATATTCGCGACGACTTTGCCCGGCGAATAGTCCGCATTGTCAAAATCCGCCGCGCTGGTGAGGATCGCAAGGTCCGATGGATTGATTGGCGCTGCTTCCATTTTGACCAGAACCTGATTCCCCGTGGGTTCTGGAAACGTCTCTTCGCTGATTTCAACAGTGAGCTTCCCATCAGAAGTCAGTGTGGTGAAAAGCTGTTTGCCGGTGGTCATGGACGTATCCTCTCTCATTATTCGGGGTAGATGGCTTCAACGAAGTAGAGCCCTTGGGGCGGCGCGTTAAGTCCTAATTTGCTACGGTCTTTTGCTGCGAGCGCTTTAGCGACCTGTTCCTCGCGCCAACTGCCTGCTCCAACCAGTTTGAGGCACCCCACCATCGAACGCACCTGATGGTGCAGAAAGCTGCGCGCGGCGGCGTGAATGTGGATCGTGTCGCCATCGCGTTCGACGTCGAGCTGATCCAGCGTCTTGACCGGGTCTTTTGCCTGACAATGCACGGATCGAAAGGTCGTGAAGTCATGACGTCCGACCAGAGCCTGGGCAGCGCGGTGCATGGCTTCGTGGTCAAGCTCGTGCGGGACCTGCCAGGCGCGATCCTTGGCCAGGGTCAGCGGCGCACGGCGGTTGGCGATGGTGTAGACATAGCGCCGCCCGATGCACGAAAAGCGCGCGTGCCATTCCTCGCTCACCACTTCGCATTTCAGGATGGCAATGGGATCGGGCCGCAAATGCGCGTTTATCGCTTCCATCAGGCGGAAGGGTTCGATCGGCTTCTCGATATCGACATGGCTGCGCATGCCGAGCGCGTGGACGCCTGTATCTGTGCGGCCTGCGCTGTGGAGCACAGCCGTCTCGCCCGTGATGCGGCCAATTGCCTCCTCGATAGATTGCTGGACGCTTGGCCCGTGCTTCTGGCGCTGGAGCCCTTGAAACGGGGTGCCGTCAAACTCGATGGTGAAGGCGAAGCGGGTCAAGTCAGCACCGTTCCTGCATCAATCGGGCGCCCGCGCATAAAGTCTTCGCGGTCCATGGCTGGCTTGCCCGCGCGTTGGAGGCGCAGCGGACGGATCGCGCCGGAGCCACAGGTGATGGTGAGATCATCATCCAGAACCGTTCCGGGTTCACCTGCGCCGCCTGCTTCCTCGGCAAGGAGCAGCTTCACCCGTTCATCGCCGATCTCGAACCATGCGCCCGGAAACGGCGCAAGTCCGCGCACAAGGCGCTCAATCGTCTCGGCTGCCTCAGCCCAGTCGATGCGCGCTTCCGCCTTGTCGACCTTGGGTGCGTGAGTGGAGGTGTCATCGTCTTGAACAATGGGAGGATAGGCGTCGAGGTCGGCCAGCACATCCACCATTGCGCCCGCGCCCAGCTGTGCGAGTTCGGCAAACAATTCGCCGGTTGTCTTGCGGCCAATAGGCGTGCGCACGATGTGCAGCATGGGACCGGTATCAAGGCCGGCTTCCATCTGCATGATCGTCACGCCTGTTTCTTCATCGCCTGCCATCACCGCGCGGTGGATCGGCGCGGCACCGCGCCAGCGCGGCAGGATCGAGGCGTGAATGTTAAGGCATCCATGTCTTGGCGCATCCAGGATCGCTTGCGGCAGGATCAGGCCATAGGCTGCGACCACCGCGATATCGGCATCAAGAGCTGCAAATGCCTCTTTCTCATCAGCAGGCTTTAAAGACTTTGGCGTTCGCACCTCGATCCCCAGCTCTTCTGCCTTGGCATGAACGGGAGAGGGGCGCAGCTTCTTGCCTCTGCCAGACCGGCTCGGCGGCTGCGTATAGACACAGGCGATCTCATGGCCTGCGTGATGCAGTGCCACTAGGGCTGGCACCGCAAAATCGGGCGTCCCCATGAAGATGATGCGCATAAGCGGTCTACTCAAGCTTTGTGATCCAAGCGCCAGCCCCTATCTCTCCCCCCATGGCATCGCAAGAGATCGAAGCGCTCTCCATGGCGCTGGCCCGGTTGCCGGGGCTCGGACCGCGCAGCGCGCGCCGGGCGGTGCTGTGGCTGGTCAAGAACCGCGAACGCGCTTTGCCTGACCTGCTCGAAGCGCTGGATGCAGTGTCGCAAACGCTGGTCGAATGCTCGATTTGCGGCAATGTCGACACCAGCGATCCATGCGGCATTTGCGCTGATCCGCGCCGTGATCCCAAATCTTTATGCGTGGTCGAAGATGTCGCCGATGTCTGGGCGCTTGATCGCGCGCGGCTGTTTCAGGGACGCTATCACGTGCTCGGCGGCAAATTGTCCGCGCTTGACGGGGTGGGGCCAGAGGACCTCAACATCGCCTCGCTGATGGATCGGGTCGCCACCGGCGAGATTGACGAGGTCGTGCTCGCCATGAACGCCACGCTCGAAGGACAGACCACCGCGCATTACCTTGCCGAGCGGTTGGAGGAGCACAAGGTCCGCATCACGCAGCTTGCGCATGGCCTGCCGGTGGGCGGCGAGCTGGATTATCTCGATGAAGGGACGCTCGCGCAGGCTTTAAGAGCAAGGCGGCCGGTGGAGTAACCGATCACCCTGATCGAAGCGTTGCGCTTGCGAGCAGCGCCGCCAGCCCCTAAATCGCCCCCATGGCTATCCGCGAAATTATCGAAGTTCCCAATCCGCTGCTCAAGGAAGTGTCTGTCCCGGTTGAGGCGCATGAGTTCAACGACGAGCTCAAGCAGCTTGCCGCTGACATGCTTGAAACCATGTATGACGCGCCCGGCATCGGGCTTGCCGCGATCCAGGTCGGCATTGCCAAGCGCCTGCTGGTGATCGATCTTCAGCCTGAGGACCCGGATGCAGAACCGGTTGAGGTTGAGCGCGACGGCGAAACGCACAAGGTTCCTGCAACCAAGAAGGAACCGCGCGTCTTTGTGAACCCGGTCATTGTTGATCCGGCGGATGAGATGTCGACCTTCAACGAAGGGTGCCTGTCGGTTCCGGAAATCTATGCTGATGTTGATCGCCCGGCGACCTGCACGGTCAAGTATCAGGACCTTGATGGCAATCATCATGAAGAGGCGATGGAAGGCCTGATGGCGACCTGCATCCAGCACGAGATGGATCATCTTGAAGGCATCGTCTTCATCGATCACCTTTCGCGGTTGAAGCGCAATATGGCATTGAAGAAGCTGAAGAAGATCCGCGCGGCGGCGTAGTATTCTCTCACGGCTGATCGTCCTTCGGACGGCCTGCGAGAGCGCGCCGCAGTGGCGGCGACGCGCGGTCGCGCTTGCGGTCCTTCAGACCGTTTCTGAGCCATTTCGGGGGATATCCTACACGGCTCTGGTGTTCTTACTTTGTTCCATGCTATAAGGAGGCATGGAACAGCCGATTCTTTTGATTGTCGCCCTTGTGATTGGCCTTGCCTGCGGTGGCGGTGCTGCGTGGTTCTTTGCCTCGCGCCCCGTTGCCGAATTGCGAGAGCGGCTCGATACGCGCGAAGACGAGTTCAAAACCGCGATTGCTGAGCTGGGCGAGGCCAAGGTGGAACTGTCTGCGGCGAACGAACGGGCAGGGCGTGCGGACACTCTGGCCGATGAACTGGCACGCTCGCGCGAGGAACGCGCCGGTCTGGCGCAGCAGCTGGCCGCAGTCCAGACCGCTGCGAGCGAGCGTGAAAAAGCGTTCGAGGAACAAAAGCGCGTGCTCAACGAAGCGCGCGAAGAACTCACAAATCAGTTCAAGGCAGCAGGCGCAGAGGTGCTGCGGCAGAACCAGGAAGCCTTCCTGCGCCGCGCCGAAGAACGCTTCAAACAGTCAGAGGAAGCGGGCGAAGCCAAGATCAAGGCGCTGCTCAACCCGGTGGGTGAGAAGCTTGCGAATTACGAAAAGCAGGTGAGCGAGCTTGAGGCCAAGCGCACCGACGCCTTTGGCCAGCTCCACGGTCTGATCCAATCCATGCGCGAAGGTCAGGAAGAGGTCCGGCGCGAGGCGCAGCGGCTTGGCAATTCGCTGACCAATGCTCCCAAGGCGCGCGGGCGCTGGGGGGAGAGAGCCTTGCAGAACCTGCTCGAACAATGCGGGCTGGCCGAACACACAGATTTCCAGTTGGAACAGTCGATCGATACCGAAGATGGCCGGCTGCGCCCCGATGCGATTGTTCGCATTCCGGGCGGCAAAATGCTCGTGATCGATTCCAAGGTTTCCTTGAATGCGTACCAGCAGGCGTTCGAGGCAGAGAGCGATGACGCGCGCGAGGCTGCGCTGGCTGATCATGTCCGCTCTATGCGCAATCATGTGCAGACCTTGGGCGCGAAAAGCTATCAATCGCAGTTCGATGAAGCGCCCGACTATGTCGTGATGTTTGTGCCGGGTGAACATTTTGTCGCTGCCGCGCTCGAAGCGGACCCTGATCTTTGGAACTTTGCCTTCGACAAGCGGGTGCTGCTCGCAACGCCGACCAACCTTGTCGCGATTGCCCGCACGGTTGCACAGGTCTGGCGTCAGGATGGGCTTGCGCAAGAAGCTCAGGAAATCGGACGGATGGGAGCAGAATTGTATGACCGGCTGCGCGTTGCAGGCGAACATCTGAAGCGTGTTGGCGGCGGGCTGGACAGCGCGGTTAAGAACTACAACAAGTTCGTTGGCAGCTTTGAACGCAATGTTCTGTCATCGGGCAAACGCCTTGCGGAAAAAGGCGTTGAGATCGGCAAGAGCGAGATCGAGGACGTGCCGCTTGTCGAAAGCACCCCCAACTACAATGCAAGCGATGCTGAAAAGCTTTTGATTGAGGATGAACGCAACGCGGCCGAATAGGCGCGCTCGCCAAAGCGTTTTCCTACTGCGCTTCTTTCTGCTCCATCCTTGCAGATGGCAAAAGCTCCTGCGCATCTCACCCGCCGACGCCCGCATTTCTTCCGGCCAGTGCCTGTTCGTGCGCGCCGCGATGGCTGGAACGTGCAGCGTCAATGCGCCTTTCTGGCACAGCTTTATGTCACAGGCTCGGTCGCCGAGGCCGCGCTGCTGGTGGGCATGACACGGGCAAGCGCTTACCGCCTGCGCTCCCGCAAGGATGCGATGAGCTTTGCGCGGGCTTGGGATAGTGTTCTGGCAAGGCCGGGCACAGGCAAATTGCCGCCGCTTGATTTGGGTACGTCAAAGGTGACACTTTCCACGCTGAAACAGCGCGCGGAGTGCGGCCTTGTTCAGCCGATTGTCTATCGCGGCGATATGATTGCAATCCGCCGAAAACCCGACAATTCCGCGCTTCTCAGGCTGCTTTCACGCGCCGGGCGGGCTCGCATGAACACCGGTTCGAAACGCTCTGTGTGAAGGGCCCGCGAATTTTGCAAAAACCGCGATATGCGGTCCATGTCATGGCCGGGGGCGGGTTAAATGCTTGCCAGCACTTCATAGGCAAGAACGGCCCCTGCCACCGCCGCATTGAGGCTGTCCGCACGGCCCTTCATCGGCATGGTGACGCGCAGATCGCACTCATCCTCATAGGCTTGCGGCAGGCCTTGCGATTCGTTGCCGACCAGGATGAAACAGGGCGCTTGGTAGTCCGCTTGGCGATAAGGCACGGCCTCCCGCAAGGACGCGGCGACCAGCTGGCCCGAGCCATTGCGCAGCCAGGGCACGAATTCCTCCCAGCGCGCCTGCGCGAGGTTTTGTGTGAAAATTGCGCCCATGCTTGCGCGCACCGCTTCAGCGCTGAACGGATCGGCGCAATCATCGATCAGGATCAGCCCGCCTGCTCCCACTGCATCACCCGTGCGCAGCATCGTTCCCAGATTGCCCGGGTCTCGCAAATCTTGCGCTACCAGCCAGATCTCAGCGGCCTTGCGATCAAGGCGGTCAAGCGAGGTATCAAACTCGTCAAACACGCCAACAACGCTTTGGCTGTTCGATTTGCCGGTGATCTTGGTCAGGATGTCAGGGGTGGTCGTGATCACTTCGTCGCCCGCTGCTGCAACCTCGGTTTCGAGCCGGGCGAGCAATTCGTGCGCATCGCGCGCATCGGCCATCACCAATTGGCGCGGCAGGTGGCCGCAAGCCCGCGCATCTTCCAGCAGGCGCAATCCCTCGACCAGAAATTGGCCGGCGCGTTTGCGGTGCTTCTTGTCGCGCAGGCTGCGCAGATATTTGACAGTAGGGTTGGAGAAGCCGGTGATGTGCTTGCGCATGAGCGCCTCGATCACTCTTCGCCGAAACCGTCTTCGACGAGCGCAACCAGCTCTGCCAGGACCGCATCAGAGCCTTCGCCGCCAACAATCAGTTCTACCTCGTCGCCCTTGGCAGCGCCCAGCATCATCAGACCAAGGATCGATCCGCCAGCCGCTTCGTTACCGCCCTTGGCAACGCGGACCTGCGCAGCATCGGGAAGCGCGGCAACCGCGCCGACGAACTTGGCACTGGCGCGCGCATGAAGGCCGCGCTTGTTCACGATCGTGACGGTCTGCCGGACTTCGCTCATGCGCGCCTACTTGCCGCCGCCCGCTGCGCGCTTGGGCGTATCAGCGCCCAGCAGCTCGCTAGCAACGGTGATGTAATTGCGCCCGGCGATTTGCGCGGCTTCGACAGCATCAGCGACACTCATCGATTTGCGCGCACCGGCAAGGCGGATCAGCATGGGAAGGTTGATCCCGGCGATGACTTCGACCTGACCTGCATCAAGCAGCGAGATTGCAAGGTTCGACGGCGTACCACCGAACAGATCGGTCAGGATGATAACCCCGCTGCCCGCATCGACCGCGGTGATTGCCTGTGCGATGTCAGTGCGGCGTTGTTCCATGTCATCATTGGGGCCAATGCAAACGGTGCGAATGCCCGTCTGCGGCCCAACGACATGCTCCATCGCTTCGACAAATTGGTCGGCAAGGCGGCCGTGGGTTACCAGAATCAAACCGATCATGTTCGAATTTCAGTCCGTTAGATTCCTGCGGCCCGTTACCTTCGCGCAACTTGGTGCCGTTAGTCCAAATACCACCATGCGAGGCAACCCTCAGGTCGTGCTACCGCTGTCCGCCTTCAATGGCATCAGCCGCGCGCGATTTCAGATTGCGATGGCGGACAGTGGGCGAAAATCCGGCCTCGCGCAAGCCTTGAGCCATCGTCTCTGCGGTGAAGACCGATCTGTGTCTCCCTCCGGTACAGCCAAAGGCGATGTGGACATAGGCTTTGCCCTGCGCAGCGTAGCGCGGCAGCACGGTTAAGAGGAGCGCGCGAATTTGTTCGAACGCTTCAGAAAAGGCAGGGTCACTCGCAATGTGCTCACCCACGGGCGCATCGAGCCCCGTCAACTCTCGCAATCCTTCAACCCAATGCGGATTGTCGAGAAACCGCATGTCGAACACAAGATCCGCAAGCGGCGGCATTCCCCGCGCGAAGCCGAAGCTCGACACAGTCACGGTCATCGTCGTGCTGCCGTCTTCGCCGAACAGCTCACGCACGCGCGCCTGCAACGCGTTGGCGGACAACTCGCTGGTGTCGATAACCGCCTCGGACCAGCGGCGCAGTGGTTCAAGCAGCTCACGTTCCGCTGCAATACCTTCCTGCACGGTCCTTTCATGCGCCATGGGATGACGCCGCCGCGTTTCATTATAGCGCCGCTCAATCTCCTTGTCGGCGCAGTCGATAAACATGAAAGTCAGTGCGATATCGCTGCGCTGTGCGAGTGACTTCACCAGATCGATGATCTCCGTGGGCACAAATCCGCGCGTGCGCGAATCGAAACCAATGGCAAGCGGCGTTCGCGCCGCGTCCGGTTCCTCCCCCTCTTCGCCCACCAACCGATCGAGCATGCGGACGGGAAAATTGTCGATCGTCTCCCACCCAAGATCCTCAAGCACATCAAGCGCGGTTGATTTGCCTGCCCCTGAAAGCCCGGTCACCAGCAAAAGTCGTTGCCGGTCATCGGTCTGCATTGGTGATGTGCCGCTCATGACGCCCTTTTCGCGTGCCATGGCAGCAAGGTGAAGGGGTTTTGCTCAAACATAGCAAATTCCATGCATGGCAAGTGCCCATTCGGCGCGTTGAGCAGGGGCCATGGTGCCCGGCTCGAACGCAAGGCAGGGCAGGGGAATGCCCAGAACTTCGCGCGTGGGAACGGTTTCGGGCAAACGCTCCGCCCCGGCTCCGAGAGTCAGTATCAAGGCAACAGGTGTGGCCGGCGCAATGGGAAGCTCAATCAATCCAACACCGCGCACTTCGAGCAGGCCGGCGATATTGGGCGGTGCGCTGGCGAACAACTGCTCGCCCCTGCGGTCAAGAACAACGCCATCATCGCCAATCAGTTTTGCGCCCCGGTCAATCAGGCAAAGTGCAAGCGATGACTTGCCGCTGCCAACAGGCCCCTCGATCACAAGAGCGCGCCCTTCGATCTCGACGGCGCTTGCCTGGTTGATCTGGCTGTCTGCTTGTTCCATCAATCCGCCGCCGGCAATCGCAGGCTAAGACACGCACCGGGTGCACCGTCCGGGCGTTCTTCTGCCGTAAGTGAACCGTCATGCGCCTCCGCAATGGCGCGGGCAATCGCAAGGCCAAGTCCTGAGTGATTGCCAAAGTCTTCTTCGTCGGGCCGCACTGAGTGAAACCGCTTGAAGACCTTCTCCCGCGAATCCTCCGGGATTCCGGGGCCAGAATCGCACACGGTCAAGGTGACGCAATTGCCGTCATTATCGACCATCACCTCGATCGGGGCATCGGGAGGCGAGAAGGACACCGCATTGTCGAGCAGGTTTTCAACGACACGCTCAAGCCTCGTGCCAACGCCCAGCACATGGGCTGCAAAGCCGCGACCTTTCAGCTCGATCCTCTGGTCATCATTGCCTGCCCGGTATTGACGGCTGCCGATGATCGCACGGACGAGTTCGGACAGGTCAATCCGTTCAAGCGTGGCGCGCGACATCTCTGCGTCAATCCGGCTGGCATCAGAGATCTCGCTCACCAATCGGTCGATCCGGCGTACGTCATGCGTGACAATCTGTTCGAGTTCGCGGCGGGTATCGGCATCGCTCACCTTGGGAAGCGATTCGACCGCGCTGCGCAGACTTGCCAGTGGGTTCTTGATCTCGTGCGCGACATCGGCGGCGAAGCTGTCGACCGCGTCGATCCTCTGTCGCAAGGCCAGCGTCATATCGGAGACGGATCTGGCAAGCTGGCCAATTTCGTCATCGCGTTCGGGCAGTCGCGGCACTTCGACTTCGCGTTCACGTCCCTGCCGCACTTTCTGGGCAGCACGGGCCAGCAATTGCAGCGGCGATACAATCGTCCGCGCCAGATAGAGCGACAGGAGGGCCGACGCGCCGAGCACCGCAAACACCGCGATTATAAGAGCCGAGCGTGCAGAGCGCACGCTTTCGGTGATGTCGACCGAATTTCGCACGGTCAGCAAGGTCGCTCCGTTGAGGCCAACAGGAGCCACAGCTGTGATCACCGGCGTACCGTCGACCCAGTCATACAGACGAATTTGGCTCAATCCTTCTTCGCGGGCCTGAACCACTTCGGGCCAGGCTTCGGCGGTGTCTGCTTCGGGTTCGACATAGACCGGCACTGGCTCTGCGCTCACGATTGTATCGACTGTCTCATCAAGCCAGCGTGCGGTCATCTGATCCCAGCTGTCATCAGTGATGTCGTTGAGTTCAAATGCCGGCTCATCGAGTGCGAAACTGTCTGCCCACAACAGGCCTTCTGCATCGAACATGCGCATGCGCATTCCCTGTTCGCGGCCAATCTGGACGAGCAAGGCTTCCTGTCGTTCGCGGCTCGCCCCGGCAAGCGCCTCTGCTGTGATCTGCGCCTCGATCCGGGCGAGCTTGAAACGCTCGTTGACCAATTGTGTGCGATAGGTGTCGAGGTAGAACAATCCGCCAGACAACAGTGCCAGAGGGAGGATATTGACGATCAGAATGCGCGCTGTGAGCGAGAACCGACCGGAGATGTTCCGGCGCTCGCTCATACGGCCAACCAGCGGATGCTCTCCACCGGCAGGTTGATCCGGGCTTTCGCTCATGCGCCTGCGCCCCTCGAACAGCGCGCGTCAGCCATCGTTGAAACTGTAGCCTGCGCCATAGAGCGTATCGATAGCGGAAAAGCCGGGATCAACGACCCGGAATTTGCGCCGCATCCGTTTGATATGGCTATCAACCGTGCGATCATCGACAAAGACATCGTCGGGGTAGGCGGCATCCATCAATTGATTGCGGCTCTTGATGACACCGGGACGCGCGGCAAGCGCTTCAAGGATCAGGAACTCGGTCACAGTCAGACTGACTGGCCTATCGTTCCATGTCACATGATGGCGCGCGGGATCCATGTAGAGACGGCCGCGATCGATGCTGGGGTGCGCAGGATCGCTCGCATTGGTTTCATTGCCAATCTCACGGTCCGGTTCTGCACGTCGCAGAATTGCTCGGATACGCGCGGTCAGAAGGCGCAGGCTAAACGGCTTTGCGATATAATCATCAGCCCCAAGTTCAAGGCCAGCCTCTTCGTCGGCCTCATCGTCCTTACTGGTCAGAAATATGACCGGGATTGCCGAATGTTCACGCACCCGGCGCAGCAATTCCATGCCGTCCATCTTGGGCATTTTGATATCAAACACCGCAAGGTCAGGTGGGTTGTCGAGCAGCGCTTTCAGCGCGGTTTCGCCATCGGTGTAAAGCCGGGTCACAAAACCTTCGGCCTGGAGTGCGATCGAAACCGTTGTGAGGATATTGCGATCATCGTCCACCAGGGCGATCTCGATTGTGTCTCGCCGCGGCGTTCCAGAGGTGCTTTCGGGAGAGTGTAAATCGCTAATTTCGCTTGCCATGGTCTGCCGCGTTCCTCCTCACGCTGCGCCCAGATTTAGCGCCATACTGCAAACGAAACAATCAAGCTCGTTGCTGGGGGCCAAATGATGGTGCCATGCAACAAAAGCCTTGCCACAATTGACGTAGCGTAAGGTCCGTTTGACACAGCTTTAGACAAGCGTCTTGCACAGTCGAAACCCTCTTTGAGGACTTCGCATTTATTGTGCATTGCAGCGATTTTTCGCCAGTTTGACGGGCGCGCGCCGCAAGGATATGTCGCCTCCGGGATCGGGGTCTTTCCCTCATTCGAATCGCCTGTTCTCAGGACTTGGACAGCGCTTTGCAATGGACCCGCGCCCATCGAAATTGCGAACGCACCTTGCCGCATCAGGAGTACATACGTTGATCCCCCTCGCCCAGTCGCTTAGCTCCCAGGGCATCGAAACCGGAGCCACTATTCACTCAAACCTTGGAACTTCGGCTCTGGTAGAGGCCTCTATCTCGACAGGCGAAGGCTCGCTTTCGAAGCACGGCGCGCTTGTAGTGCAGACCGGCGCGAAGACCGGACGCAGCGCGAAGGACAAATTCATCGTGCGCGATGCCACCACCGAAGACACGGTCTGGTGGGGCAAGGTCAATGCGTCGATGACGCCAGAGCATTTCGCCAACCTCAAGGCCGACTTCATGGAAGCGGTGGCGAGCAAGGACACGCTTTACGTCGCTGATCTGTTCGGCGGTTCGCAGCCAGAGCACCGCGTCAACGTGCGCGTCATCAACGAGCTTGCCTGGCACAACCTGTTTATCCGCACATTGCTGGTTCGTCCGACCGCTGACGAGCTCGGCGATTTTGCGCCGGAATACACGATCATCGACCTGCCGAGCTTCAAGGCCGATCCAGCACGTCATGGCACCAATTCGGAAACCGTGATCGCGGTCAATCTCACCGAAAAGCTGATCCTGATCGGCGGTACCAAATATGCTGGCGAGATGAAGAAGAGCGTTTTCGGCATCCTCAACTTCAAGATCCCGACCGGCGAGCTCGTCGCCATGGATGCGGATGGGAACAACCGCGATGTGCTCTGGGGCTACAACGCCGGCCGCGACC
>CAYUCZ010000023.1:0-51321 GCA_964443505.1 uncultured Porphyrobacter sp. | reverse complement strand
AAACCGTCTGGGGCCGCGGCTATGTGCTGCGCGATCCGCAGGACGAAGCCGAAGCGGCATAAGCTTCACGCATCCGAAAAAGCGAGAGCGCCCGTGGGCTGATCCCTCGGGCGCTTTTCTTTTGGCCTTAAGAACCGGATGAAAGTCGAGCGAAGTCGCGCCCCGAAGGTTGCTGAAACACATCGAGTTTGAACTCGGGCACGATCGCCAGCAAATGGTCGAATATGTCGGACTGGATGCCTTCATAGGTGTTCCAGTCGGTCGTGTCGGTAAAGCAATAGATCTCAATTGGGAGGCCTTCAGGGCCAGGAGGCAGTTGCCTGACCAGCAGAGTGAAATTCTCACTGATACGCGGGTGCCAATGCAGGTAAGCTGCGATGTAGGCGCGCAACGTTCCGATATTGGTCAGCCTGCGCGCATTGACAGGCGCATCATCACTGGCGAGCTCTTTTCTGTTCCAGTCGGCTAGCTCCTCGCGTGCATGCGCGAGATAGTCCTTGAGCACGTTGAACTTCTTGAGGTCGACAACCTCTTCGTCGCTCAGGAAGCGCACACTGTTCTGATCGATCAGCAGCGAGCGCTTTATCCGCCTACCACCGCTTTCGCTCATGCCTCGCCAGTTGCGGAACGAGTCTGAGACCAGCCTGTGGGTTGGGATAGTCGTGATCGTCTTGTCGAAGTTCTGGACCTTCACCGTGTGGAGCGAGATGTCGATAACATCGCCATCGGCGTTCATACCCGACATCTCGATCCAGTCGCCCACGCGCAACATATCGTTTGTGGTGAGCTGAACACTCGCAACCAGGCTCAGGATCGTATCCTTGAAGACCAGAAGCAGGACAGCGGTGATCGCGCCCAGCCCAGATAACAAGAGCAGGGGCGATTCGTTGGTCAGCACAGAGATCAGGATGATCGCAGCGCCGCACAGAACTAAGATCTTGACCACCTGAAGATAGCCTTTGATCGGCTTGTTGCGCGACTGCGGTAGTCGTTCGTAGACCTCGTTTGCATAAGTCAGCGCCTTCACAATCGCCATCGCGACTGAAACCACGATCAGAGCTTCAGCAACGCTCCGGATGATCGCGTAAACTTCAACAGGCAAGTACGGCACCAACGAAATGCCGCGCGAAATGATCAGCAACGGGGCCGCCGTTGCCAGCCATGTCGCGGACTTATCGATCGTCTTAGTCTTTTGGTCGAGGAAGGGCGCAGCAATCCGCAAGATCACATGCTTGAGTACGAAATTGACCGCTATCGAGGCCGTCGCGAGCAACAATAGCCCGATGAGCGACTGAGCCCAAAGAGGTTGGGCGGCCAAAAACGGTTGCGCGTAGAATGAATCGACCAGCTGTTCCATATGGCTTGGCGATATAGGCATGTCGCTATGCCTCTCAAGCAAAGTCTTGGATTTCTTGTCTGGACAAGCATCGCTATCGGCGACTAGCGAGCGCGCCATGACCGCATACAAGGAAGGCGATCCGACCACTCTAAGTCGACTTTATGGCCGCAGCGTCGGAAAACCGCTGCGGGCAAAGCAGCAAGCATTGGTCGACAATCTCTTGCCGCAGATCTGTGTACCCACTGATGGCCCGGTGACCGCTCAGACCCTGTTCGGTGAAGACTGCCCCTTCCATTTCGAGATAGGCTTTGGAGGCGGTGAGCACCTTGCCTATCGCGCTGACCTGTTGCCCAATCACGGGTTCATCGGTGCTGAGCCATTTCTGAACGGCGTGGCTCAGGCACTTTCGCATGTTGAGGAGGCGCGCCTTGCCAACGTTCGCTTGCACCACGGCGATGCGATCGAAGTTCTACAGCGCATTCCCGACAATGCGCTTACTATGGTCTATCTTCTTCACCCTGATCCTTGGCCCAAGGCACGCCATGCCAAACGCCGCATGATGAATGATGGGCCGGTCAAACTCATTGCCGACAAGCTAAAGCCGGGCGGAGAATTTCGGTTCGGCACAGACCATCCGGTCTATGTGCGGCACGCTTTGATGGTCATGCAGCGGTTCACCAACGAATTCGACTGGGTCGTAACGGGGCCCAAAAGTTGGCAGGAACGCCCTTCTGGCTGGTGCGAAACTCGCTACGAGCAAAAGGCACGCGAAAAATTCGGGCACGAAGTGTGGTACTTCCGGTTTAGGCGGCGGGAATCCTGATACTCCTCAACTAAATCGCCCCGCGATAGGCGACCTTGTGGCGAGATGTGCTAGAAAATCTCCTCCAGCAGCAAACTGGGTAATGGGAGGGGGACATGCCGCGCTTCGTTTTCTGGATCGGTGCGATTTTCGCGCTCGTTGGGTCGGGCATGGGAGTGGGCACGTATTATGCGTGGAGTTCGATGAACGAGCTCGCCAGCGAAGGCATTCGGACGCAGGGCACTGTCATTGATCTTGAGTATCGCCGCGACGATGAAGGATCAGGCTCCTATGCGCCGGTTGTCGAGTTCTATGACGAGCAAGGGCAACGGCAGGTCTATTACTCATCTTCGTCCAGCAATCCGCCCGCATATGACCGTGGTGAGAAGGTCGATCTCTTCTACAAGGAAGGCACGCCCGAACGGGCAATGATCGATAGTTTTTCGGACCGCTGGCTGCTTCCGATGATCCTTGGGCTGTTCACTATTGTATTTGGCGGGGTTGGCTATGGGTTGCTCTTCGTCATGGTGCGACGCTGGCGCACAATTAGCTGGCTAAAGGCGAATGGCGTAGCCATCGAAGCCGAGTTCGAGCGTTGTTATCGAGACACTTCGACCAAGGTGAATGGCAGAAGTCCCTGGCGTGTCGAGGCCTCCGGTGTACACCCCACTACGGGAGAGGTCGAAACCTACCAAAGCGAACAGATCTGGACCAATCTGGCGAGACGACTTGAAGGAAAGACCGTTCGAGTGCTGGTTGATCCCGACAACATTGATGATCACTACATCGATCTGTCCGAGTATCTCAAGGGACGCAAATAGGAGACATTATGGTTGCTCGTCGACAGTTTCTGGGCGGATTGGCGATTGCGGCCGGCACGCTTGCCGCGTGCCGGGAGATCGCGCCAAACAGCGGTGAAGACTTAGGTGTTCGAACCTCCCCTGCGGGTGCCATGCGCCTGGACGAACAAGCCTTGGAAGACGCTTTGGTTGGCAGCTCCTATCTGGGCACCGGCGGCGGCGGGAGCCTGGCTGACGCCCGCGAATTGATCGCCAAGGACCTTGGCGCTGGCCTTACGTTTTCGATTTTGCCGGTTTCAGAACTCGCTGACAGCGACCTTGTTGCTTGCCCATATGGACTTGCCAGCCTCGCTGACACCAGTTCGGAGATGCAAGCGCGGCTAGACGCCATCGAGAACCGTGTCGAGGTTCCCGTACAGGCGGCGTTCGAAGCACTTGAGAAACATCTGGGTCAGAAATTCGCAGGCGTGATAATGGGCGAGATTGGTCCGCTCAGCCTCGCCGAGGGTTTATCCATTGCCGCAAGGCTTGGCATGCCGGCGCTCGACGCAGACACCGTCGGCAGAGCGGTGCCTGAGATCAACCAGCATTCGGTGAAAGTGGCTGGCATTCCGCTCACACCGATCGGTGCTGCCACGCCTTTCGGAGACACGATGATCGTCGAAACACTCGGTGCCCCCACAAGAGCCGAAGACATCTTGCGAAGCATTGCAGTCGTAAGCCGTGAATGCGGGGTAACCGACAGCCCTATCACTGGCGAGCTCGCCAAACGCGAAGGTACTCTCGTAACCGGCAGCTTGGGCCTTGCGATGTCGATCGGCGCGGCTGTTCGTGAAGCAAAGGCAGCAGGTGGCGACGCAGTTGATGCCGCCCGAATGGCGGGAGATGGCTACCTGCTCTTCACCGGTAGGGTTTCAGAATTGGATTGGAGCGATCAGGATGGTTTTCTAGTCGGCAATGTCACACTTGCGGGGAATGGAGGTTTTGCAGGCCAGACGCTGGTCACCGATGTGAAGAACGAACATCTTGTTGCAAGTCGCAATGGCGAGATCATCGCGACCTGCCCCGATCTTATCAGCATCATTGACGTCGCAAGCGGCGATGGGGTTGTGAACCCAGACTACGAAATTGGCCAAGAGGTCGCGGTTCTCGGCTTTCGCTGTGATCCGCTATGGCGCACCGAAGCGGGGCTGGATGTCTTCAGCCCGCGCTATTTCGGCTACGATCTCGACTATGTGCCCATCGAGCAATTGCTCGGCTGATCAGCCCACAATCCCGGCGCTGGAAAGGACGGAGAGCGTCAACAGGTCAGGTGCAGCGGCTGTCATGGGCACGATCTGCACCGGCTTCTCCATCCCGATCAGCATCGGTCCAATTGTCGTATTGGCGCCTAGCTCTCGCAGAAGCTTGGCTGAAAGATTGGCCGACTGGAGCCCGGGCATAATCAGCACGTTGGCGGGACCTGACAGACGGCTGAAGGGATAGAGCCCCATAACTTTCTCGTTGAGCGCGGCATCGGGTGCCATCTCGCCCTCATACTCAAAGTCACAGCCATCGCGATCGAGGATCGCAACAGCCTCGCGAATATTGCTCAGCCACTGTCCTGGGGGGTTGCCGAATGTCGAATAGGACAGGAAGGCAACGCGAGGCTCGTGGCCCATGCGTTTGGCCACGGCGGCCGTTTCCTTGGCGATATGCGCAAGCTCTTCTGACGTCGGACGTTCGTTCATCGTCGTATCGGCAAGGAAGGTGGTGTGGTTCTTGCCAATCATCATATGGATACCGAAAGGCAGGCAGCCCTCCTTCCGATCGAGCACCATATTGATATCACGCACCGTCTGCGCAAACGGACGCGTTACGCCCGAGATGACGCCATCGCCGTGGCCAAGTGCCACGAGAAGCGACGCGAATATGTTGCGCTCCTGGTTGACCATTCTGCGGACATCACGCTCGGTATACCCGCGACGCTGAAGTCGCTCGTAAAGGTAATTCACCATTGCCGGGACATGTTCGCTGTCAGCAGAGTTCTGAATCTCGAAACCGCCCGGATCGGAAACCGAGAGCTGATGCAGCTTGTCCATCACTGCCTTGGTCCGCCCCACAAGGATCGGCGTGCCATAGCCGAAATCGCGGTATTGAATTGCCGCGCGAAGAACGACTTCTTCCTCAGCTTCAGCAAAAACCATCCGTTTCGGATTGGCCTTGGCTTCGTTGTAGACGCCGGTCAGAACCGCAGTGGTAGGATTGAGCCGCGAGCGCAGCGCGACGCGGTATGCCTCAAAATCGTCGATCGTCGTCTGGGCAACTCCTGAATCCATAGCCGCCTTGGCAACAGCGGAAGAAACCACTTCGATCAGGCGCGGATCAAATGGCGCCGGAATAATGTAGTCCGTACCAAACTTCTGGTTTTTGCCATAAGCGCTGGCCACTTCTTCGGGCACGCGCTCACGAGCAAGCTCTGCAATCGCGGTGGCGGCAGCAACCTTCATTTCCTCATTGATCGTCGTTGCCTGCACGTCGAGAGCGCCGCGGAAAATGAAGGGGAAGCCAAGCACATTGTTCACCTGGTTCGGGAAGTCACTACGACCCGTTGCGATGATCGCATCAGGACGCACGGCTTTTGCTTCATCTGGCATGATTTCGGGCGTGGGGTTCGCCATTGCAAAGATGATCGGCTTGTCGGCCATCTCTGCAACCCATTCGGGCTTAAGCGCACCAGCAGCCGAGAGGCCCAGGAAAATGTCTGCCCCCTTCAGCGCCTCTTCAAGCGACGTCGCATCGGTCGCCACCGCATGTGCACTCTTCCATTGATCGACATTCTCGCGGCCTGGCGTGATTGGGCCGCGCCGGTCGCACATAATGACGTTCTCATGCTTGACGCCCATCGCCTTGACGAGAGCGGTGCATGCGATGGCCGCCGCACCTGCGCCATTCACGACGACTTTGACGTCCTCGATATTGCGGTCCGTCAGATAACAGGCATTGAGCAGGCCAGCCGCCGTGATGATCGCAGTGCCATGCTGATCGTCATGCATGATCGGAATGTTAAGGCGTTCGCGCAGAGCGGCCTCGATAATGAAGCAGGCCGGGGCCTTGATATCCTCAAGATTGATGCCCCCGAAACTGGGTTCCATCAAAGCAACCGCCTCGATGAATGCCTCGGGATCTTCCGTGTTGAGCTCGATATCGATGGAATCAACATCAGCAAACCGTTTGAAAAGAACCGCCTTGCCTTCCATCACCGGCTTTGACGCCAATGCACCCAGGTTTCCAAGCCCGAGAATTGCGGTGCCGTTGGAGATAACCGCCACGAGGTTGCCTTTGGCGGTGTAGCGCGCGGCAAGTTTCGGATCTTCAGCGATCGCCTCGACCGGGACCGCAACTCCAGGCGAGTATGCGAGGCTGAGATCGCGCTGCGACGTCATTGGCTTGGTCGCAACAATCTCAATCTTACCGGGCCGGACGGCCTCATGATAATAAAGCGCTTCGCGGCTGGTAAAGCCGCCTTTGGGTTCGTCTGCCATTCTTTGTCCCCCTAGAATCCCACCAATTGCACCGTTCACACAGGCTTAGCCCGCGTTCGTGACAGATGATAGAGGCCAAAGCGCGTTGGATAAGTTGATTGCGTCCCTTTCCGAATCATTCTTGCGCTCGCTAACCCCTTTGCAATGGCCGGTTCGTCCTCATCAACAAAACCAACTCCAATGATGGAACAATACCTCGCGCTAAAGCGCGAGGCTGCTGGATCATTGCTGTTTTACAGGATGGGCGACTTTTTCGAGCTGTTCTTTGAAGATGCAAAGGTTGCCGCAAACATCCTCGATATCGCGCTGACTTCGCGCGGAGAACACGATGGAGAGCCTGTGGCGATGTGCGGCGTCCCCGTTCATTCTGCCGAAGGGTATCTCGCCCGCCTGATCAAGGCTGGACAGCGAGTTGCGATTGCAGAGCAGGTTGAAACACCAGACGAAGCAAAGGCGCGTGCGAAGCGCGAGGGAAAGCCCTCTTCCAAGGCGTTGGTGGCAAGGGACATCGTTCGCCTCGTTACCGCCGGTACGCTGACCGAAGAAGCTTTGCTCAATCCTCGGCGTGCGAACCTGCTCGTTGCGCTTGCAGAAGTCCGCGGCTGCATCGGGATAGCAAGCTGCGATATCTCGACTGGGTCGATGGTGCTTGAAGAATGCACTCCGGAAGTTCTGGGCGCCGAGCTTGCAAGGCTGGGCGCTACAGAGATAGTTGTTCCCGAAGACTGGAGCCTTGGCCCGGATGATGCGAGCTTTCACCCGCGCGCCGCGTTCTCGAGTGACACAGGTGCGGATCGGCTGTGCCGCGTGCATGGTGTGTCGACACTCGATGGGTATGGCGATTTTTCCCGTTCGATGCTCGCAGCAGCAAGCGGTTTGATTGCATATTTGGAACATGTGGGCCGTGGAAACCTGCCCTTGCTCCTTCCCCCCGTTTTGCGGTCGCGGTCGACGGGGATGGTCATGGACGAGGCGACGCGCGGTAGCCTTGAAATCCTGGAGGCCCAGAATGGAGGGAGACAAGGCAGCCTAGTCGCTGCGCTGGACAGGTGCTCAACCGGAGCCGGATCGCGCCTCCTTGCAGAGGATCTGGCAGCGCCACTGCTCGATCAAACGGCAATCGAAGAGCGTCTCGCCCTCGTTCAGTTCTGGCGAGACCGGCCCATAGAACGCGCGAACTTGCGCGACGTCATGCGCGCTTTGCCGGACATCGGAAGAGCGCTCGGCCGAATTGTGGCTGGAAGAGGATCCCCGCGTGACCTTGGCCAGATCAGGGATGGACTGGGCGAAGCCTGGCGGCTTTATGATTGGTTGTCGCAAGAATCAGATCGTCCGCCCTTGCTCGATCGATTGATCCCTCATCTAACTGGTCATGGCGCTTTGACTGACCATCTTTTGAGGGCGCTCGTGCCCTCTCCCCCCACCGAAAGATCAAATGGCGGCTTCATCGCAGAAGGATATGATGCTGCCCTGGACGAATTGAGGGAAGTATCGGGCAATGCACGGCGAGCGATCGCTGCAATGGAAACACGCTATCGTAATGAAACGGGCATTTCCGCGCTCAAGATCAAGCATAATGGCGTGCTCGGATATTTTATCGAAGTTCCAAGCCGCCATGGCGACGCACTGATGGCTCCTGACAGTGGGTTTACTCATCGCCAGACGATGAAAGGGGCGGTCCGATTCAACTCGATCTCTCTGCACGAAGAAGCCGCGCGCATCTCAGAATCCGGCGGTCATGCATTGGCGGCGGAAGAGGCGCATTTTGAGGCGCTCGTCGGCGAGGTGAGCGCCGTTCGCGAAGCCATCGCTGCCACAGCTGCCGCACTTGCACGCCTTGACGTCTCTTCTGCCAATGCCGAGCGCGCAAGCGAAGGTGATTGGTGCCGTCCTGAGATCACAACTGACGCTGGGCTTGCAATTGTAGGTGGCCGTCACCCTGTGGTTGAAGCAGCCCTGACCAAGTCAGGTGATCGCTTTGTCGCGAACGATTGCAACCTTAGCACTGATGATCGGCTCTGGTTGATTGGCGGCCCCAACATGGGCGGCAAATCGACGTTTCTACGGCAGAACGCGCTCATCGTGCTGATGGCTCAGGCAGGCTGCTTTGTGCCCGCCTCGACCGCGCAGATTGGATTGGTCGATCGTCTGTTCAGCCGTGTTGGGGCTTCGGATAACCTCGCGCGTGGGCGCTCAACCTTCATGGTGGAGATGGTGGAGACCGCCGCGATCCTCGCGCAGGCGAGCGAGCGGAGTTTTGTCATCCTTGACGAGGTGGGACGAGGGACTTCGACCTATGACGGGCTTGCGTTGGCTTGGGCAGTTGTCGAAGCGGTCCATTCGCGCATCAATTGCCGCTGCCTTTTCGCGACACACTATCATGAACTCGCCCGATTGGCGGAGACATGCGACCATCTTTCGCTCCACCATGTTCGGGCACGCGAATGGAAAGGCGATCTCGTCCTTCTCCATGAGTTGGCGGAAGGACCGGCAGATCGCTCGTATGGTCTCGCAGTTGCGAAGCTTGCCGGGGTGCCGGATTCAGTGGTCGAGAGAGCTCGGCAAGTGCTGGAGAAACTGGAACAAGCTCGCGAGGAGACCGGTGGGCTTGCAGCCGGCCTTGGCGAATTGCCGCTCTTTGCTGCCGCTACTGCACCCTCAGCAATCAAGTCGGCGGATGAAACCCTTGCCGAAAAGCTGAAGGAAACCGACCTAGATGCCCTGTCGCCACGCGACGCTCTCGATCTTCTATACGAGCTCAAGAGAACGCTGGACTGAGGCGGTTTCTACGAATCCTTAACTACATGCCGGTTATCGAACCGAGCATGGCAAAGAACATTCTCGCAGATCCCAAGATGACGCTAGGCTTTGCTGGCGGCATTGTGGCCATTGCACTCGTGGCTTCAATGGGCGCAGGGAGCTTCGTTTCCGAAGCCGAGCCGGTTGCAGAAACCGCGCCTGAAGGCCCTGTCGGCATGCGGCCGCAACGCCCTGCGTCAAGACCATCACAACCAACATCGGCATGGGCGGATTCGGGCCTTAGCGACGACTGGAGCAGCGATGGTTTCGGCTCTGATGGCGATGATGGTGGCTGGGCGAGCGAGCCTAGCTCCGTTGATCCCAATGCTGAATTTGAAGAATACGTGCCGGTCAGACGAGAAAGCTCTGGGCGATCAGCGCGTCAGGCCGACAATGACGAGCCTCGTTCGCAATCAGACAGCCGTTCAAGCGAATTTGGGCCCGTTCGCAGGCCTGGCGATCGACGCAACTCCGGGCCCCCGCAAAGGCTACCCGTTCCGCCCTCTGGATAAAATGCTCGTCAATCAGCGTGTGGGAACCGGAGCATCGCCGGAATAATCATAGAAACCGCGCCCGGTCTTGCGTCCAAGCCAGCCAGCTTCAACATACTTCACCAATAGAGGTGCTGGACGATATTTGCTGTCACGTGTGGTCTTGTAGAGCACCTTGATGATATCAAGGCAGGTGTCGAGCCCAACAAAATCAGCAAGTTGGAGCGGACCCATCGGGTGATTGAGACCTAAGCGGCAGCCCTTATCGATATCTTCGATCCCGGCCGTCGATTGCCCGAGAACAAACACCGCTTCGTTGATCATGGGCAGAAGGATGCGATTGACGACAAAGCCGGGCTCATCCTGGCTAAGCACAACTTGCTTGCCCAACCCTTCAGCAAAGGCCGTCACCTCATCCGTGGTGGCCTGAGCAGTCGCTAACCCTGGAATGACCTCGATCAGGCCCATAACGGGGACGGGATTGAAGAAGTGAAGGCCGATAAAGCGGGCCGGATCAGGCGAATGATTGGCCATCCGGGTAATAGGGATCGAGCTGGTATTCGAGGCCATAACCGCCGCATCGCCCAGAACCTTGCCCGCAGCTTCAAAGATCGCGTTCTTGATCTCTTCGCGTTCAGTCGCTGCCTCGATGATCAGATCTGCTTCATCCATCGGCGCATAGTCGCCCACGGGCGTAATCCGACCAAGGAGCTTTTCAGCCTCATCAGCTTCGATTTTGCCGCGACCAGCGAGCTTGACTAGCGCTTTTTCAACCTTGGCCTTGCCACCTTGAGCCGTCGCGAGATCGATGTCGGATAGCATTACCTGCATTCCATGAGCGGCGACTGTCTGGGCAATGCCCGTACCCATCTGTCCGGCTCCGATAACAGCGATCTTCCGCATGGCAACATTCCCTTCGCAAGTGCAGCAAGGCGCGCTCCCTAACCGGGAAGTTCGCGTCTGACCAGAGGGAGAGTTCAGCGATTGGCGCCCGGCACCCACTTCACGTCTGCTGCGCCGGCGTCATTCAGCACACGCGCGAGCACGAAAAGAAGGTCAGACAGACGATTTACATAGGCTAGCGCAGCCGGGTTGACCGCATCTTGATCAGCAAGAGCTGTCATCGTCCGTTCCGCCGCCCGCGTGGTAGCCCGCGCGACATGCACCCGCGCAGATGCTTCCGAACCACCGGGAAGAACAAAACTTGAGAGCGGTTCAAGATTCTCGTTCAGGCTATCAATCTGCGCTTCGATCCAGGCTGGCTGAGCATCGACAATCCTCAAGACCATTTCTGACGGGGCAAAGTCGCCGTCGGGTGCCGGGGTAGCAAGGTCAGCTCCAAGGTCGAACAAGTCGTTCTGAACCCTGGTCAAAAGGCCGCGATGCGCCTCATCTGCGATTGCACAGATTGCAAGGCCGATCGCGCTATTGGCTTCGTCCACGGCGCCGATCGCGCCAATCCGGGCCGAATGCTTTGGACAACGCGAGCCATCGACAAGCCCTGTCGTTCCATCATCACCGGTTCGCGTGTAGATCTTGTTCAGCTTAACCATGTTTGAGCTGGTTTAGCTTCCGCCGCTCGCAAGCAGTGCGATCACCGCGACCACGGCAATTGCCATGGCCTGATACTTGATGCGCGAGAACATCGCCTTGTTCTGCATCATCTGCATCTCTGTGACGGTTTCAGCTTGGCCGCTTTCCAAATCGATCTTCGTCGTTTTGAGAAAGGCTATGATTCCGCGCACCAAGGAAACAACCACGAGGATACACAGAACGATGAGGATCGGGACGAGGATATAGTTCATGGCGTCGTAGATGGGGGATTGGAGCTCAACTTCCAAGCTCCAAAATTTGCAACCGCAATTGTTCAGCAAGCATCAAGCCGTTTTCACCGGATTCGCGCCGCTCCGCCAATGATGGAGATCCCCGCCGTTTGGCGAGTTTTTGCCCCGTATCATCCAGCAGCAGCTCGTGGTGATGCCACTGGGGAACCGGAAGCCCGAGAAGCTCTTGTAGAACCCGGTGAATGTGTGTTGCCTCGATCAGGTCTTTGCCCCGCGTTACTAGGTTCACGCCGTCTGCCGCATCGTCCATTGTGACCGCCAAGTGATAGCTCGCGGGCAGGTCTTTGCGGACTATCACGACATCACCGAAAGGTCTTGGATCAGCCTTCATACTGCCGCGTCTCGCATCGCTCCAGCATATGTCCCCAACCACCGCGAGCGCGCGATCAATATCCAATCGCAGCGCAGTTTCGTGCGATTCCTCCTTTGCACATTCGGCGCGGCAAGCCCCCGGATATTCCACACCATCGGTGCCCCTGCGAATCGGCAATTCGTCCATCTGTTTGCGCGTGAAAGAGCATGGATAGAGCAAACCGCTCTCGACAAGAGAGCGCGCTGCCTCGGCATATGTGTCAAGTCGGCTTGATTGAGGCGGCACCTCTTTCCATTCAAGCCCAAGCCACTCAAGATCGCGGCGGAACTCATCGGTGAACTCTGGCTTTGAACGCGGTCCGTCTATGTCCTCGATCCGCAACAGGAATTCGCCTTTTGATGCCTTGGCAATGTCGTGCGCAACTATAGCGGAATAGGCATGCCCGAGATGCAAGTGCCCATTCGGGCTAGGCGCAAAGCGCGTTATGACACGTTCTGAATCCATCACCCCGCCATGCCACAGGACATTTCGTTGCGCTATCCACAGGATTTCAACAGCCCGTCCCTGTGGATAGCCACATTGTCACGACTTTGACTCTTAATCTTGCCACGGCATGTTCCATTCAATCAGGGAGGAACGCGAGAAGTGTTTCAAGCCGAACTGATCGAAAAGGCTGCGCGGTTCAGGAGCGCCGAGGAAGATCCGACACGCAACTTGTCGGCTTGCCCTGCGCTTGTGCTTAATGCCGACTACACTCCGCTGTCTTATTACCCCTTAAGCCTTTGGCCATGGCAGACCGCAATCAAGGCGGTTTTCCTAGACCGGGTCGACATCGTCGAGAGCTATGACCGCGAAGTGCATTCGCCGTCGCTCGATATGAAGATCCCCTCGGTTATAGCGCTCAGGCAATATGTGAAGCAGAGCGAGTTTCCTGCCTTCACCCGTTTCAATGTCTTTTTGCGTGACCGATTTCAGTGCCAGTACTGCGGCAGCACAGAGCACCTGACGTTTGACCATGTCATTCCCCGCCGGCTGGGCGGAAAGACAACCTGGGAGAACATCATCACCGCCTGTGCGCCCTGTAATATGAAGAAGGGCGGCCGAACGCCAAGCCAAGCACGGATGCCGGTGCAAATGAAGCCCATTCGCCCAACCAGTTGGCAATTGCAGCAGCATGGCAAGCTGTTCCCGCCAAATTACCTACATGAGACTTGGCGGGACTGGCTCTACTGGGATATCGAGCTGGAAGCTTAGCCCATTCTTAGTCCCGTGTTGTCTTGACCCAATCGCGCAAAGGGCCGAGCGTTCGTTTATGGCCGCAATCGCACTCGCCGCACTTCTGATCGCTGCAACGATCCTGGTCCACTACGAGACGCTGAGGCTCGCAACGGCAGGCGCGAATGAGCTGGAAGTGAGCCCACGAAAACGCTTGTGGATCATGCTTTGCGCGGCGATCCTTTCGCATGTCATTCATGTCGCGCTCTATGCAGCCGGCTACATCTTGCTTGAGTTTGGCTTGGGTCTCGGCGCAATCGAGGGACCTGATTCGGGCGCATTGAACGATGCGTTCTACTTCTCCATTACAAGCTACACCACGCTTGGAATTGGCGACATCTATCCAACCGGTCAGGTGCGATTGCTAAGCGGGCTTGAAGCACTCAACGGCCTTGTAATGGTCACTTGGACAGCGTCGGTAACCTATCTTTACATGGAGAGATATTGGCACCTCAGCGAAGAGGGCGAGGACGACGATTGAACTCGCTCACAGACCTTGAGGACTAGCCTTCGATCACGCGCAATTCTGGATAGTGCTTGTCGAGGTGCTTTTTGATTATCCTGAGGTTACGCGTGTTCGACCTGAACATGAAGTCGGCTGCATCGCCGACAACAGGGATAAGACCGATCAGCGTATCGAATGCGACATTGGCTCCCATACGCGTGAGATGCCACTTGGAAAGGCCGAGATTGCGAGCTTCCCAAACAATATAGGCACCAAGCGCAGTCGTAATCAGATCGCCAAGCACAGGAACAAGGCCAATAATCGCATCAAGGCCAATCGGGACATTAACGCCTGGCAATCTGAAACTGCGCTCGAGCAGGAGTTCCATGGCCTCGACTCTTGCACGAATCGAGGCAGGATCACTGCCTGTTGGCAGCGAAAGACTAATGGGCTCAGGCCGCTCTGGAATAGGGCGTTGCGGTCCGCCAATGCCGTTCATCGCGCACTCCTTTGGAACCTATGTGGTGGGCTGGGAGAGCGGGAACAAGGGGTGCAGGCCCCAAGGGTTCGCTTGATAGCCGTTCACCGCGCCGCGAACCAGCGACCAACGAACCGGCGCGCCGAGCGGGATAAACACCTCAGCGGCAACAAGCTCTGCATGCGCTTCGGCTAGCAACGCCTGCTTGGCGGCTGGTTCGCGCAAAGAAAGCGATTCCCGCACGAGCACATCGGCGTTTTCGGAGCACAGCCCAATCTCAATCGCGCAGTTAAGCTGGTTGAGGAACCAGCGTGGGGAAGAGTAGCGAGCAAGCCGATCACGAAGCTCCAACTCGCCGCCTTCACCAATTCCAACCCGCACAGCGTTTACACCGATTGCCTGCCAAGCCGATGCAATCTCACGAAAGAGGAGGTCACTTCCCGGCCCTTGCGGCAAACCGATTCGTATAGTTGTTGATTCCTCCTGATCCAGGTTCTCTACCTGCCAGGTCGAAATGCGCTGCCTTGCTGTCTCGCGCCGTTCTTCCATCGTCAACTCGCTCCAGCGCGATACCGGATATTGTGCCCGGTCGAATAGGTCAGCAGGAACAATCCAACTGGTCGCACGCCAACCGCCCAAACCAAACGGCTGAATAAGCGCGGTTCGATCAATCGCCATCGAGAGCGCTTCTCGGCGCGATGGATCAGAGAGCAAACCAGAGTCGCTTCGAAAGATCAGGCCAAACAGGCCAAGTGCGGGATCAACCTGGACTGTGCCGCGTGACAGGGGACCAAGCTGAGCCATGGGAAACGTTGCCATCGTCCCATTGATCAACAAATCGACTTCCCCGCCGGCAAACGCATCGACTGCTTCCTGTCCAGAGAGCCCTCGGACGGTGAGAGTGCGTGAAAGCTCTTCCCAGTCCTCGCGGGCCGGCAGACCACGTGCTTCAGGTGGAAGCGCGCTGAGCCTCGCAACAGCGGTTTCCTCATCGCGCGACATGACCATTGGCCCTGCGCCGCTTCCTCGATTGATTAGGCCAAGTTCAGGCTGTGCAAGCAATCGCAGGAACTCAGGCATAGGTCCGGTCAGGCGCAGTTCTACGACGCGTCCTGTCATCGCACGAATGTCGCTTATCTTGGCAAGGTCGAGCCCCAGCGATGTGCCATCAAGCTGTTGGATCGTAGCGCGCAAAGCTTCGCGTACATCCTCGGCGGTGATTTCTTCGCCGTCTGGCCAGGTCGTGTCGCGCAGACGGAAAATGTAGCTCATGCCATCATCGGTAACGATCCAGCGTTCTGCGATCGCTGGAATCACCTGCCCTGATGGATCAAGCGTGACCAGTCCTTCGTTGGTGGCTGCACGAACATGTTGCGCCGCGCTCGAGAGTCGGACGCCCTGTTGGTACAAGGCGTTCTCATTGCCGAAGATCGCCACGTCCACCGGCCCACGCTCGGAACCTGCGCTACAAGCGGAAAGCACAAGCAGGAGCGGCACAGATGACAAGATTCGATTCACGCGAACCGATCTAGCAGTTTGGATGAGTTTGGTCAGCGCGTTGTGGCCGAGTTTAACCAGTCCGATGCGCCGCTAGTCAGACATTTCGCAATTTTTGCTGCGATGGCAGGGGCGGCGCACGGTGAGCACGCGAAAGATACTCATTCTCGGTTGGCACCGAGCTGGGTGTGCCAGATGATTGACGTGCGAGTTGCGAGTCGATCTCTTCGTCGAAAGCGATGCCAAACCGCTGATCCTGAACCCAGGCGACACTCCCACCGATCCAGCCGATACTGCGCAGTTCGACTTCGACACGGTTCCCGCGCGAAATTCGAAGCGGGCCTTCGCCCATCATCCCACCATCGGAAAGATTGCGAACGCGAACACGATGCTGATCAACCTCTTGCTCCACCCGAATATTGGCAAGCAGAAACAGGCTGTCGCGCGACACGCTCCTTGTCTCCACACCGGTCATCCGAATTCACTCCTAACGCCTGAACGCTGACCTATTGCGACCAGCTCAACCTAACAGAGCTGCGACCCGCTCTGTGTCTTCCGTCCAGGTGCTAGGACACCTCAGTAAATTAGCTGTAAACTTTACGTCCATTGCGGCCGCAAAACGCTTCTTCGTCCCACTCTGGGACGGAATTAGCAGTGATACGGATCCTGACAGTGCCGAGAACCGCGTCAATCGTCGCGAGAAATCTTCTCGCGTCGCTCATGAGCTTCCTGCGCTTCGACTGTCATAGTCGCAACTGGGCGAGCAATCAGTCGCTTCAAGCCGATCGGATCACCGGTCACTTCGCAATAGCCGTATTCACCTTCAAGGATGCGGCGCAATGCGGCATCAATCTTGGACACAAGCTTGCGCTGGCGATCACGGGTTCGCAGTTCGATACCCCAATCAGTCTCACTCGACGCTCGATCATTGAGATCGGCTTCACGGATTGGACCGTCGGCAAGCGATTGCAAAGTCTGGCCAGCGGCTGTGTGTATAGACCGCTTCCACTCAATCAGCAGCATCTGAAAATACGCCTGCTGCCGTTCGTTCATGTACTCTTCGTCGTCGCTGGGGATGTAATCCTCAGCCAGAAGGCTCTTTGCTTTTTCGAGAATATCAATTTCTTCAGAAGCCGGCGCTGACATGTGGTCCTCTAATCCCAAAAAAACCTCGCAAGACCTATTGCGTCTTGGTTCGTGACGTTTTCCCTGGCCCACTTGCCGATTGGCAAGCCCCTGCTCTGCGGCGCCTATAGGCAAGCGATGGAATGGCCGCAAGCCGCTTTCGGAGATGGGCGTCATTTGCATGTCGAAAACCCGGCATTGGCAGCTCTCAATCTCAAGAACAGCCAAAAAAGTTCGCAGCCGTTAACCAATTGTTGACCATGATCCGAGAGGTCTGGGGCTGCACGGTCCGCAAGGGGTTTGGATCGGGGGTCAACGGGGAAGTGAAATGAAGCTTGAAGCACTAAAGACGGACGAAGCGCAGCCGCTGGATACAGGCGAAGTTGATATTGCGATCGCTGGATATCTAGCTGATGCCGCTGCTGGGGATGTTGCCGCACTGTTCAATCTGGGTGTCTCTTATTCGACTGGAAGCAACGGGGTAAAATGCGACCTTGTCGAAGCGCACAAATGGTTCAACCTTGCTGCATCTCGGGGTCATGAAGAAGCCGGCTGGTGCCGCGCTGATGTTGCTGACGAAATGACAGCTCGCGAGATCGCCGAAGCGCAACGCCGTGCACGTCGCTGGCTCTCACAGGAGCGCCGGGCTGCCTGACTTGGACGCTAGCCGCCCTTCTTGAACGGCGTCCTTCGATCAAGGTAGACTTGGTCGGTAGCAACGCCATCACGCTCTCTTTCGAGAAAATCCGAGACAGCTGAGCGAAAATCCTCATCCGCCAACCAGTGCGCCGACCAAGTTTGAACCGGTTCATAGCCGCGAGCGAGTTTGTGTCCGCCCTGTGCCCCTGCTTCAACCCTTGGCAGGCCCAATTCAATCGCAATGTCGATTGCCTGATAATAGCATAGTTCGAAATGGAGGAAGCGGACGTCGCGCGTGCACCCCCAATAGCGCCCATAGATCGCATCCTCACCAACGAAATTCAGCGCCCCGGCAATTGGCTCACCACAGTCAGTAGCAAGGATGAGAACCATGCGTTCGCTCATCCGCTCCCCGAGCAAAGTGAAGGCTTCGCGAGTAAGGTAGGGCGTCCCCCATTTGCGAGCACCGGTATCTTGGTAAAAGACCCAGAATGCATCCCAGTGATGCGGCTTGATGTCTTGCCCAGAAAGCCGTTCGATCTTCAGCCCATTCTTTGCCGCCTCCCGCTCTTTGCGCAGATTCTTGCGCTTGCGGGAAGTAAGTTCATCCAGGAAGTCATCGAACTTCTGGTAGTCGCGGTTGAGCCAGTGGAACTGGATATCGCTGCGCGTCAGCCAACCCGCATCTTCAAACAACGGGACCTGTGCGGGTTCAATAAAGGTCGCGTGCGCGCTTGAGAGTCCATTTTGCTGGCATACAACCTCAGCGCCCTTGAGAAGGTGCGACGCCAACGCATCGTCGGACAGGAGCAATCTGGGGCCGTTTGCCGGTGTGAAGGGCGCAGCGATCTGAAGCTTGGGATAATAGTGTCTGCCTGCTCGGTGCAGCGCATCGGCCCATGCATGATCGAAGACATACTCACCCTGGCTGTGTCCCTTGGCATAGCTAGGCATGGCCGCACGAAGCCGGCCGTCTTTGTCAGTCACCACAATCGGAACAGGGTCCCAGCCGGTCCCTTCGCCAACGCTCCCAGAGTCCTCGATCGAAGTGAGAAACTCGTGGCTAATGAAAGGGTTGCGTATGCCCCCAAGCGCATTCCATTCAGACGGATCAAACTCGCCAACACCCGGTGCAAGCCGGACTGTCAGTGCGTTTGGGTCCTCATCGGCTGAAGTCACGCGAGCCCCTCACCCTCGCTGATCAAAGCATCGACCTCGGCCAAGGCCTTAGCGCGAAGCTCCGATGAACGAATGGTCCAGCTGAGCAGGGGCCGACCGCTCGCACGCCACAGGCCCGTTATCGCAGAGGGGATGTCTCTGATATCCATAGCCAGGAAGTCGGGCGACGCCGACTCGATAGCGCCAGGAGCGCGCCAGGCACCAAGAAAGCCGCCATCTATCGTATCGGTACAGACCAATCCACGCACCGTTGCGGCTGCATGGGCGGCGAACCACTCGCCTACCCGGGGGTCAAAGCTCATGACGGCATAGTCGCCGGTATAGTCGGCAAGTGCTTCCGCCGTACAAGCGCAAGTGCGCTCAACATCATACCCAGGCCGCGATTTGATCTCGATCAGCAGCGGTGCCTTTGCGTTAACAAGTTGAAGCAACCGGCCCAGCCGAACCGGCCCTTCATCGCTTTCTTGCAAGCAGAGCGCTTCAAGCTCTTCGGCCGAGAAGACTTCGGTGAGGCCAGTGCCATTGGTCAGACGGCCAAGTTCCCAATCGTGAAATACCATCGGCTGTCTGTCGCGACTGCGCTGAATATCGCATTCGATCCCAAGCCCTGCCTTCATGGCCGCACTTGCCGCCGCCAGCGAATTCTCGGGAACGCCCGGCGAATGCAGCCCGCGATGGGCAAACTCCCATTGTGTCAGCCAATCCGGCGGCGCCCGATTTCTCATTGTGCAATTGCGATAATCGCGTCGACCTCAACGGCCGCTCCAAGAGGCAGGACAGGCACACCCACGGCAGCTCGGGCGTGGCGCCCTTTCTCGCCAAACACCTCAAACATCAGGTCCGAGGCGCCATTCGCCACTTTTGGCTGATCGGTGAAAGCACCTGTCGAGTTGATGAATGCGCCCAGCTTTACGACTTGCTCTACCCTCTCGAGAAGCTCAGCAGACTTGAGCTGTGCGAGGATCATCAATCCACACGCACGAGCAGCGGCCATGCCGGCATCCAGATCAACATCTTCACCCAACCGCCCAGTGATTACCTTGCCATCAACAAATGGCAGCTGGCCGGAGACATGTGCGAAACCGGATTGCACGACGACCGGCACATAGCTGGCCACGGGCGCTGCGGCAGCAGGCAGTTCTATGCCAAGTTCCTTGAGGCGGGCTTCGATAGTCATGCTGGCAATTCCTCCAAACGGTCTTTCAGCCATGGAAGAGCCTCAGACCAAACATCAATTCGGGCGTCAGCGTGCCCGGCTTTGTGTGCACAATCGATCGTTTCAGCGATCATCGGTTCTCCGCAGAAATGCAAGCGAACGACATCGGGAGTGGTTTCCATCACGGACAAATGGTGCTGTGCAAGATCGTCAATGAAGAGCGCGCGGCTAGGCGAATACTCTTCAATGATCTTTTGCAATGCGGGACCCTTTGGCCCCTGATTGGTGTAAACTCTTGCGTTGAGCCCGTGAGCGGCAAGCTGCTCAGCACGTTTGTCACGACGAAAATCGACAAGGTTGGTCAGGATAACAACGTCGGCATGCTCGCTCAGCTCATTTAGCGCATCGACAGAGCCAGCGATGGGCAGTTGCCGATCCATCTCGGTGTCGAAAAACCCCCCAAGCAGACGCCAAATCTCGTTTGGCTCAACCAATTCGCCGCTCTCTTGCCAACGCAAGGCTTGCCCAAAATTGCCTCCAACAAGATTGAAATCCACGCCCTGGCTTTCCTCAAGCCAGTCTTTGAAGTGAGCGACCATGTGGAGAATGACTTCATCACAGTCGCTGATGACAAGAGGGCGGCTCATGATCCAAGGTCCTTGCGGGCTGCAACCAGTTCTTCAGGAGTAACGGCGAGCGCCTCAGCTGCTCGGATCAGATCTGGTTCGTGGTTTGCGAGAAAGTCTAACGCTGAGCCCAGAACTGCACTGTTGTCCAGTCCATTGCGCAGCGAGTCAGGGTCCAGCCCCGTCAATGCAAGATAGCGCTCTGCGCGGTCAACGTCCTGCAGTAGCCAACCGATCGCAGCCAAGGCGAGAGTCGCGGCTCTTTGTGCCGATTCTACGATCGCATGATCGTCGGGCGTTTGAGGAGCCATGGGGATTGTGGTGACCCTTTTGCCTGTTTACGCTGATTGAAAGACCAACCGATGGGGCGCCATGTGGCAAAGCGAATTATGGTTGTCGAGGATAACGACCTCAACCGAAAATTGTTCTGTGATGTCTTGAAAGCAAATGGCTTCGATGTTGAGCCGGTTGCCGATGGCAAGCGTGTGATCGAAACCGCCCGAAGCGCTGAACCCGATCTGATCATCATGGACATTCAGCTCCCCGGAATCTCCGGGATCGACCTAATCGCCGAAGCAAAACGCGACGCTGGCCTCGCTGATATCCCTGTGCTTGCTGTTACAGCTTTTGCGGCAAAGGGCGACGAAGAGAAGATACGAGCGGCAGGCGCGGCGAGCTATCTTGCAAAGCCCGTTTCGATTGTTCCGTTCATGAATGCTGTGAAGGAACTGCTGCCGGTACAGTAGGACGCTGATTAGCTGGCGAACGATTCGGCCACGTAAACCACCATTGTGACCGCAAGCCCGGTCAGAAAGATGCGGTACGCAATCGTTAGAAACCGGTACTTTCGCCGATAAAGAACCTGACCATTCTGATGGATATCCTTCAGCATCGTCCGAAAGAGATCTTCATCGCTCTCCAGCCGGTCAAGAATCTGCGAAGTCCATTCTTCGGTATCACTCGCGGCAAAATGGCCGAAGAAAAGCGGATTGAGCAGATCAGGGTCTTTTGGCGGCTTGCCGAGTGCTGGCAGGACAGCGAGCACTGCGCATAATGATGACAGAAACGCTGTTGCGGCTAGCGAAACGGTCGCCCAGCTGATCTCGCTCCCCAGAAGGCGCGTTACCGCCAGCGAAAAGACCACGAACGTCGCGCCGATCAGTATCGACGCTTTCTGGTCCGCCATTTGAGATAGAGTAAGCGTATTGATTTGCGATGTGCGCAACAGGTGAATGGCCTGTGTCGAGAATTCTCTCGCGCGCGGCTCTGCATCTGACGGCACACTCTTTACCGTACCTTCGTCCGCAACTATCTCTGGCTTCACTTGTGCCATGCCCTACAACCCCCTCTGCAGGCTGGGGTGTGCCACTGGCGCGAAAGCTTGACAAGTTTGGCGCGCCCGCGCTTTGCACGCACACAACCGATTGCATCACACCCAGAACACGAAAAGAGCACTCAGCACCATGACAGAAGCCGAAGTCGACGAACGCATCCGCGGGCTGATAGAGCCCTTCAACAAGAAAGGCGTCGAGATCGCTGATGCGACAACCTTCGCCAATGATCTTGAGTTCGACAGTCTTACAGTGATGGATTTCGTCGCCGAAATCGAGGACGAGTTTGATGTCATCATCAGCATGAACCAGCAGGCAGAGATCGAAAACTACGGCCAGCTGGTGGCCGCTGTTCACAAGATGCAGGATAGCTGAGAGTTACGTCCCCATGACTGATAGTGTCACCACCAAGTCGCCTGCAGGCGACCTGTTCGCGAAATTCGATCCCATAATCCAAACCCGCGAGACCCTTCTCGCAAGCGGCGTTGAAGACCCTTTCAACCTGGTGATGGAGAAAGTGCTCTCGCCTACGCGCGCAATCTGCAACGGGCGCGACACGATCTTGCTTGGCACTTACAACTACATGGGGATGACCTTTGACCCTGACGTCTTGGACGCAGGCAAGAGTGCGCTGAACGACTTTGGATCTGGGACCACCGGAAGCCGTGTTCTCAATGGGACCTACCAAGGGCACAAAGAATGCGAGGATGCGCTTCGCGAATTCTATGACATGGACCATGCGATGGTCTTCTCGACCGGTTACCAGGCCAATCTCGGGATTATCTCAACCATTGCCGGCAAGGGCGATTACATCGTTCTCGACATCGACAGCCACGCATCGATTTATGACGGTTGCGCGATGGGCAACGCCGAGATTGTCCCGTTCCGCCACAACGATATCGAAGCGATGGAGAAGCGCCTTCGCCGGATCCCGGAAGGGGCCGGGATTCTAGTCGTTCTTGAAGGCGTTTACTCAATGCTTGGCGATGTTGCCCCGCTCAAGGAGATGGTCGCGATCGCGAAGAAGTATGGCGCGATGGTTCTGGTCGATGAAGCGCACTCGATGGGTTTCATCGGCGAAAACGGTCGCGGCGTGGTCGAAGAGCAAGGCGTGATCGATGACGTCGATTTCATCATCGGCACATTCTCCAAAAGCGTTGGCACGGTGGGCGGCTTCTGCGTCTCAAATCATCCGAAGTTCGACATCATGCGGCTGGTATGCCGCCCTTATGTCTTTACCGCCAGCCTCCCTCCAAGCGTTGTGGCCACTGCGGCGACTTCGATCCGCAAGTTGATGCATGGCGCCAACAAGCGCGCGCATCTTTGGGAAAATTCGAAGACGTTGCATGCCGGCCTTACCGAGATGGGCTTTAGTCTCGGTACTGAGGAGCCACAGAGCGCCATCGTCGCGGTCATCATGCCAAACCTCGAGCAGGGTGCGATGATGTGGGAGGCGCTTTTGAAAGAGGGCCTCTATGTCAACCTCGCTCGTCCACCAGCGACACCAGCAAACATGACCCTTTTGCGCTGTTCATTGTGCGCAGAGCACTCAGCAGAGGAGGTGCAGACGATCCTCGGAATGTTTGAGCGCGCCGGCAAGGCAATTGGGATCGTCTGACGCGTGCCCGATCCAATTCATGTCGTCACATCTGGTCCGGTTCAAACGATCACCTTGAACCGGCCGGACAAACTGAATGCCATGGATGAGGGCTTGATATTCGCCCTACAGGATCAGTTTCGCGAATTGCATGACCGTTCAGACGTTCGAACTGTCATCTTGCGCGCCGCCGGGCGCCATTTCTGTGCAGGCCTTGACCTTGAAGCCTGGGGCAAGCCCGAAGACGCGGGCAGGATTCAACACACCTGGAGGACGCAGCGGAGCATTGCCACAGTCATGCAGTTGATGCGCTCGTGCCCTCAGCCGATCATTGCCGTTGCACAAGGTGCGGCTTGCGGGGGCGGCTTATCGCTTCTTTTGTCGAGCGATATCCGCTTTTGCACGCCCGATTTCCGGATGAATGCGGCCTATATCAAGATTGGCCTGGGCGGCTGCGATATGGGATCAAGCTATTTCCTTCCGCGTCTCGTTGGCTCTTCGCTCGCGAGCGAGATGATCCTCACGGGCCGATTCATCGCTGCTGAGCGGGCACTCTCATCTGGATTCGTGAGCGCGATTGGTGAGCTTGATGAGCTCGAAGCCGAGACCCAGGCGATCGTCGATGAAATGCTGGTAACCGCACCAATGAGCCTTAGGCTCAGCAAGGATGCACTCAACCGCAACATTGACGCACCTGGCTTCGAAGCGGCATTGGCGATCGAAGACCGACAGCAAGTGATGCTCAGCCAAATGGATGACGCCGCAGAAGCGCAGCGCGCGTTCCTCGAAAAACGTGCCCCCGAGTTTCGAGACCGTTAAGCGGTCTTTGAGCCCGTCAGCCATCTTGCGCAGACGACGGCCAAAATTGAGCCGATCAACTGCATCGCGATAAACATGGGAACATCAGCCGGTGCGATCCCGGCAAAGCTATCGCTGAGAGAGCGAACAATTGTTATGGCCGGATTGGCAAAACTTGTCGAAGATGTGAACCAATATGCACTGGTAATATAAAGGCCGACTGCAGCCGGTATCGCGGTCGGCCGATATCGAACCAACAGAAGGATGGTGAGAACCAGCCCGAATGTGGCAACGACTTCGCCGGTCCAGACGCCCACGCCAGTGCGCGGCTTTGTCGAGAATTGGAAGATTGGCAGATCGAACATCAAATGCGCGAGAAATGCCCCAATCGCGCCACCTGAAACTTGCGCGAGTACGAAAAAGCCAGCTGATGCCGCTCCAATCTCTTTTCTGATCAGGAAGGCCAGTGTAACCGCAGGATTGAAGTGCGCTCCCGATATGGGGCCAAGCATTGCAATCAGGACGAACAGGATAGCGCCCGTGGCCACGGTATTGGCTAACAATGCAATCGCCACATTACCGCCGGAAAGGCCTTCGGCCATGATGCCAGAGCCGATCACAGCCACAAATAGGAAGAAGCTGCCGATCGCCTCTGCGCCAAGCTTCTGAACCAATGTCGGAGCCGCTAGTGCGCTCACCCCTCAATCCCCCTTACTTCTGTCGCAGTATCGCAAACATGCCCTTCTTCGATCGACTCATCACCGCCCGCCAGCTGCGTAAAGGCGATGAACCCACCAACGACAAGCACGACAAAAAACGTTGTCACCAGGCCCAGATATTGATCGATTACGCGCTTGATCGGTGCTCCAAATATCTGGAACAAGATCCCGACCACCATGAAGATCAACGCCCGGCCAGCCAAAGCCGCGAGAGTGAAGGTGATGAGGTTCATCTCGATAAACCCCGCGGTGATTGTCATCAGCTTGAACGGCACCGGCGTTCCGGCTGCGAAGAAAACCGCCAACGCGCCTTGTTCGCGAATATAGCAGGCCGCAACAGGGAAACTTTCCGAAAGACCAAGCATGCCAATCATCCAGACACCAACCGCTTCGTAGAGAAAGTAACCGATCGCGTAGCCAAAAAGCCCGCCGAGCACCGAGGAAATTGTCGCAACCAAAGCGAAACGGATCGCCTTCCTTGGTTCAGCCAGGCACATCAGGCCAAGCAATGGGTGTGGCGGGATCGGAAAGAAGCTCGATTCAATGAAACAGAAAAAGGCCAGCCACCACACCGCTTGCGGGTGCGCAGCCTTGTCCATCGTCCAGTCGTAAAGCGCCCGCAGCCAAGCCACTTGTCAGTTGTCCCCTACCGAAGTCGAGGCGGCAACTAGGGCACACGAGTTGGTCATGCAACAAAATTGGACAAACCTATTTGGTAATTCTCCTTGACATCGTAACGCTATTTGGTTAAGTAAAGAGAGCATCGAGAAATTGCGATTCGAGCCCAGAGACATTGGGGCGAGATCGCACCGGGCCGTCCTTTCGATTGTCGAAAGGACGGCCCTTTCTTTTCTCATACTCCGAAAGGCAGCTCATGCCGAAGAGCCGCAAGCGCACGTTAGACGAAACGCAGCTCAACACAGGCGAAGAAGCTGGCCTCGACCCGCATTGGCGCAAACGTTTCCTGGAATATTTGGCGGAAAGTTCAAACGTCACAGAATCCGCTCGTCGGGCGAATGTGAACTTGAGCCGCGCTTACAAGATGCGGCGTTCTGAACCCGAATTTGCGCGCAAGTGGCTCGCCGCACTCTACGAAGGCTATCTCCACCTTGAACTGGAGGTGCTGAGACGGCTTCGCGAAGGCGATCAGCAAGCGAACGCGTCCGAGAAGTACGATTTTGCCAATGCGATCAGACTGCTGGCCGCGCATCGTGAGAACGCAGCGCGCGCACAAGCCGCTGAACGCAATGTAAGCGCCGCAGAAGTAAGGGCGTCGATTGACAGCAAAGTCGAGGCGATTCGAGAGCAGGTACGGCTCGAGAAGCAGCGTGAAGGCAGAACAAAGTAATGGGCGGGCTGGACTGGCTCGTGGATGAAGACTGCTCGGTCCGTCACCGCATCGCAGCGTCGCTCAGTCAAGCAGAGCGCAACGAGCTCGACTACCACTGGGGAATACTCGCGCGGAACGCCCAACTCCCTCCTCCGGGCGACTGGCGCATTTGGCTGATCCTGGCGGGCCGCGGCTTCGGTAAAACGCGAGCAGGTGCCGAATGGGTCCGCATGATTGCGGAAAGCAACAGTGAGGCAAGGATTGCCCTGATCTCCTCCTCACTAACCGAAGCCCGCGCTGTCATGGTTGAAGGGGAAAGCGGTATCCTCGAATGCTCACATCCGTCGCGCCGCCCGTCGTTTGAAGCATCGCTAAGGCGAATACGCTTTCCTAACGGTGCACAAGCCCACCTTTTCTCTGCGGCAGAACCTGAGACACTTCGTGGCCCTCAATTCAGCCACGCCTGGTGTGACGAGCTTGGGAAATGGCCTCTGTCCCACAATCGTGCGACCCGCACTTGGGATAACCTCCTTATGGGACTGCGATTGGGCACGGATCCCCGTGTGGCGGTCACGACCACGCCGCGCGCCGTACCTCTCGTCCAGCGCCTAGTGGACGGAGCACAGGACGGCAGAACCGTTATCACACGTGGATCAACCTTCGAGAATTCCGCGAACCTGCCTGATCGTTTTCTCAGTGCCATGGTGCAGGAGTTCTCCGGGAGCCAACTGGCCCGGCAGGAGATTGCAGGAGAGCTGCTTACAGACCTTGAGGGAGCCTTGTGGACCAGAGCGATGATCGAAGAGGCCCGAGAGCCAGCGGGTTCATTCGAACTCAATCGCGTCGTTGTCGCTGTTGACCCCCCAGCCTCTTCAACTGGCGACGAATGCGGCATAGTTGTCGCTGGCCTTTGCAACGATGGAATCGCCAGAGTTCTTGCCGACTGCTCGGTTGGACAAGCTCAACCAGACCAGTGGGCAAGAGCAGTCGCCGAGGCGGCCAAGCATTGGGATGCTGACAAGGTCATCGCTGAAGCGAACCAGGGCGGCGATATGGTGGAAAGTGTGCTTCGCGCTGCAGACAACCGATTACCGGTAAAGCTGGTTCACGCCAGCCGAGGAAAGGTCGCACGCGCGGAACCCGTGGCCGCACTCTATGCGTCAGGCAAGGTGCGGCATTCAGCAAATCTGCCTCAGCTCGAAGACCAGATGTGCGGATTGCTGGTCGCGGGCGACTATGCGGGGCCGGGCCGGTCTCCAGACCGCGCTGATGCATTGGTCTGGGCGCTGTTCGAACTCATGCTCGGCCCTGCTGCAAATCCAAGCGTGCGAACGCTTTAGACGCGCACAAGACGAAGGAACATTGAATGCCCATACTCGATAAAATGTTCTCCGCCTTCAAGGGCGGAGGCGGCAGCTCTGCACCTTTGTCGGGTGGAGCGCTTCCCGGCTGGATGCCAGCCTTCATCGATCGCTCCTGTCCCGCTCCGTACCAATATGAGCAAGCGGTGCGCACAGGTTTTCTTTCCAACCCCATCGCACAACGAGCTGTGCGCATCGTTGCAGAAGGTGTGGGTCAGGCTCCAATCACGGGAGCAGATTCTGAACTGATCGCGCTCGTAAATGCTACAAGCGCTGGACAATCTCTGGTCGAAACAGTCGCGGCACACATCTTGTTGCACGGCAATGGCTATGTGCAAATTGTGAAAGACGCATCGGGCCGACCGGTCGAACTGTTCGCACTGCGTCCTGACAGAGTTAAAGTCATACCCGGCGAAAACGGCTGGCCCAGCGCTTACGAATATGCTGTTGGCGGTGAGAAGGTTGTGCTCCCAATCGAAGATGAAGGTGGTTGGCCCAGCATCATCCAGATCAAGGCGATGCACCCGCTTAACGATCATATGGGCGCCAGCGCTCTTGAGGCCGCCGCACAGGCTGTTGCAATTCACAATGCGGCTTCACAATGGAACCGGTCATTGCTCGAAAACGCAGCGAGACCCTCTGGCGCATTGGTTTATGAAGGCGGTGACAGTGCGGGCCTTACCCATGACCAGTTCGAGCGCCTAAAAAGTGAGCTCGAAACTGCGTTCTCCGGATCTGGCAATGCCGGGCGTCCAATGCTCCTTGATGGGGGACTAAGATGGCAATCGATGGCGATGTCGCCGGCCGACATGGATTTTGCCACGCTCAAGAGTGCAGCAGCCCGAGAGATTTCTTTGGCCTTTGGAGTGCCACCCATGCTGCTTGGTCTCCCTGGCGACAACACTTATTCGAACTACCGCGAAGCCAATCGCGCGCTTTGGAGGCTTACGCTCCTGCCGTTGGCCAGCAAGCTCTTTACGGCAATCGAAGAGGGCCTTGCCCCGTGGTTCCCCACTGGCAACCTCTGTGTTGACCTGGACCAAGTTACAGCGCTGTCAGAGGATCGAGAACGGCTTTGGAAGCAAGTTTCCGATGCCGATTTCCTAAGCCGTGCCGAAAAGCGTCAGTTGCTCGGATTTCCCGAACAGGGAGATGGAAACTGAAACAGGAAGAAGCACTCGCAAGCCTTATGGCACAGGCACAAGGCCAAGGCGCGGACCTGCTCACGCTAAGGGCCATCGTAGAGGATACGAGCGAACTCGCGACGCATAGAGTTCTCGACCGGCTTGGCCTTGCTGACGCTGGAGCGCAGGGGGACCTAGATGAACTGCGCGAACTGTTGGGCGCATGGCGCGATGCCAAGACGAGCGCATGGAAGGCGGTCATCGAATGGGCCATCCGGGCACTGTTCGCAGCTCTCTTGATCGGGATAGCGGTCCGCCTCGGCATCTGGGAGCTACGATGATGGGGAAGAAGACATGTGTACCGCCCGTGATTCGTTTTGCAGGCTATGCCGGTCTGTTCAACATTCGCGACGCAGATCGTGACATCATCCGGCCCGGAGCTTTTGAATCTACACTGAAACTACGTGAGACCCCTCTCCCGCTTCTTTGGCAGCATCGTCCGGATCAAAGGATCGGAGAGATTGAGAGTATATCTGAAGATCAACGCGGCCTCCGGGTCGTCGCAAGAATAGAACGGCCAACCAGTCGTGCTGCCTCCATGCTCATCTCCAATCAGGTCAGCGGCTTGAGTTTTGGATACCGTGCGCGCGAGGCGCATCATTCAAGCGGAGGACGAGAACTGGTCACGATCGATCTGTTTGAGATCAGTCTCGTTACTCATCCGCTACAATTTGGCGCACGCGTCCACCTGGTCGCCTGAGCTGCAAGAAACCCAACCGGGCCGCCAGCATGGGCGGCCTTTTTCATGCCCAAACGAAAGGCCCACTACCCCATGGATATGATCACTCCCGCATCCAACGAAATGCCAGCCGACGAGCTGGAACAAAGTTTTGACCTTATCGCTCGGCAAGATCAGGCCGAAGCAGACATCAAGGTGCTGCGTAGCGATGTTGAAGAGGTGAAAGCACGCCTCGACAAGGTGTCGCGCGCTGCTTCACGTCCAGCGATCGGCGGCGCAACCACAAAGACTGATGAAGTCAAAGGCTTTATCGATGGGTATCTGCGTCGCGGTCGCGAAACTGAGGTCAAATCGATCAATGGTGGCGCACCCGCAGACGGTGGGTTTGCGGTTCCCCAAGCCATCGATGCAGAAATTGCCCGCGAACTGACCGAGATCAGTCCGATCCGCGCGATTGCGCAGGTCGTCCAGACTGGGACTTCAGGCTACCGCAAGCTCGTGTCGACCGGCGGAACAGCGTCGGGCTGGGTCAGCGAAACTGCCGCGCGCCCTGAAACCGACACGCCGAATTTTGCTGAAATCGCTCCACCTGCCGGCGACCTTTACGCCAATCCGGCAGCGAGCCAGGGCATGCTCGATGACGTTGGTTTCAACATCGAAAGCTGGCTAGCCAACGAAATCGCAAGCGAGTTTGCTCGTTCGGAAGGATCCGCATTCGTCAACGGTACAGGCGTCAATCAGCCAGAAGGCTTTCTGCAAGCGTCAAACAGCACTGCAGAGGATAGCGTCCGCTCGTTCGGCACCGTTCAGTACATCGGTTCGGGCAATGCGACCGGTTTCGATGCAGCCCCTGACGCAAAACTAATCGACCTGATCCATTCACTCAAGGCAGGTCACCGCCAGGGCGCAAGCTTCGTTATGAACTCGACCACTCTTGCGACCGTTCGCAAACTGAAGACCGCTGATGGTGCATTCCTATGGCAACCTGGCTTGATCGAAGGCCAGCCCGATCGCCTGCTGGGCTATCCTGTCGTTGAAGCTGAAGACATGCCCGATGTCGCTGCGGGTGAATTCCCAATCGCTTTCGGCAATTTCCGCCACGGCTATCTTATCGCCGAACACAGTGCGACGCGCGTACTGCGTGATCCGTTCTCGAACAAGCCGTTCGTACACTTCTACGCCACCAAGCGAGTTGGCGGTCAGGTGCTCGATTCAAACGCGATCAAGCTCCTCAAAATCGAGTCCTAACAGCACGTTCAGGGCCGCGAAATGGCGGCCTGAAAGTCCCCGGCAAGGTAGAGTTCCCCCTTTGCTCCCTTGTCGGTACCTCGCACCCGCGTCGCCGCGTCAGCCTCCCCTCCTGCTGCGTTGCTGCGGCGCGGGTGCAACCTTGCTCGAACATGTTTTGGGAGACCGCGATGCGGCGAACAATTGTGGAGCCAGCCGTTGTCTCTGGGGCTGCCCTGGATGACTTGAAAAGCTGGCTTGGGATCACACGACCAAATGACGACGCCCAGCTGCTCGATCTGCTGACTGCAGCGCTTGCAACTTGCGAGGCATTTACAGGGCAAGCCGCGCTCTCGCAGATCGTTGAGGAGCGGCTACCCACCTACCGAGGATGCACGCGCCTCACTTCGCGGCCGATCAAGGCTGTTGTCGCGGTTGAAGTCATGGCGCAAGATGGCACGCGAACGGCCCTCCAACCAGAAAGCTACGATCTGGAGATCCAATCCGAAGGGATCGGACAGCTTCAACTCCATCGCGAAATTGTTGGCCAAGCGGTAGTTGTGCGCGTTCGAACGGGCATAGCCGACAACTGGATTGAGGTTCCTGGTCCACTCAAGCAAGGGATCGTGAGGCTTTGCACCTCGCAGTATCGCGGGAGAGATCGCGCCGGCGAAACCAAGAGCGCCGCAGTACCGCCCGCCAGCGTAAGCGCGCTGTGGCGCCCTTGGCGAAACGTTCGTCTCGCATGATCGAGGTGCGGACTTCCAGCGACCATCTGGTCCGGCGCGTTGCAACCAAGGCAAAACGCCTGGCGAGCAAGCGAGGCGAAGCAATGGCCAAACGAGAGCGAAGCAATCGGGCTAGCTGGCGGTCGGCGCAGTCACTCTGGCCCGATCTCTGAACGGAATAGGATCATGGAAAATTTCCTTCGCGCAAGCCTCATTGATTGGCTTCGCAGCGACCCAGCATTGTCGACCGTAAACGCCATCGAAGAGGAGACCCCGGTAACCGCGAGCGCACCTTGGATAGGGATTGCAGCCAGTGGCTCAACCGACTGGGGCACCAAGGACCGCACAGGCCGAGAAGTGCGCATCGCGCTCGAACTTGAAAGTCGGGCGGACGAACCTGACGCCGATGGCACCTTGGTCGATGCGATTGAGCGACGAGTGCTCGACCTTCCGCCCATGCAGTCCGGCTTTGAGCTCGCATCAATCCGCTTCCTACGAGCGCGCACCGAACAACGCGATGGGAACCTGCGCGGCGCGCTGCTCGAGTTCCGCTTTCGCATCTTTGCCTCAATTTCCTGACTAACAGACCGGAGAAGAAACTATGCCCGCGCAAAATGGTTCTGCATTCCTGCTAAAGATTGGCGACGGCGGCACTCCCATTGCCTACGACACAGTTGCTGGCCTCAGGACAACGCAGATGTCGATCAACGGCGACACAGTCGTCGTCACACACAAACAATCGGGGGGTTGGAGAGACCTGTTATCAGGCGCCGGCACCCGCTCAGTCTCTGTTAGCGCCGCTGGAATCTTTCTTGGAAGCGTGGCGGAGAGTGCCGTCAGGGCCCATGCTTTAGCGGGCACTCTCGATAACTACGAGCTGTCCTTTGAAGATGGGGAGAGACTTCAGGGCCGATTCCTGGTTCAGCGACTAGACTATTCGGGTGATTTCAATGGCGAGCGCAATTACACGCTTCAGCTGGAAAGCTCAGGCCCGGTCGTTCCCGCATGAGCGTGACCGCGAACCCGCAACGTGGTGAAGCAAAGTTTGTCGCTGCGGGAAGGCCGCTATTGCTAAGACCCTCATTTGAAAACCTTGTGGCCGCTGAAGCGGAAATCGGATCGCTTTTCGCCCTGGTGGAACGCGCATCAGAGGGCAGCATCACTATCAGCGAGATTACGGCTCTGATCTGGCATTGTATCAATGATACCGATCGGCCTGAGCGTGACGAAGTGGGCAAGGCGGTGCTTGAGTGCGGTCTTGTCGAAGCAACCAAGCCGATCCGCACAATTCTCTCTCAGGTGTTGCAAGGTCGGACATGAGCCAAGGTGAGGCCGGCTCATTCGGAGACGGCGCAGGAAAGTGGTGGAGTGTCGCATCGCGCGTGCTTGGCTGGCGTCCGAACGAATTCTGGCAAACCACACCGGCAGAATTGATCGCGGCAATACGCGAACCTGAAAGCGTAGGCATGACTCATGCCCCCAGCCGCGACCTGATCGCCCAGATGGTGGAGCGAGACCAAAATGGATGACAATTTTGAAGAGCTCATGATCGAGGTCCGAGCGACAACAGATGGCTTCAATGCAGACCTTGAATCAATGCGCGGTGCACTGGACACGTCTCTGGTTGATGGGTTTGGCAGAGCAGGCTCCGTCCTAGAGCGCGGTCTTACATCGGCGCTGAGACGCGGCGCACTCGGATTTGATGACTTAAAGCGAGTCGCATTCCGGACCATGGATTCGATTGCGGCTCACGCGATTAGCGCTGGGATCGGGTCCTTGTTCTCGGATTCCGGCTCCGGCTCAGGAAAACTCTTGGGCCTGCCAATCGGCGCTCTTCTGGGCTTGCCCGGCAGAGCGACAGGCGGACCGGTTGCGCCTGGGCGCGGATACATCGTTGGAGAGAATGGGCCCGAGCTATTTGTCCCAACCGCTTCTGGCAAGATTTCGCCAGACCTCGGCCAAGGGGCGAGCAGCCGCGATGTGCGCGTCGCGATTCAAGTCGCGGCTCCCCGGGGCACGGCTGCGCCAACGGCGATGCGGCGTTCGTCTCGTCAAGTTGCGAGCGCGGTCCGCCGCGCTCTCCAGGAACGTTGAAGCGAGCGATATCTTATGGCGTACTATTTGGCATCCGAACGGAGAGGGCAGGAGTCGAGCTTTATTCAGCGCTTCGAACCGCGTTTCTGGACCGTCAATTTCCCAAGACCGGCCATGGCTTCAGTCATCACCACCGGGCCAGACAGCCTACGGGTCGATGTAGAACTGCACAATGAAGGCGAACTTGTCGGGCTGATTTGGGACAGCGTTGATAGTCTCGACCATCCGCTGCTCGCCTACGAGACCAACCGCGACTACTCGAACACAACCCTGAAGTTTCGATGGCAATCGCAAGGTGTCATCGCGCTGGATGCTGTCAACGGCCCGACGTTGACGATCGAAGGACGAGACGCAGCCGGCAACCCTCGAAGTTGGTTCGTCAGGCTCTGGAACTATGCGAATGGAACGAGCAGCGACGCCGAAATAGTCCTGCCGTTCTCTGAACTCCAAAGCGGCTTCACACTGCCAGGAACGCCCATCTATCCCAGCGACATTGACCGCATGTTCATATCGCTTGTCGCTCCCGGTTATGTTGCAGGAAGCACCGCGCCGTTGCCTCAGCGGTTCAATGGACAGGTTACCTTGTCAGACATATCGGCCGACGGGTTTCATGCGTTGCTTGAAACCGGTGACGTTCGTCTTCCTGTTCACGGTGAACGCATCGCGACCGCTTACGATGACGGCTATGACCAGACGCCGGAACGCCTGCTGCGCAGCATAGTCGGCTTGGGCTATCGTGAAGAGCTGGTTCACTATGTGGGCATGAGCCACTTCATGCGGCTTGGCTCGCAAAACGACGGCTTGCTTGCCGTGGAGACCGGAGAGCTCTGCCATCCGGCCAGCCAATGGCACGCGAATTTCTTCGAGATCGCCAAGGCAAACGACTTCGAAGTCATTGCCTCGATCTCCTACGAACTGTTTGACGCTTATTGCCCAGAGGAATGGAAGCAGAGAACGCCAAGCGGGTCACCAGCGCTAACGGGGTGGATCCCGCCATCAACCCTTCTTTCTCCTGCCAACTCCTCGGCCATGAATTGGCTCAGTTCGAGCGCGATTGCGTTCGTGAACCTGCTTGAACAGGCCAACCAGCCTGTCAAAATGCAGATCGGTGAACCTTGGTGGTGGACGACAGCCCAGGGCGAGATATGTCTGTATGATGACGCAGCGAAGTTGGCGTTTGGAGGCTCTCCTCCAGTAATCGCTGACATGCGCGGTCCTATCGGGCCAGCCGAGATCGCCCTGCTCGATGATGCGGGAGAGCTCTTAGCTCAATCAACTGCAGCTCTGGCTACGGCGATACGGGCCGCGGCATCAGGGGCTGCGGAAGTTCTTTTGCTGGCATTTACGCCGACGATTTTGGACCCCGAGATGCCAGAATTGTACCGAGCCAATCTGCCGACCGGTTGGGCAAAGCCTGCCTTTGATCGGCTTCAATTGGAGGATTACGATTGGCTCACACAAGGAGCCGATGCACTCCGCAGGAACGCATATACGTTCGTCGACAGCCGATTGGGTTATCCGGCAGTGGAGCAGGACTACCTTGCTGGCTTTGTCCTCAATCCAGCAGACGCTGAAACGTTCTGGGCACGTATCGATGCCGGAATTGACGAAGCGAGCGGACGAGGAATTACCCGTCGTTATGTATGGGCGCTACCGCAGGTAAATCGCGACGGATACACGCGCCTCCCTCCCATTGCCGAGGATATCATGGAAGCATTTGACGATGTGCTGTACCCCTTCCCGCTTGGCCGAAGCACCGCAGTCGCGCCGGAGTTCTCGACATCCGTTTCTGTGACGGCGTCAGGCCATGAAAGGCGCAACTCGCTTTGGTCAGATGCCAGAGTGCACTTCGATGTGGGTCCCGGTATTCGCTCAGAGAACGAGCTCTCTGACCTCATCGCCTTCTTTCGAGCACGCCGCGGTGCTGCACGCGGCTTTCGGATACTTGATCCATTCGATCACAGCTCAAACGCGATGACTGGCACACCTACGATGTTTGACCAACTGCTCGGGACAGGTGATGGCCTCACAGCAGATTTTCAGCTCACAAAATCCTATGGTCCCGAGGTTGACCCGCAAGTGCGCCCAATCACGCGGCCGCGAGCGGGAAGCCTATTGGTAAGCGTTGGAGGCATAGCCTCAACCAATTGGACCCTTGGGGAAAAAGGCCGAATTACCTTTGCCCAGGCACCTCCCGACGGCGAGGAGATAAGAGCTGGCTTTGTGTTCGACGTTCCCGTCCGTTTTGCCGAGGACAGGATCGACATTTCTGGTGTGAGCTTCGACGCTGGTGAAGCACCAAGCATTCCCCTGATCGAATTGCGCGAAGACTCGTAATGCGGGTCTTCTTCGACAGGGAGCTAGATACCGCTGCAACCTATTGGCGCGTTTTTCGACGCGACGGGGTTGCTCTTGGATTCACCAGTCACGATCGCGACCTTGCGTTCGGTGGGATCAGGCACAGGTCAGCGCCCGGTATGGTTCCAGCAGCAATTCGAATGACTGCGGATCTCACTGAAGACAGCGCTGGCGTCGAAGGAGCGTTGAGCCATGCGTCAATCCGAAGCGTCGATCTAGCCAATGGCCTGTTCGACCAAGCTTCCATCGAGGTCGGCATCGTTGATTGGGAAAGTCTGGAACACCACAGCATCTACAATGGCATTCTGGGGAGAATCGAAGACAATCGTCACGGCTTCTCGGGCGAACTGAGTTCGGCAAAGGAAGTGTTGGAACGTGACCTTGTTCCGCGCACCAGTCCGACATGCAGAGCGACATTTTGTGGCCGTGGTTGTGGACTTTCTTCTCCTCGCTTCACGACGAGACACATTCTCGATGAGATTGATCTTGATCGCAATCAAGTTCGGTTCACTTCGTTGGACGCGCAGGACTATAGCGACGGACAATTGCGGTTCCTCGATGGGCCGCAAACGGGCGTTACCTTTGGCATTCTTGGAGGGTCTGGTGATTGGCTAACGCTTGATCGGCCAATCAGTGACAATCTTGCCTCTGGCACCCCGGCTGAACTTCGCGAAGGGTGCGACCACGTCTTCGAAACGTGTTCAACGCGCTTTGACAACGCGGTCAATTTTCGCGGCGAGCCCTTTCTGCCCGGCAATGATCTCTTGTCTCGTTATGGTCAGGGCTCAGTGTGAATTCGTCTGGCGAAAGGGGCATTTTGCTGGCGCGCTCAGCTGCTGAGCTGGTAGGCGCCCCATTTCGGCTCTTTGGACGAGATGTCGCAAGAGGGCTGGATTGTGTGGGCCTAGTGCACGTTAGCCTTCAACGCATTGGAATAGAAGCAAAAGCCCCTGCAGGATACGGCTTGCGCAATAGCGACCCTTCTCGATGGTTCGCCTTCGCCAAGAACTATTGCCTGACCGATGTTGATGACACAATTTCAATTGGCGATGTTTTTGTGACCCAACCAGGGCCAGGCCAGCAACATGTCATGATTTGTGAGCGCAAAGGAGTCGCCATCCATGCCCATGCTGGATTGGGCCGTGTGGTCCGAGAGAGCGTTGGGCGCGAACCTTCGACGCTTGCTCATTGGCGTTTGATCTGACCAAAAGAGCTTAGGAGAACCCATGGCTACTCTACTTCTCACCGCGGTGGGCACCGCGGTAGGTGGCCCATTGGGCGGCGCAATTGGCGCGTTCGTCGGTCGGCAAGCTGACAGTATCATAGTTGGGAACGGCTCACGCGAAGGTCCGCGCCTCAAAGAATTGTCTGTAACGACGTCGAGCTATGGCCAGCCCATTCCCCGGAACTTTGGTCGTATGCGGGTCGCTGGCTCGGTGATCTGGTCGACAGACTTGGTTGAGACCACGACTAAGGAAGGAGGCGGAAAAGGCCGACCTTCGACCAAGACATATTCGTACTCCGCCTCATTCGCAGTCGCGCTTTCCAGCACTCCCATCAATCGGATCGGCAGAATCTGGGCGGACGGAAACCTGCTGCGCGGCGCAAGCGGCGACCTAAAGGTCGAAGGGACAATGCGCGCCTATCTTGGCAACGGGGACAGTCCAGTGGATCCCGCGATTGCGGCCGACAAAGGCGGACAAGTGCCAGCCTTTCGCGACTGTGCCTATGTCGTTTTCGAGAACTTGCAGCTTGCTGATTTTGGTAACCGGATACCTGCACTCACCTTCGAGATATTGGGTCATCAGGACTCGAGCGTCACGCTCGATCAGCTTGTTCCGCAAAGCGTTTCCGACACTGCAGATATGGCTTTAGAGAACGCACTTGGCTTCTCAGACGAAGGCGGACCTATTGTCGGTGCTCTGAGCGCGATCGACCGCGTTTTCCCGCTTAATTGTGTCAGTGGGGCTAGTGGCATCAAGCTTTCGTCGACTACCGTATTTCCCGATCCAATCCCGACACTCCCTCAACAGTTGTCCGACCGGGATAGTGAACAAGCGGATCAATTCCACGCCAGTCGAGGGGCCACTCTTGGCTACGAACCACTGGCTATCCGCTACTATGATCACGAAAGAGATTATCAGCCAGGCGTCCAGCGAGCGACTGGCCTTCGCCCGGATGGCCGTGAAAACATGGTCGATCTTCCCGTCGCCATGACCGCAACAGGTGCCAAGCGGCTTGCTAACTCAAACTCAATCAGAGCGAGATGGCGAGATGAGAAGGCTGTTTGGCGAATTGGTGAGCTTGATCCCGAGATTGTTCCTGGTAGCGTCGTCCGCTTGCCGAATAAGAACGGCATCTGGCGCGTCCGCAGTTGGGAATGGTTCGATAGGGGTATCGAACTTGAACTTGAAAGACTGGCACCGAAACTAGAGGATTCAGCCGAGAGCGTCGCCGGGAATGCAAATCTGCCAATTGATGCGGTGATTACAGAAACAGATTTGTGGGTTTTTGAAGCCCCGCCAGAAAACTCTTCGAGCCCCAATAATCCGATCATTCTCGCAGCAGCCACTTCCTCAAGCTCAGGTTGGCGCGGTGCCGCCCTTTATGTGGATCAAGCCGGCACGTTGGCTCATATCGGTTCAGCTAGTCCCCGTAGGTCAGTTACAGGTACGCTTGCAACCGGCATGGGACAGTCAAGCGGATTGCTGTTCGAACCCAATGCGAGTTTCGAGATCGAACTGAGCGCAGATGATCTTTCTCTCCCGTCAACTGACATGACTGGCATCGCGATGGGAGCGAATAGGTTGATGGTAGGGGGTGAGGTTCTCCAGTTTCTTCTCGCTGAACCGATCGCGGGCTCTCGATGGAAGGTGTCGGGGCTTTTGCGCGGAAGAGCCGGAACCGAGGATGCAGCTATGGGCGGCCATGCTGCTGGGGCCTTCGCAGTGCTCATTGATGAGCAACCACTTGACCTGAGCTATGCAATTGATGCGCCGCACCCCGGCACACGTGTGGCGGCTATTGGCAGTGCTGACCCTGAACCGGTCTACGCGACTGTTCTGAACCCCGGCATCTCGCGCAGACCACCTATGCCTGTAGCCCCTTCCCTGTCCGAAAATAGCGACGGCTCCTGGGAGTTCTGCTGGACCCGACGCGCACGCGGTCAGTGGCGCTGGTCCGATGGCCTCGACGTTCCGCTCGTTGAAGAGTTTGAAAGATACGCTGTAGGCTATGGACCCAGCGACGAGCCATTCGCGGCATGGACTACAACGTCGCCAAGCTTCACCTTGACCATGGCAAAACGAACCGATTTGGTTTCGACATTTGGCGCTAGCGGCCTCTGGGTCCGGCAGATCGGCACATTTAGCCAATCTGCAGCACTGCACCTCGCTTACATTTCATAGACACGGGAGAAACTTGGTGGCCGATCCAATCACATTCCCTTCAACAACCACAAACTTTGAGTTTCCGCTTCTCTTTTCTGGGCAAGCACAAAAAGAGTTTTTTCTCAACCAGTCGATCTCGCTCATCGATGCGATGTTGGCGGCAACAGCAGTCCAAACCATTGGTTCGCCCCCAGCCAGCCCCACTGAAGGCGAATGCTACATCGTTGACCCAACACCGAGCGGCGACTGGGCTGGGCACCAAGACCAAATAGCCATCAGGATTGGAGGTGATTGGCACTTTGTTCCACCACACGATGGAATGAGTGTCTTTGACCAAGATGCAGGTGTGACAAAACACTACGATGGCGGGTGGGTTGAAGCCTCTCAGGTGGCGCAACCTACCGGAGGATCAAGCGTTGACGCAGAGGCGAGGGCGGCAATTTCCGCGCTGCTTGGAGAACTGCGGAAGCTAGGAATTCTGCCGAATCTCCCCTAATCTGACGCAGTAAGAATGGCCAATCTGAGCGCGGCGGTGGTTTAGAGTTACTGATTTCAAACAACTGACGCTCAATCGAGGCATTCTTGCAACAGTTCTGAGGTATTGATCGCTTGCTACTCCACTGTGGAGAAGTTAGAGGTATCTCGCGCCTCAGATCAGAAGAAGGGGAATTCTAGAATGCGTAAACTCGTCATCGGATTGGCGATGGCTTCTACCGCACTCACCGCGCCCGCCATGGCCCGCGAAGGCCAGTGGTATGTGCAAGGTGATGCCGGTGTGATGCTCGTCGAAGACGTCACTCTTGATGTGGACGGCAACCTTGGTGACGCCGTCGCAGACCACGACTCCGGAGGGGATTTCGGTGCCATCGTCGGCTACGACTTCGGTGCATTCCGCCTTGAAACGGAAGTCAGCTACAAGCAGGCAGAGCTTGATGAGGTTGCTGCGGGAACGGCTGGGCTTGCCCTCAATCCCACCTCATCGGGTACGTTCAACCGCTTCTTTGATGTGCGCGAAGCCGCAGGTGAAGCTTCCGCATTGAGCTTCATGCTTAATGGCCTATTCGACTTCGGTTCGGATGACGGCATCCAGGCTTTTGCCGGTGGTGGCGTCGGTATCGCTCGCGTCGATCTTGATGGTCGCGTAAACAGCAACGGCCCAGGTGTCTGGGACGATTCCGACACGGGTGTCGCTTGGCAGCTTCTTGCTGGTGTTCGCGCTCCGATTAGTGACAGCTGGGACGTCGGCCTGAAGTATCGTTACTTCAACGCCGAAAGTGTCAGCATCATTGATCCGCTTGGCCGTCCACTTGAAGGCGACTTCAATTCGCACTCAATCCTCGGCACGTTCACGTACAACTTCGGCGGCGAGGCCCCGCCTCCGCCGCCGCCACCTCCGCCGCCACCTCCACCGCCACCTCCGCCGCCGCCACCGCCGCCGCCGCCACCTCCGCCACCTCCACCACCGCCGCCGCCGTGCAACACTGGCCCATACATCGTCTTCTTTGATTTCGATGAATCGGTCATCACTGCTGACGCTGCGACGATTTTGGACAATGCGGTTACGGCCTATGCGAACTGCGGCACTGCAGCGGTTATGCTTGCTGGTCACACTGACCGTTCGGGCAGCGTTACCTACAACATGGGTCTCGCTGAACGCCGCAACGCTTCGGTTCGCGAGTACCTGACAGGCCGCGGAATTCCTGGCGGCCGCATCAGCAGCGAAGCGTTTGGCGAATCTCAGCCACGCGTACCCACCGCAGACGGTGTGCGCGAGCTTCAGAACCGCCGTGTTGAAGTGACTTACGGTCCGGGTTCGGGCATGTAAGAACCGTCCACGGTTGAAACGTTATGAAAAAGGGGCCGAAGCAATTCGGCCCCTTTTTTGTTGGGTGAGACGGTGAGCCTCAGCGGGCGTAACGTGTACCATCCACTAGGCCTGCGTCTTCGAAGCCCTTTTTTCGGAGCCGACAAGAGTCGCACAGTCCACAGGCGAGCCCCCCCGGAGTAGGATCATAGCAAGACCAACTCCACGAAGGATCCAGATCCAATCGAGAGCTCTCGCGTGCGATGTCTGCTTTTGTCATTTGCTGCAGAGGGGCATGAATGACGAATGGCATCCCTTCTACGCCCGATTTCGTGCCCAACCTTGCCGTTTCGGCAAAACTGGCGATGAATTCAGGCCTGCAGTCAGGGTATCCTGAATAATCAAGAGCGTTCACACCAATAAATATGTTTCCGGCATTGGCTGCTTCGGCGCAAGCCGTCGTTAGTGCAAGAAACACGAGGTTTCGCGCCGGCACATAAGTCACCGGAATCTCTTGCCCAACCCCTTCTTTTGGGACGTCAATGGAGTCCGTGAGGGCCGATCCGCCGAACGCTCTAAGATTGAGAGACAGCTCGACATGGCTCGCAAGACCGAGCTTCTCAGCAATGGACTTGGCGGAATCAAGTTCGAGTCTATGACGTTGGCCATAGTCAATCGTTAGCGCATGGACTTCAAATCCTGCTTCAATGGCCAGCGCAGCAGTGACCATTGAGTCAAGCCCGCCGGAGAGCAGAACGACGGCTTTGCGATCGTCCGAGATAGATGGTTCAGATGTCATTTCTCGGGGCCTTAAAGGCAAACCCCAATTTGGCAAAGCACGGCGCTGCCTTATTGCGCACAGGTTCCGGTTCGCCTCGCCTCCGCAGCGAACTGGAATGGCAACCCGGATACGATGCCTTGACTTTCGATCTGCACAAGCGCCCCTGTTTCCTTTCGAATATTGGTTCGCCCATATCCGTTGCCCGGGCATGTGTACTGAACGGTCACCTTGTTTAAGCCATCCTCAACAACAAAGCGACTGCAGCCCAAGTCAGTATGACGTAATTGGATGAGCTCTTGACCGGTTCTGATGCATATCTTCCGATCATCGGAACCATCGCGATGCTTGATCGTCCACTCACCCTTCGAAAGACCTCCCAGCATTGCCAGGCTGTCTGATTGAGCTGCCGCAGGCAGTGCCAACCCGAGGGCGATCATCCCGATGGCTGAGAGAATGCCAATTGGCGAAATTTGCGCAAGCTTGATCATCTTTACTACCTCAATCGCTACCTCGGGCAAAGCTTGTTCAAATTAGCTTGCCGTCGATGAGCCGTTCGTGAATGGCGATGAACTGTTAAAGCGCCAGCTCAAACTCCATAGAACAGAAGGCGCAGTCGACAACAATCAGTCCGCGTTGATCCCGCATTTCCTCACGTTCACTCTCAGGAAACCGTGCCAACACGGCCTCGTAATAGTCTTGGCTACATCGACACCCGCGGGAAAGGCTGGCACCCGGCTGGATTCGGACTTCCTCTTCCTCGTGAAACAATCGCCAAGCGATCGCTTCAAGCGACAAGTTGGGATCAAGCAGTTCTTCGTGGCTAATTGTAGCAGCGATCGTGGCAATATGCTCCCAGTCAAGGTGATCCGTCCGGACGTGCAAACGTTCACGCCCTTCTTCGCCATCGGCCAGATGCTGAATCAGCAGGCCAGCGGCGACCCTACCATCACCGCCTGACCTAGTGGCAATCCTGATCATCGTTGGAATTTGCTCAGATTGGCTGAAATAGGCTTCGCATGCCTGGGCAAGACTATCGCCCTCGAGAGGGACGATCCCCTGATACCGCTTCTCCTGGCCGGTCTCGAATGTAATGGCGAGGTAGCCTTCACCAAACAGGGCAGATAGCGACGGATTCGCCCCCAATTTTGCCAGAGCCAACCCATCGAAATCAGCATAGCCGCGCAATTCTCCCCCGCGATAGTCGCACACCAAAAGAGACACGGCGCCACCTTGTGTCTGGGCTTGAATGGTTAGCTGGGCATCTTCGCCATCCGCTTTGAGCAACCCGCCCATTAACGAAGCCAGGACAAGCGCTTCCCCAAGCAAATGAGTCACAGGGGGCGGATAGTCATGAGCGGCGAGTACTTCGTCGATGACTTTGTCGAGCCGCACGACACGGGCTCGAGCGTTTCGCGTTGGTAAAGTGAAGCCAAGCAGCTTGTCAGCAAATGTCTCGGGCTGGTCGTCCATGGCAGTTCATATGGTGATTGAACGCGTCAGCTTTAAGACCTGATCGGCTTTTGCCGATGCAAGAACGCTTTAGGCAAACTTGCCAAAACTCCACAAAAGAACCGATTTCTGAGCATGTATCCGGTTCTCTGCCTCATCGAACACGACCGACTGAGGGCCCTCAAACACCTCATCTGTGACCTCTTCACCCACGTGAGCTGGAAGACAATGCAGAAAGATTGAGTCCTTTTTGGCATTGGACATCAGAGCTGAGTTGACTTGGAAGGGTTCCATTGCCGCACGCTTCTCTGCTGCATCGGCCTGACCCATAGAAATCCAGGTGTCCGTCACGAGGACATCGGCTCCTCTCGCAGCCTCAAAAGCATCTGTCGTTAATGTGACAACTGCTCCTCCAGTGCGAGCCATTTCGACAAACTGCGCGTCTGGTTCATAGCCCGTTGGCGTAGCGACGCGAACGTTAAACTTCATCAGTCCGGCTGCCTCGAGGATCGAGTGCAGCACGTTATTCCCATCTCCAAACCAAGCGACTTCAAGACCCGGCAAAGGCTTCTTGTGTTCAATAATCGTGAGAAGGTCAGCCACGATCTGACACGGATGAGAACGGTCTGTGAGACCATTGATAACCGGGACGGTGGCGTGGCGCGCCATCTCTTCTATCTTCGCATGATCATCCGTGCGCAACATGATCGCGTCGACCATCCGGCTCAAGACCCTTGCGGTATCAGCAATCGTCTCGCCTCGCCCAAGCTGGCTTGAACCTGCCTCCAGCATAAGCACGGTGCCACCCAGTTGCCGTATTGCAATATCGAAACTCACACGCGTACGGGTGGAATTCTTCTCAAATACCATCGCAAGCACATGGCCGGCCAGCGGCGCATCCGCGTCTGGCTTTCCATTTGGCCAGTCTAAACGTGCCTGCTTTCGATCGAGAGCATCCGAGATCATCGCTGCGATCGCATCCGCTCCGGCATCTCCCAAATCCAAGAAATGCCGTGTGTTGTCGCGGGTAGGCATCACGAATCTGCGGGCGTCTCGAACGACGCAGCGCCAGCCGATAGCTTGTCGAAGAACTCTTCGATCTCATCGTCACCGATGACGAGTGGTGGCAAAACGCGCAGCGTCTGATCGCCAGCTGCCACAGTCAGCAATTGGTGATTGTCGCGCAGATGCACGAAGAATGGCCGGCTCTCGACCTTCATCTTGATGCCGAGCATCAAGCCCTTGCCCCGCACCAATTCAAACAGATCCGGGTAATTGCCGATAAACTGTTCCAGACGAGCACGGATGCGGTCACCCTTCTCACTTACGGAAGCAAGAAACTCCTCATTGGCAACAGCATCCATCACGGCTCCACCAGCCGCCATAGCCAAAGGGTTCCCACCATAGGTTGAGCCATGCGTGCCGAATGTCATACCGCGTGCCGCCTTCTCTGTCGCGAGAACCGCGCCGATTGGGAAGCCTCCGCCAAGCCCCTTGGCTGTGGCAAGGATATCGGGTTCAATGCCATAATGTTCGTGCGCATACAGTTTGCCGGTGCGGGCGACGCCGCATTGCACCTCATCCAGAACCAGCATCAAATCGTGCTCATCGGCGAGCGCGCGGAGTCCTTGCATAAAGGACGATGACGCTGGACGAATTCCGCCCTCTCCTTGGATAGGTTCGACCAAGAACCCCGCCGTATTGGGCCCAATCAGTTCCTTGGCGGAATTGAGGTCATCAAACTCCGCATATTTGAAACCCGCCAGCAGCGGCGAGAAGCCATGATGCATCTTGGTCTGGTTCGAGGCGCTAATCGTCGCCATGGTCCTTCCGTGGAATGCATTTGTGAACGTGATCAGCTCAAAACGATCCTTATCACCGTCATCCCCGGCATTTTGATGGTATGCCCGGGCAGCCTTGATCGCGCCTTCGACCGCTTCAGCGCCAGAGTTAGTGAAGAACACGGTATCGGCAAAGGTGTTGTCGACCAGTTGTTGCGCCAATTTCTCACCCTGCGGGCTACCGTAAAGGTTTGAAACATGGATGAGCGTTTCTGCTTGCTCTTGGATCGCTTTTGTCAATCCTTCATGCGAGTGGCCCAGGAGGTTCACGGCGATCCCGCTGGCGAAATCAAGATAGCGCGTGCCATCCTCGTCAATCAGGTGGCAGTGCTCACCTCGCACCGGCCGAACTCCGCAGCGCGGATAGACAGGCATTAGCGGCGATATCGACATAGTTTCAGTTCCTAGATTCTCTGCTGGGCCAAAAGCAAATGGCGGCCCGATGATGAGCCGCCATTCGTTTGAGAATAAGGCCGCTCGCTTGGATGGTCAAACGGCCAATGGTTGAAAGGTTTAGCCTTGCACCGGCACGAGATTGACCGCTGAATACTTGCCACGTCGATCCACTTCGAGGTCGAACTCGTAGCGCTCGCCCTCGTTGATCGCCGAAAGGCCCGAGCGTTCAACTGCACTGATGTGAACAAAGGCGTCCGGCTGGCCATCATCGCGAACCAGGAAGCCAAATCCCTTCATAGTGTTAAAGAACTTGACCGTGCCGGTAGCCTTCTCGCCGGTCAATTCGCGTTTGGGCGGTCCGCCTGCCTGTTGGACAGCGATAACATCCCCAACAACCTGAAGGTCCTGGGCCGAAATCTTTCCGCCCCGATCCACCAGATTAAACTCAAGCTCCTGCCCTTCGGCAAGGCCTTCAAGGCCGGCGCGCTCGACCGCGCTGATGTGGACGAACACGTCCTCACCGCCGGTTTCCTGCTGAATAAAGCCAAAACCCTTTTGGCCATTGAAGAACTTTACGGTGCCTTTGCCTGTGCCAACGACTTGGGCAGGCATACGGTTGAACCCACCGCCGCCACCGCCGCCGCGACCACCGCCGCCGCCTCCGCGAGGTCCGCCGCCGAAGCCGCCGCCTCCGCCGCCGTGACGATCACCACCGCCGCCAAAGCGGTCACCACCGCCTCCGCCGCCATAGCGGTCGCCACCGCCAAAGCGATCACCACCACGATCATTTCCATAATCAGAAGGAGGCGGGAATCCGTCTCCTCCGCCGCCAAAAGGATCGAAACCGTCTTCGCCGAATCCGTCGCGCTTGTCCCGCCCGCGCCGACGTCCCCTGTCGTAACCCATAATTCAGTACGTACCTTACGCTGCCCGACCTCCAGACAGCTGATGACGTGGGCAACGATCCTCATCAGCAGTAGAATCAGACCCGGAAAATGCCGTGTCTGTCTTCTTCGCAAAAGATATAGCGCACAAAGCGACGGTATGCGAATGATTTAACCTATGTCTTTATCTTGACGGGAATTTATTACACTTTTGAGCGCTCTTCGCATTCCAGCCTGCCTTGCAACTGCACTTTGCCGAAGGCATGGAGCGAGTTGATGATGAAAGCTCATGAGGAAAGCATCTGCCATGGCCGATTTTCGAACCTTGTCCGATCGTGTTCTGGCTAGCCCACAGATCAGCCCAGTTGATGTTGTAGCAGCCAAGGAACTTGGTGTTGCATTGATCCTCAACAATCGCCCCGACGGAGAGGATCCTAGCGCACCTCAAGGCGACGAGATTGCCAAACTCGCGCAAGAAGCAGGAATGAACTATCGCGCAATTCCTATCGGCCACTCCGGTTTCAGCCAGGTACAGGTGGACGAGATGGTCGAGGCACTTGAGAGTGCGAATGGTTTGGTGCTGGCCTATTGTCGCTCAGGCACGCGCTCTACACTGCTTTGGGCGCTCGCACAGGCCAAGAGCGGCGTTGATCCGGACGAAATCTCGCGCGCAGCGATGGCGGCGGGCTATGACGTAAGCCCGATTCGGCCTATGTTGGACATGCTTGCTGCGGGTTAGACTCGTACAAGCGAATTGGAGCTTGCTTGCTGGCGGAGGTCTAACAGCGAAGCCCGATCCTCAGCAGTGAGCTCTTCGCGCAAGTTGGCAGCACACTTCGCCCCGCCGTGCCCAGTCGAATGCCCGCTTGCCGCAATCCATTCGTCGTGCCAATCCTAACGCGCAAGGAAGCAAGACAGATGGAAATTCCCCCACTCCTCCTGCAATTTGGCGGTTCGTTGCTTGCGATCTTCGCGCTCTATGCCCTTGCACGCGCACTCAAGCTTGGCGGGAAACCAACGCTTGGCAGCGAAAACGATGTGCATGTGGCGGCTGGAGAGGTGATGGATGGGTTCGCTGTCCAGCGAGTATCGATCGCGCGCGGGGGCATCGCTGCGCTTGCCCGTGACAGCGAAGGGCAAATCATGGTGATAAAGCGCCATGGCAACCGGTTCGCCGGCAGAGTGCTCACCTGCGAGGCGCATGTCCGCGAAGAGGTGGACGCTTTGGTTGTCGATACGGGTGAAGCGCGGTTTGGAAAAGTCAGGCTGTCGCTTGATGATCCGGCATATTGGGTTGATGCGATCAACCGGCTATAGATCGCCACATGCCCGATTTCTCCCCCACTCAATATGCTGTGCCGTTCTTCGTGGTTGCGGTGCTCGTCGAAATGATCTGGTCGCGCCTGCGCCAGCCAGAAGCCTATGAGCCGATGGACACACTCGTTTCTCTGGCATTTGGACTGGGTTCGACCGTGGCAGGCGCGCTCTTCGGGGGTTTGGCTGCCTATGTCTTTATCGAAGCGTATGAATATCGGATTTTTGACTTCGGGCCAGAATGGTGGACGGTTTGGTGGGCTTGGCCGCTTTGCTTCATTCTCGATGACCTCAAATATTACTGGGTCCACCGGGCGGGCCATCGAATTCGTTGGATGTGGGCGAGCCACGTAAATCACCATTCCTCGCAGCATTACAACCTGTCGACCGCACTCAGGCAGACGTGGACCGGATCATTCACGTTCGGACTTCTCTTTGCGATTCCACTGGTTCTTGTCGGCTTCCATCCGGTGATGATCGGGATTTGCGGGGGCTTTAATCTGATCTACCAGTTCTGGATTCACACCGAAGCCATCGACAGAATGCCGCGCTGGTTCGAGGCGGTAATGAACACGCCGAGCCATCACCGGGTCCATCATGCGACCAATCCGCGCTACCTTGATCGCAATTTTGCAGGCGTGCTGATCATCTGGGACAAGATGTTCGGTACGTTTACGGCCGAACGCAATGATGAGAAAATCCGCTACGGCATCATCAAGCAGCTTGGCAGTTTCAACCTGCTTTGGTCTGTGTTCCATGAATGGATCGGAATGCTCGGTGACATTTGGCGTGCGCCGATGAAGCACAAGCTGTCCTATCTGCTGCGTGAACCCGGCTGGAGCCACGATGGCAGCCGCGACACCTCTGACACGATCCGCGAACGTTGGCAGCAGCGCCAAGCGAATGAGCGAGTGGAGGACAATCTCGCAGCAAATTCAGTTGCGACACGAAACCCGATTGAAAGCCCTGGGCAAGCTGCCTAGTCTCCCGCCAAAGGGAGAGAAAATGGAAAGCTTCGATTATATCGTCATCGGCGGAGGCAGCGGAGGCAGTGCGGTTGCTGGACGCCTCGCCGTTGATGGAACGCGCCGCGTATGTCTGCTTGAGGCAGGCGGACGAAACAACAATATCCTCGTCAAGACGCCGGGCTTCATGCCTTTCATCAGAAACTCGTCGAACTACAAGTTCGATACAGTCCCCCAGAAAGGGCTGAACGGGCGGATCGGCTATCAGCCGCGCGGGCGCGGCCTGGGTGGGTCATCGTCGATCAACGCGATGGTCTATATCCGCGGCAACAAGTGGGATTATGACAATTGGGCTGAGATGGGATGCACTGGTTGGGCCTATGACGATGTGCTCCCCTATTTCCGCAAGGCGGAATCGAACGAGCGGGGCGCAGACGACTTCCATGGCGCTGGCGGCCCGCTATTCGTATCGAACCAGCGCGCTCCAAATCCCACCAGCAACGCTTTCATCGAAGCGGCCGCAGCACTGCAATTGCGCGGCAATGATGATTTCAATGGTGAGCGGCAAGACGGTTTCGGTTTGTATCAGGTGACCCAGCGCGATGGGGAGAGATGGTCCGCTTCGCGTGCCTATGTCGAACCTATCCGCGATCAGGGCAATTTTGCGATCCGCACCAACACATTGGTTGAAAAGCTTGTCGTGGAACAAGGCCGTGTCACCGGGGTGAAAGTGCGCGAGGGCAAACGAACCCAGATGCTTTATGCAAAGCGCGGGGTTATCCTTTCAGCAGGCGCATTCGGGTCTCCACAGATCTTGATGCTGTCGGGCATCGGACCTGCTGCGCATCTAAAAGAGCACGGCATTGATGTTGTCCTCGACAAACCGGCGGTGGGTTCGGAACTGCAGGACCACCTCGACTATGTTTCCGGCTGGAACACCGAGAGCGACGTACCAATTGGGGGAACGCTCAAGGGCACGCTAAAGATGGCCGCAGCCATCGTCGAACACCGCCGCAAGCGCACTGGCAGGATGACCACCTGTTATGCCGAGGCGGGCGGGTTCTGGACGGTCAGCGATGACGCACCCGCACCTGACGTGCAGTGGCACTTTGTTCCGGCCGTGCTGGAAGATCACGGGCGTGAGAATGTCAAGGGCTATGGATTTTCGCTCCATGCCTGTGTGCTTCGGCCCGAGAGCCGCGGAACAGTCCGACTGGGATCACGCAACGCAGCAGCAGCGCCAGTAATCGACCCCAACTTCCTTGATGATGACCGCGATATCGAAGTCCTGCGCAAGGGCATTCGGCTTTCGCATCGTATCGTCGATACACCTCCGATGCAGGCCTACAGCCCGACCGACCGTCATCCAATCGATCTTGATGATGACGCGGCGCTGGATCACCTTATCCGTGAGCGTGCAGACACGGTCTATCACCCTGTTGGCACTTGCCGGATGGGCGCTGACGAGGATGCCGTTGTTGATCCCACGCTCAAGGCGCGCGGCATTGACGGTTTGTGGATCGCTGATGCGAGCGTCATGCCTAAGATCGTCAGCGGCAACACCAACGCACCAAGCATCATGATCGGTGAACGCTGCGCTGACTTCATCAAGCAAAGCGAAGCAGCCTAGCAGTTCAACCACAGGCGCAGATTGCCGCGCCCTTATCCCCAACGCCAACAAAAAAGAGGCCGGAGCGAACATGCCGCTCCGGCCTTCATCAGTCTGTTCGTTCGCAGGAGGAACGTCGGTTGGCGGGGGGAAGGGAGAAGAGAGAGAGAGCATCCCCCCGCCAAACTGTGTGCGCTCTTAAGTTCGAGCGAATTCGGGATAGGCTTCCACACCGATTTCGGCATGGTCGAGGCCCGACATCTCTTCTTCTTCCGTCGGGCGAACCCCGATGGTGTACTTGAGAGCCAGCCAGACAACTGCCGATGCAGCGCTGACCCAGACCGCGGTGAGCAGAACACCCACAAGCTGGCCCATGAAGGTCGCATCACCAGTCCAAGCCACGATCAGCGTGCCCCAGATACCTGCAAACAGGTGGACAGGGATCGCGCCGACAACGTCGTCGATCTTGAACTTGTCGAGCAGCGGAACTGTCATGACCACGATCACGCCGCCGATGCCGCCGATCAGGATTGACTGACCCACGGTCGGTGCAAGAGGCTCTGCCGTGATCGAAACCAGGCCAGCCAGGGCGCCGTTCAACGCCATGGTCACATCAGCCTTCTTGTACATCAGCTGCGTCATGATGATCGCGACAACCACACCGGCGCATGCAGCCATGTTTGTGTTCACGAAGATTTTTGACACGTCCGACGCATCGCCAACGGTGCCCATTGCAAGCTGCGATGCACCGTTAAAGCCGAACCAGCCAAGCCACAGGATAAACGTACCGAGCGTCGCCAGCGGAATGTTCGCACCGGGGAAGACGTTGACCTTGCCATCCGGACCATAGCGGCCAACACGAGCTCCGATGATGATTGCACCGACAAGCGCTGCCCAACCGCCGGTTGAGTGAACAAGGGTCGAGCCAGCGAAGTCGCTGAAGCCGTGGACGCTATCAAGATAGCCGCCGCCCCATTCCCAGCTCACCACGACCGGATAGATAAGACCGGTAAGGATGGTGACGAAGATGAAGAACGGAACAATCTTGACGCGTTCGGCAACGGTGCCCGACACGATCGAAGCTGTGGTGGCGCAGAAGACCATCTGGAAGAACCAATCGGACGCGACCGAATAGCCCGTCTCGGTGTCGG
>CAYUCZ010000022.1:0-51467 GCA_964443505.1 uncultured Porphyrobacter sp. | reverse complement strand
CTGATGGCTGCCGACCAAGGGCGGGAGGCCGATGCACTGTTCGGCCAATATCAGCGAAGACGGCAAGACGGCTGTGTTCTTTGGCCTTTCGGGAACAGGCAAGACCACGCTTTCAGCCGATGCATCGCGCACGCTGATTGGTGATGACGAGCACGGCTGGTCAGACACGGCGGTCTTCAACTTCGAAGGCGGCTGTTATGCAAAGATGATCCGCCTGTCCGAAGAGGCAGAGCCTGAGATCTACGCGACCACACGCATGTTCGGCACCGTGCTTGAAAATGTGGTGATGGACGAAGAAACGCGCGAACTTGATTTCGACGACAACACGCTCGCCGAAAACACCCGCGGCGCTTATCCGATCCACTTCATTCCCAACACATCGAAAGACAACCTTGGTCCCGTTCCGTCAAACGTGGTGATGCTGACCGCTGATGCCTTCGGTGTGCTGCCTCCGATTGCGCGTCTGACGCCGGATCAGGCGATGTATCACTTCCTTTCAGGCTACACCGCGAAAGTGGCAGGCACAGAAATCGGCGTGACCGAGCCTGAGGCGACCTTCTCAACCTGCTTTGGCGCTCCGTTCATGCCGCGCCATCCAAGCGTTTATGGCAACCTGCTTAAAGAGCGCATCGCCAAGGGCGGCGTTCAGTGCTGGCTGCTCAACACCGGCTGGACCGGCGGCAAGTATGGCGTTGGCAATCGCATGCCGATCAAGGCCACGCGCGCGCTGCTCAACGCTGCGCTCGACGGCAACCTCGACAATGTCGAGTTCCGCAAGGACGATAATTTCGGGTTCGACGTGCCGGTTCACGTTCCAGTGCTCGCCGAAGCGGGGATCGATCAGATGATCCTCGACCCGCGCAGCACGTGGTCTGACAAAAACGACTATGACGCGACCGCGCAAAAGCTGGTGCAGTTGTTCATCGACAACTTCGCTGAGTTCGAAGCGCATGTCGATGAAGGCGTGCGCAAGGCGGCGCCTGCTACCCCAGTTGCTGCCTAAACAAGGCATTTTTCCAGTTGGAGAGGAGGGTCCCGCCCGGTGTAAAGCCGGAGCGGGGCTTTTTCTTTGAAATGACGCGGCTTTCCGCCACACTCACACGCGACTCGACAAATGGGGAGACACACAAATGAGCATGCTCGATGGAATTTTGAAACAGGTCGCCGGATCGCCTGACACGGTGGCAAGCATCGCCGAACAGGTTGGCCTCGATGCTGGCATGGTCGAGAAAGCTGTTGCCGCACTTGGCGCTGCGCATCCAGCAGAAGGCGATACGGTAGAGCTTGCCGCGCAAAAGACTGGCCTTGATGCTGGCGCGCTTGGCGGCATCATTTCCCAGCTGGGCGGGGAAACCGCGCTGGGCGATCTGTCCGAGCGGCTTTCCGGCGATTCCAACCTGTCAGGCATCATGGGAATGCTTGATCAGGATGGCGATGGCAATCCGCTGGATGATATCGCCGGGATCGCCTCGGGCCTGTTCGGCCGCAAGTGATCCAGACGCAGAACAACGGTTGAGAGGGGGAAGAGTGTTATGAGCCTTGCAGCGATGCTTCAGCAGACCGGAGCAATTTCATCGATGGCGCGCGAGTTGGGCGTTGATGAAAGCACCGCAAAGACAGCGGCGGGCGCTCTTCTTCCAGCAATTGTTGCTGGCATGGGCCGCAGCGCCACGGGCGGCACGACCACTCCAGAACCGCTTGGCGGGCTGGGCGGCCTGGCTGGCGCAATCCTTGGTGGCGGCGGGGGGAGCGCTGCGGCTGGCGGTCTGGGATCAATCATTGGTGGCGGGTTGCTTGATGCCGTGCTGGGGTCGAGCCCGACACCGACACAGCCCGGCAATGACATTCTCGGCAATATCTTTGGAAGCAAGGATGTGAGCCGCTCTGTTGCAGGCGAGGTCGCCTCGATGACTGGCCTCGACGAAGGGATGCTCAAGAAGATGCTGCCCATCCTCGCCATGGCGGTGGCAGGCTATATGGCCAAGCAGGCTACCGGCGGTGTGTCCGCTGACAGCGCTTCGAGTGGCGGCAGTCCGCTCGGAGGCATTCTGGGCTCGATAGTCGGTGGGATGATCTCGCGCTAATCCGCGCTCTGATTGAGCCCATCGAGATAGGTCCAGATCCGGCTGACCACGACCGAGCCTTCGCCTACGGCGGAGGCCACTCGCTTGACTGATCCGGACCGAACATCTCCCACAGCGAAGATGCCATCAGTACCGGTTTCGAACGGGGATTCCCGCCCGGCATCAGAGCCGGTGACCACAAATCCCTTGTCATCGGTTTCGACAAGACCCGACAGCCAATCGGTGTTGGGAGCCGCACCAATCATGATAAACAGCGCGCTGGTATCGACCCGTTTTTCCCCGTCCGGCGTCGTGAACGTAACACCTTCGAGCCACTTTTCGCCATGCAGTTCTGTCACTGTCGTGTGGTAATGAATGGTCACGCGCGGATCAGCCTCGAGCCGCTGCGAGAGATAGCTCGACATGGATGCAGCGAGACTGCCTGAGCGCACCACGAGATGCACATGCGAGGCAGCGCGGGAAAGGAACATTGCGGCCTGACCAGCGGAATTGCCGCCGCCGATCACAACCGCTTCTGTACTTGAGCAGAAGCGCGCTTCCATTTCCGTCGCGGAATAGAAGATGCCAGCGCCTTCCAACTCGCGCAGGTTTTCAAGCGGCAGACGGCGGTATTGCACGCCAGTGCTGACGAGGATCGCTTTCGCGCAGATTTCATCACCATCGTCGAGCATAGCGCAAAAGCTGCCGTCCTCGCGCTTGGTCAGACCCGCCACGCGGCGCGGCATGACAAAGCGGGTGCCAAATTTCATCGCCTGGATCTGGCCCCGCCACGTGAGGTCCGTGCCGCTGATCCCGGTGGGAAAGCCCATGTAGTTTTCTATCCGGCTTGATGTGCCTGCCTGTCCGCCCACAGCGGTATCCTCGATTACCAGCGCATCAAGGCCCTCGCTCCCGGCATAAACCGCCGCAGCAACGCCCGCTGGGCCGCCGCCAACGATAAGCAAGTCGAAGTCGCGCTGTGAGCAGATGTCGAGATCAAGGCCGAGCAGTTTGGCGATCCCGCGCGGGCTCACGTCTTCCAATCGGTGCTCTCCGGCAAGCATCACACCGGGTTCATGGCCAAGAGCGGAGCACATCTGCCCGCCATCTGCATCCTTGGTATCAAGGTCAAAGCTCTGGAAGGGCATGCGATTGCGCGAAAGGAAGCGTTCAACCTCCTGAACCTTGGGATCGCGGTCTGCGCCGATGACGGTCACAGCGCCATTGTTCGCTTCAAATTGCGCGCGGCGACGAGCGGCAAAGACAGTGATGATGTGATCGGACAGTTCAGGGATGCGGCTCATCAAATCAAGCATGGCAAGGCGCGGGGCCTCGATCACGCGGGTGTCGCAGGTGGTGCGCATGCGCAGATAGTTCGTGCCGCGGTTGAGAAAGCCGATCTCACCCATGAACTGGGTGGGACCAAGGCTCGATTCCATCAGGCGCAGCCCAGTTTCGGGGTCCACGACCTCGATCTCGCCTTCGAGCACATAGACAAATGTGTCCATTCGCTCGCCAATCTCGGCAACGATGGTGCCTGCTGGGTAGACCTTCTCTTCGCCGATCTCGCAGATTGCATCGACGTGATCGTCAGCCAGCGGCACCCGCCGCATGGTTTCAAGGTCTTGTCCGAGCGTTTCCATTATCTGCCTCCTTACGTCCTGAAGGCACGGATATAGGAATGCCCTATGACAATATCAGGTGCGACAATATCAGGTGCAACAATATCAGGTGTTAGGTGCGCGCACCTGCGATGTAGCGGTCAACGGTCTTGCCGACCACGTCGAGCGGCGCGTTCCCGCCAAGGATGACGGCGGTGTTGAACGCCTTGAAGTCGTAAGCATCGCCAAGCTCAGCCTGAGCACGCGCGCGTTGGCGAACGATTTCCGAGTGGCCGATCTTGTAGGAACAGGCTTGTCCCGGCCAGCTGCAATAGCGGTCAACCTCGCTGGCGACCTCTTCGAGCTTCGATCCGTTTCTCTCGACGAAAAACTGACGGGCCTGTTCGCGTGTCCAACGCTTGCTGTGGAGGCCCGTATCGACAACCAGACGGCACGCACGAAACGCGAGGCTTTGGAGGTAACCAAGCCGGCCAACCTTGAAATTGTCATAAGCGCCCAGTTCATCGGCCAATTGTTCACCGTAAAGAGCCCAGCCTTCGCTAAACGCACCAAAGGCGAGGATCGATCGGATCAATGGCAGACGGTTCGAATACTCGCCCTCCCACACATGGCCCGGAATGCTTTCGTGGAAGGTGAGGTCAGGCAGGTCATATTTGCGGTGAAGATCAGTTGTCCTCAGATTGATCCAGAAGCGTCCGGGGATGGTGCCATCCTTGCTGCCTGCGCCGCCATAGGCGCCAGGTGCCCCTGCTTCTTCGTTGATCGGGATGCGGCGAACCTCAAGCGGAGGATCGACGAGCTGGTTAAAGGCGCGCGGCATCTGTGCCTTGATCCAATTGACCTGCTCATCGATGAAGGCAAAGATTTCCTCGCGGCCCTTGTCGCCTTCGGAGAATTGGTAACGCGGGTCATCGCCCAATGCTTGCATACGCTCACCAACGGTGCCTTGCGTATAGCCAATCTCGCGCAGGATCGGGTCCATTCGCCCATGCAGTTCAGCAAGTTCTTCCAGTCCTTGCTCGTGGATTTCATCGGGGCTGAGCGAGGTCGTGGTCGAAGCGCTGGTGGACCAGCTGTACCATTCGTCGCCGCGAGGCTGAGCCCAGATACCGGCATCGGATGAGGCAAGTCCGCGCTGTGTTTTGAGTTCTTCAAGTTGGCGTTCTAGTGCAGGGATGATCGCCTCGCGCGTGATCCGCTGGGCCATTTCGGTGCCGATCCCTGCGGCCTCCACCTGCGAATAGCGCAGCGGCTCGGCATAGGCTCCGCCGCTGTTGCGAGCATCGGCGATATTGGTTTCCATCTGCGCGATGGTCTTGTCGAGCAGGAAGTCTGGCGGCACCACGCCCATCCCTCTTGCTTCGATGACACGTTCGGTTTCTCCATCGAGCACCGCTGCCACTTCGTTGAGGCGCCCCAGATAATAGTCGACATCCTGATTGTTGCGCACAGGCTGGGTCGCGGCAAAGAAGCGCGGAAAATCGATATATCCGCCCACATTCTGGATCACGAGGTAAGGCGCATTGCGCCAGCTGCCCACGGCAACATCGCCATAAGGCAGGTTCATTCCTTCAACCGCTTTGGAGAACGCGCTTTCGACAACTTCGAAACCGGTGATCTGATCAGCAGTCAAACTGTCCTTTGGATAGGCTCGCGCCTGTTCCAGCAGGTCCGTCAAACTTGCCTTGTACGCTTCGCGCCCGGTGTTGCCTGCCTCACCAAACGTGCCGCGCCAATCGGCAAACTCGCCCGTGTCGACGCCAAGTCCCGTTGCACGGCCCGGCTCGTGCCGCAGCATCGCGTAAGCGATCTGATCGAGCTTGTCGTCTGGCGATGGCAGCGCCTCTGGGCCATGAGTGGCGGCACGGGCTGCAGCGCTTGCAAACCCCGGTGCGACAGCGCCAGCAAGTGCGAGCGTGGATACACCGCCAAGCCCTTCGAGGGCCTGACGGCGCGTGAACTTGGTGCCGATTGGCTTGTGTGTCTCTCTCATAGCGCGTTGGTGTATCGCGCCGATGAGAGGTGTCAATCAGTCCTTGAGATCGTCTGGAACGATGCCGCCAGCTTCGGCCATCTTGTCGAGCACAGCCTTGTGCAAAGCGATGTTGTCCTCTGCCGTACCTGAATAGTCGGTGTTGCCCATTTCCACCGCGAGCGATTTGCGATTTTCATAGCTGGGATCGATCCGAACCAGCTTCATCAGATCGACGATCGACGTCTTCCAGTTGAGGTCGTCTGCGCCAGGGATGCTGGCGATGCGGGCTTCAACGTCCTCTGCGCTGATTGAGGCGCGCTTGGGGGCAGCGGCAGGAGCCGCCGCAGGCGCTTCTGCTGCTTCTGGTTTTGCTTCTTCTTCGTCAGAGCCAAAGATCGCGTTGCTGATAGAACTGAAAATTCCCATGTCGTCCCTCCGTTGAACCTTGAATTTCGTCTCAAACTAGACGCTATAGGTCACATGTTCCAGTGCTATGACGGTGCGGACCAATCGCTCGGAAAGGCTTTTAAGTGACGTTGGATCTGGTGCTATCGATTGTGATGTTGGCCGCCATTTTGCTGATTGTTGGCGCGTTCTTCATGTGGCGGCGAACGGGCGAGTTGAAACAGCCTGCGCTGATGGTGGTGCTTGCGATCGTGGCGTTTGCGAATGTGCTGATCTGGACGATCCCCAATGCCGATGGGACCTCGCCGCTTGAAAGCGCTCCTGACGCAGATAGCGAAGCGGCCGAAGCCGGTTAGGACTCCGGCCGCTTGTGGGCAGGCTTGGGCTTGTGCTGGGGCTTAGCCTAGTGCTCTTGGCGCTACTCTGGAATATTCCAACTGACCTGGCTTGAGAAGCTTCCCGAAACAGCAGCACCGTTGCTGTCACGCGCCGGTTCAAACCGGGCGCGCCGTTCAAGCAATCGGCATGTGGCTTCGTCGAGAACGCTATGCCCGGTTGATCGCGTGATCGAACAGCCGGTCACGCGGCCATTGGCATCCACGCTCAACATGAAGCCGGCAACGCCCGAATAATCGCGATTGATCCAACTGGTGCGGTAGTCATTGTCTGTGATCCAGCGCCCCGGATCGCCGCGCGGCACCGCATTGATCGGATCAAACAGCGGAGCCGGTGTTGGAACCACTGGACGCGGGACGGGCACTTCGAAGATGAGCGGACCGCTTTCCGTGACTTCCCCACCCAGCGGCCCGGTTGATCCGAGTTCAAACTCAAACGCGGTTTCAGGCCGGGTGGTTGTGAACTCTGGTTCCGCCGTGCTGGTATTGGTCGACGTGGTGATCGGCGCATCGGTTTCGACCACTTCCGGCGTGATTTCGACCACATCGGGTATGTTCCCGCCAATCGGATTGGCAATGGGCGGCTCTATGATCTGCGTTACCGCAAGACCGGCGATCAGGACGGCTCCAAAGGCGGCAGGCACACCCAAAGCACCGATTGCGGCGGCGGGGTTGGGGCGGTTTGCAGTGCTTGTGTAACTCATGATGACATCTCCTCTCATTGTCGCACGAGCTGTGTGAGGCCCGCCGGTTAGGGGCGACGTGACCTCACAGGAGAGAAATGTTGCAACATTACATCACTTAGGCAAGCACTATCGAGTTGCCAATTGCGACTGGTTCGCAAATGCAACGGTTTAAAATTGCGCAAGAAAATTGCTAAGAGCGAAGCCGCTCCAAGCGAAGATCACTTGATCGGACAGTCCGGTGAGAGGCGGAAATCAAGGTAGTTGTCGACGCTTGCCATCATGTCTTCCATCTCGTTTTCGAAGAAATGATTGGCGCGCGGAATCTCATCGTGATGGATCGTGATGTGCTTTTGCGTGCGCAGTTTGTCGACCAGCTTCTGCACCGCGCTTGGCTGAACCACAGTGTCGGCGGCACCCTGCACAAAGATGCCAGAGGCAGGGCAGGGCGCAAGGAAGCTGAAATCATACATGTTGGCTGGCGGTGCGATCGAGATGAAGCCGCGGACCTCAGGGCGGCGCATCAAAAGCTGCATGCCAATCAGCGCGCCGAAGGAATAGCCAGCAACCCAAGTGGTCTGCGCTTCAGGGTGGATTGACTGCACCCAATCGAGCGCGCTGGCCGCATCCGACAATTCGCCAATGCCATTGTCGAATGAGCCCTGGCTGCGGCCCACCCCGCGAAAGTTGAAACGCAAGGTGGCAAAGCCGCGATCGGCAAATGTCGTGTAGAGCCGCTGAACAATCCGATCGTTCATCGTGCCGCCGCCTTCAGGGTGCGGGTGGAGGATCATCGCGACCGGAGCACGCGGGCGTGGCGGAGGCGAGAAACGACCTTCGAGACGGCCCTCTGGACCGGGGAAGATGACTGATGGCATCTGATACCTTTGCAGAATTTGTGAACGCGAACGCGCCGGGTGGCACGTTGGGAAGCGGGCTCTATATAGAGAGCAATCTCATTCTGCAAATTATTGCGAAACGCTCTCAATAAGGTCCGGCTTGACCTCCAAACGCATCTATCTCGATCACGCAGCGACATCGCCCCTGCGCCCTGAAGCGCGCGCGGCGATGGAAGAAGGCTTTGCGCTGTGGGCGAACCCGTCGAGCCCGCATGGTGAGGGTCGCAAAGCGAAGAACGCGCTTGAGGATGCACGCGAACGGATCAAACGGTCGCTGGGGTGGGAGGGCGAAGTGATCTTCACCAGCGGCGCGAGCGAGGCGTTGTCCATCGCGCTCAACCAGTCCAAGGCGACCCGCCGCGTCGTCAGCGCGGTGGAGCATGATGCGGTGTTCCGCGCCGCGCCCGATGCTGAGGTGGTGCAAGACAACACAATCTTTGACGAAAGCACCCTGGTCGCCATCCAGCACGTCAACTCGGAAACTGGTACGATCAATCCAGTCAGCGAGATGTTGCAGAGCATCAGGCCGACCGGCGCAATCGTCCTGTCTGACTGCGCGCAAAGCGCTGGCAAGCTCGACCTGCCCGAGGCAGACGTGCTGGTCATCTCGGCCCATAAACTCGGCGGTCCGATTGGCATCGGCGCGCTGCTGGTACGCGACTACAGCCTGCTCGAACCTATAGGCGGACATGAGCGTGGCTACCGCCAGGGCACGGAGAACTTGCCCGCTGCACTGGGCGTGGCGGCGGCGCTTGAAGCAGGGGAATGGGCAACATCGGCAGACGAACGCGCATCATTTGCAGCCTCACTTGGTGATGATCGCCTTACGATAGGCGAACCGGTCGATTACATCTTCGCTCTCACTCACCCCACAATGTCCGCCCAAGCGCTCCTCATCCGCCTCGATGCGATGGGCTTTGCCGTCTCCGCGGGCAGCGCGTGCTCTTCGGGTACGCTCAAGAAAAGCCGCGTGCTCGATGCCTTTGGCGTGCCCGATGATGTCTCCGCGCGCACAATCCGGGTGAGCCTTGGCTGGTCAACGACGGCGGAGGACTTGGAGCGCTTTGTCGAAGCATGGAGATCACTGACATGATCTATCTCGACTACCAAGCCACAACCCCGCTTGCCCCCGAGGCGCGAGAGGCGATGATCCGGCATCTTGACGGGCCGGATGGGACGGGCTTTGGCAATCCGCATTCTTCGCATAAGCTCGGGCGACAGGCTTCCGCAGCGATCGAGGCAGCGCGCGAGAAAGTCGCTTCCCTCTTCCCTGCCGGGGGCAAGGTCATCTTCACCGGCGGTGCGACCGAGGCGCTTAACCTCGCTATAAGAGGCACGCACGGCGAAGGCAGCGTGGCTTTCTCTGCGATCGAACATTCCGCTGTGGGAGATACCGCAAGGGCTGCCGGAGCCCACGAAGTGTTGAATGTTGGCACGGATGGGATCTGTGATCCTGCGCAATACCTTCCTCACAAGGCGCGCATGATCGCAGTTATGCAGGTCAACAATGAGATCGGGGTGATCCAGCCCATCCAGGATTGGAGCAGGCGCGCAGCCGATGCAGGGGCGCTGATGCTTGTCGATGCGGTGCAGGCCTATGGCAAGATCGCCGTTGCGAATGCCGATCTGATCGCGGTTTGCGCTCACAAGTTCCATGGGCCCAAAGGCGTTGGCGCTTTGTGGGTGCGCGATGGCGTGGAGCTTGACGAAGTGCAGACCGGGGGCGGGCAGGAGTACGGGCTGCGTTCGGGCACGCTCTCCCCGGCTTTGATTGCGGGCTTTGGTGCCGCAGCGGCGCTCGCCCGTGATCGCATGGATGAAGACACGGCGCATGTCGATGCCTTGTGGAAACGCGCGCGCGAACTGTTTGATGGCTGGACGCTCAATGGCAGCGCGACCCAGCGTTGGCATGGCAATATGAACATCAGAAGAGACGGCCTTGATGTCGCTCGTCTGATGAGTGAGTGCCGCAGCATCATGTTCTCTGCTGGCAGCGCCTGTGCAAGCGGCTCTGGCCGGCCAAGCCACGTGCTCAAAGCGATCGGTCTGAGCGATGCGCAGGCCAAGAATTCGATCCGCCTTGGCTGGGGCCGCTACACTACGCTGGACGATATCGAGGCGGCTGCTAAGGCGATCAACGAAGCCGCAAAGGAGCAAGACAAGTGGGCTTGAGCGTCACCTTTATCGACCCGCGCGGTACACCGGTCACCTGTGAAGCCGAGGTGGGCGACAATCTGCTCAAAGTTGGTCAGGCCGCAGGGCTCCCGCTCGAAGGGACATGCGAAGGGCAAATGGCGTGTTCAACCTGCCATGTGATTGTTGCGGGTGAATGGTTCGACAAGCTCGCCGAGGCGTCTGAGGAAGAGGAAGACATGCTCGACTTTGCAGCGGGTGCGCGCCGCACTTCGCGTCTTTCCTGTCAGATCGATCTTGCCCCGGAACACGATGGACTGACCGTAACTGTCCCCGGCGAAAGCCACGATGCCCGGCGAATGTAAAGAGCGGAAAAACACACACATGAGTTTGCAGGATCGCGCCAAGGCCTTGGTGGAATCGCAGGGCTTCGAACGCTTCATCATCACTGTCATCGTGATCAACGCGATCGGGCTGGGGCTTGAAACGTCGCCTGCCGTGATGGATGCGGTTGGCGGTGTGATCAGTTCGCTGGACCGGGTGGCGCTGGCGATCTTCGTGGTTGAGCTTGCGATCAAGCTGTTCGCCTATCGCTTCGCATTCTTCCGCAATGGCTGGAACATCTTTGACCTCGCGATTGTGAGCGCAGCATTGATGCCGGCAGGCGATCAATTCTCGGTCTTGCGGGCCCTCCGCATCTTGCGAGCATTAAGGCTCGTTTCAGTCGTGCCCAGCATGCGCAAGGTCATCGTCGGCCTGTTCCGCGCAATCCCGAGCATCGGCACGGTGATCGTGATGCTGCTCTTGCTGTTCTACATCAGCGCAGTGATGGCGACAAAGCTGTTTGGCGAAGCCTTTCCCGAATGGTTCGGCCATTTGGGCGCATCGCTTTATTCGCTGTTCCAGATCATGACGTTGGAAAGCTGGTCGATGGGGATTGTCCGGCCTGTGATGGAGGAGTTTCCCTATGCCTGGGCGTTCTTCGTGCCCTTCATCCTGCTCACCAGCTTTATCGTGCTCAACCTGTTTATCGGTGTGATCGTCAATGCGATGGCAGAGGCAACCGAAGGCGAAGCGCATGATGAACGCGAAGAGATCATCAAGCAGCTCAAGGCTCTGCGCGAAGATGTTGCCCTGCTGCGAAAAGAGCGCGATGGTTAGCGCCTGAGGTAATCTGGGAGAGGTCGAAATGCTGCGGATCGTTTTGGGAGTTCTGGCGGCTATCGTCATTGGGGTGGCCGGTTACGCGCTCTATCTCACTGGTGATGGCGATCTTGTCACACCCGAGGGCGAAGGCCGCGTTGTCACGGCGAGCGGAGAGTTCGAGGGGTTTACGCTTCCCGGATATGTTTCCGCCACCTTGCCAGAAGACACCAAGAGCTATTTCGTGGAGCCAGAACCCGGCATCAAGGTGCATGTGCTTGAGGTGGGAGAAGGTTATCCCGTCTATCTCCAGCACGGCAATCCGACCAATGGGCTGCTTTATCGCAAGATCGCCGCAGAACTGCCGCTCGACCAATATCGCTTGATCATGCCAACCATGCCGGGACTAGGCTTTTCGAGCAAAGTTCCTGCCAGCGATCACACGCTCGACAATCACATGCGCTGGATGACAGCTGTGATTGAGACGCTGGCGCTCGAACAGGTGATCTATGTCGGGCAAGATTGGGGCGGACCAGTTGGTATGGGCGCAATGGCACGCAATCCCGGCCTGATGCAGGGCGCGGTGGTGATGAACACCGGCTTTTTTGCGCCAACCGAAGAACGGTCTTTGTCATCTGCTCACGCATTGGCGAACCGACCACTGATCGGCGAACTGGTGCTCGAAGGGATCGCTTCCATCTGGAGCCGGCTTCCGGAAGTTCAGGGTGACCCTGCCTCTATGCCGAACGATGTGATTGAGCTTTATTCGCGGCCGGTCGTGGGCAGCGGAAATGAAAAGGCTCCGCTTGCCCTGATGCGGATGGTGCCAACCGGTCCTGACCATCCCAGCGCAGAGCAAATGCGCGAGATCGAAGCGTATGTCGCGCAGCTGGATATACCTGCCGCACTGGTATGGGGCATGAATGATCCGATCCTTGCTCAAGGGCTTGAACCGATGAAAGCGCAATTCCCTGATGCGCCTGTGACCGAGACCGAGGCCGGACACTTCCTGCAGGAAGAAGTCCCTGCCGAGATCGCCGCCGCCATTCAGTCTGTGCACAGCGAGATTGTCAGCAAAGACGCGGAGGAGCCCGCCACGTTGGGTGCCGGGCAATAGGGCAAGAGCATGCGCACTTTTTTGAAGTTTCTATCGGGCGTTATCTGCGCCATCTCGCTCATCTTTGCCCCGTCGATGGCGCTGGCGGGAGGCAAATACGCGCTTTTGATCGGCAATTCGGATTATCAGCAAAGCGAGCCTGACAATTCGTGGACGAAGCTTCCCAACCCGACAAACGATGTCGCGCTGGTTGAACGTTCGCTTGATGCGATTGGCTTTGAAGTCACGACCGTGTCGAACGGTTCCTGGCAGGATATGCGCAGCGCAATCGACCGTTTCGGCCAGTCGCTCGACGATGCCGATATCGTTGTGTTCTACTTTGCCGGGCACGGGTTTGAGTATGATCGGCGCAATTATCTTGTCCCCGTCGATGCGACCCTTCGGGCAAGCGCTGATACGATTGATCAGACCTTCATCGAGTTCGAAGCGCTGGCGAGCCGCCTGTACAATCAGGGCACGACCATCTTCATGCTTGATGCCTGCCGCACCGATGGCGTGGTCAGCGCGGCTTCGCAATCCGAAGGTGCCATCGTGCGAAGTGCGCCAAAGCCGGTGATCATTGCACCTGCTACGCGGCAATCCGCTTCAGCTGGAATTCGCGAGTTCGATTTTGAACCAGGCGCCCGCATCGGCGTGCTCTATTCAACCGGACGCGGCGTTCCCGCTTATGATTCCGCACCGCCGCCTGAAAACATCAGCCCCTTTGCTGCCGAAGTGGCTGAGAAGGTTGTGGTTCCGCGAATGGATATCAGCGTCGTATTCAACGCCATCCGCGACGGCGTTCTGGAACGCACGGACGGGTTCTGGCCGTTGCAGGTGCCGTTCACGTACAACTCGCTGTCCCCCAACACGTTCTTCACTCTGGAAGAGCCGGTTTTCGAGGATGACGGCGGTCAATTGGTTGGCATGGCGCAACCAGCAGACGAGGGGCCACGCCCGATTGAGCTTAGTTTGGAAGAACTGGGCAGGGTGGATGAGCCGATCCTTATCATGCGCGTGCTGGCGGAGCATTCCGTCACCGATATTAAGGCGCTGGTTGAAGCGGAAGATCCGCTCGCAACATACATTCTTGGCTATATGCAGCATTTCGGAATGGGCGTTCCAAAAGACCTTGATGCAGCCCGGGCAACGCTTGAAAAAGCAGCGGCTTATGGCACGCCTTATGGCCAGCTTGAGCTTGCCTATTACCTGCGTGTGAATGCGCGCGACGATGCGGATCGGGAACGTTCCCTGGCTCTCTACAAGGCGGCGGCAGAGCAAGACTATGCAAAGGCGCGCGGGCATTACTCGCGCGTACTGATAGGGGCCTCTGATGGGCCGCAATCGGCCGACTACATCGAAGGCGTGCGGCAACAGCGCCTCGCGGCCGAGGCGGGTTATGCCTATGCTTATTACGGTCTCATCTACGCGCTGCCCGAAGAGCGCGATGAGCATCTAGCAAGCCTGCGCGATCTCGCGGCACAAGGCCGCAGTGATGCCGATCAGCAATTGTGCTCAATCTATGTGCGCGAGCGGCAATATGCCGATGCGGTTCCCTATTGCGAAGTCGCAGCAAACGCTGGCTATCCCGATGCCTTCGCTCATATGGCGCTTGCTGCTGATGGCGGGTGGGTCGCACCGCGATCAGCGGAAGATGCGCGCTTCTGGATGAGGCAGGCGCTGTCGCGCGGAGATCTTGAATCGGGCCTGTGTGCGCAGATGATCTCAATGCAGATTGCGATCGAGATCGAGACTGGCGCTGTTGGTGCTGGCCGGATCGAGAACTGCTCACGCTCGCAGCGTTCATCGTCGAGCTAGCAGACAGCGCCGGGCGTGATCGCGCTCTGACTCTGCATGGTAAATTCTCTTGTGACGGTGGGCTAGGTAGCCATCGCAGGGCCCGTGCATGCCAAACCTTTATGGGCGCGCGCTGATAGGCTGATTGATCGTCAACACGTCATAGAAGCCATCAGCACGCCAACCCACCATGCTCCGTAAGGTCCCAAACCATGATGTAGAACTGGGAATGTTCATCGTCGGTTTCGGCGGAACCTGGTTCGATCACCCCTTCTGGTGCGGGAAGTTCGTGATTGAATCGGTGCAGGATCTTGAAAGGGTGCGCAATTCGAGCGTGCCTTATGTCGTGATTGACGAAGCGCGTGGTCTATCCGCTACAACTGACCATGCACCTGATCAGGCGCTTTCATGGGATGAGGCACCGCCAAAACCCAAGCGTCGCGGCCGGCGAAGGGCGCGGTATCGCCCGACCAATACGCAAGATCCCAAAAGCGTCGCTCTGCGCAATGCGATTGCGCTTGCCACCCGTTCAAAAGAGACAATGCGGCGTGTTTTTGGCGATGTGGAGCAGGGTTGGGCCGTTGATCGGTCGAGCGTCAACACGGTGCTTGATGACATCGTGGCCTCGATCGAAGAGGATGCGAGGACGCTTCTTAGTGTCACCCGGCTTAAGACCAAGGATGATTACACCTACCTGCATTCGGTCGCAGTTTGCACGCTGATGGTGTGCATCGCCAGACGGCGAGGGATGGAGGATGACGAGGTGCGTGATCTGGGGCTGGCGGGTCTGCTCCATGACATTGGCAAGATCGGCATTCCTGATCCGATCCTCAAAAAGCCGGAGGAACTCACCGAAGAAGAACTCGTCATCGTCCGCAACCATCCGGAACACGGCTATCATCTGCTTTCACAATCGCCCGGAATCGGTGAATCAGCGCTGGATGTCTGCCGCCATCATCATGAGAAGATCGACGGGACCGGATACCCTTTCGGTCTGGCGGGCGACGAGATATCTTTTGCGGCACGGCTCGGCGCGGTGTGCGATGTGTTTGATGCGCTGACCTCGCACCGCTCGTACAAGGGGCCCTGGTCATCGCAACGGGCGCTCACCCGGATGTGGGCCTGGGAAGGGCATTTCGACCGCAGCCTGATCGAGGAACTGATGAAAACCCTGCATATCTATGCTGACGGGATACTGGTCAGGCTGTCGAACCATCGGCTTGCCCTCACACTTACCGAGCAAGCCGGGAGCGAAAAGGTAAGGGCAGCCGAATTCTTCTGCCTTGAGCAAGGTGAGCGGATTGAGCCGCGCCGGATCGCAATCGCGGAGGGCGATCCGGACTTGCAGATCATGAGCATCGAGAGCCCTGCGGATTGGGGCTTTGATGATTGGGAAGACGAACGCGAGCGGATCATCGCCCGGCTGTGAAAGCGATCGTGCAGCCTTGTGCCGAGCTGCTTTCCCTGTGGAAATCCCTCTCCCTGTGCGCCGGTTGCATTGCTAAGCGGGAGGGATGGCTGACCCCACGATCAAAGACGATTCTGACCCGTTTGATGCAATTGTAGACGCGCCCTTCGATGCGGCCCTGTCAGAGCGCTATCTTGTCTATGCGCTGTCGACCATCACCGCGCGCTCGTTGCCGGATCTGCGGGACGGGCTGAAACCGGTTCACCGCCGGCTGCTTTGGACCATGCGCCAGCTGAAGCTTGATCCATCAAGCGGCTTCAAAAAGAGCGCGCGCGTTGTGGGTGAGGTGATCGGTAAATTTCACCCGCATGGCGACACCGCTGCCTATGACGCGATGGTCCGCCTCGCGCAGGATTTCTCGCTGCGCTACCCACTGGTCGAAGGGCAGGGCAATTTCGGCAATGTCGATGGCGATAACGCGGCTGCCTATCGCTATACCGAAGCACGGCTGACCAAGACCGCGATCCAGCTGATGGAAGGGCTGGATGCGGGCACTGTCGATTTCATTCCGACCTATAATGGCGAGGAGCAAGAGCCCGAGCTGATGCCGGGCCTGTTCCCCAATCTGCTCGCTAATGGGGCAAGCGGGATTGCGGTGGGGATGGCGACGAACATCCCCTCGCACAATGTCGCCGAAGTGATCGACGCAACGCTTGAGCTGATCGACAATCCGCATGTCGAGCATGAGCGGTTGATGGAGTTGATGCCGGGGCCTGATTTTGCCACGGGCGGGCAGTTGGTGGACAGCGCACAGGTCCTGTCTGAGGCCTATCGCACCGGTCGCGGCAGCTTCCGTCTGCGCGGTGTCTTCCACGCGCCAGAGGCTGACAAGGCAGAGGATCAGGCGCTCGGGATAGAGCGGCTGGGAGGAGGGCAATGGCAGCTCGTCATCTCCGAAATTCCGTATCAGGTGCAAAAGGGCAAGCTGATCGAACAGATCGCTCAGGCGATTGCCGATAAGAAACTCCCGATCCTCGAAGATGTGCGCGATGAATCGGATGAAAGCATACGCATCGTGTTGATCCCGCGCAGCCGCAATGTCGATCCGGAGCTGCTGAAGGAAAGCATCTTCAAGCTCACCGATATGGAAACGCGGTTCGGGCTCAACATGAACGTGCTCGACGCGACCCGCACGCCAATGGTGATGGGTCTGAAAGAGCTGCTTCAGCATTGGACCGCCTCGCAGATCGAGATCCTTCAGCGCCGCACGCGCCACAGGCTCGATCAGATCGCGCGGCGGCTCGAACTGGTCGATGGCTACATCATCGCCTTCCTCAACCTTGATCGGGTGATCGAAATCATCCGCTATGAGGATGAACCCAAGGCGGTGATGATGGAGGAGTTCAACCTGTCTGACAGGCAGGCTGAGGCGATCCTTAACATGCGGCTGCGTTCCTTGCGCAAGCTTGAAGAGATGGAGCTCAAGCAAGAAAAGAGTGATCTTCTTGCTGAACAGGACGAGCTTCAAAAACTGCTTGATAGCCCTGCCCGGCAACGCACCCGGCTCAAGAAGGACCTGCGCGGCCTGCGCAAGGATTACGCTGAAGACACGGCCCTTGGCGCCCGGCGAACCCGGATCGAAGAAGCGGCTCCTGTGGTCGAATTCAGCATGGACGCGATGATCGAGAAGGAGCCGGTGACAGTCATCCTTTCGCAAAAGGGATGGATCCGCGCGGCAAAGGGGCACGTCGATCTCGCGCAGGAATTCAAATACAAGGAAGGTGATGCGCTGGCCTTCATCCTCCACGCGCAAACAACCGACAAGTTGTTGATCGCGGGATCGGACGGGCGGTTTTACACGCTGGGCTGTGACAAGTTGCCCGGCGCGCGCGGGTTTGGTGAGCCGGTGCGTACGATGATCGATCTTCCTGCGGAAACCTCGATCGCGGCCATGCTGGTGCACAAGGATGGCGGCAAGCTTCTGCTGGGCTCTAGCATCGGCAAGGGCTTTATCGCCGAAACGAGCGAGCTTCTGGCTGAAACCAAGAAAGGCAAGCAGGTCGTCAATCTCAAGGGCGATGCAAAACTGCAGGTGATCCGCGAAATCCCCGAAGGGCACGATCATGTCGCCGCGGTCGGTATCAACCGCAAGCTCATCGTCTTCCACCTCGACGAAATGCCGATCATGGCGCGCGGTCAGGGGGTTATGCTGCAACGCTACCGCGATGGGGGGTTAAGCGATGCGACCACCTTCAAGTTGGAGGATGGTCTCAGCTGGCAGATGGGCGGCTCGGGCGAGCGCACGCGGACCGAGACGGAAATCTGGCAATGGAAGGTCGCGCGCGGTGCAGCGGGACGGTTGCCGCCGCAGGGCTTCCCCAAGAACAACCGCTTTGGATAAACGAAAACCGCGGTCACCATCCCCGATGACCGCGGTCTCGTTCAGGTCCCGTCGGACCCTTGCGACTGGATAGTCGGCGCTTAGCCGCCCTGCACAGCTGCCATGATGTCAGCGAGGTTAGCGCGGGCCACCAGCTGATCATTGGCGTCGAGCGCGAAGAAACCGCGCGGCAGGGTAACAAGGCCAACTTCGTCATTGCTGACGACGACGTTTGCTTCGTCGAGTTCGCTGATCGTGCCAAGCGGCATTGCGTCAGCAGTGATCACGGCTGTGCCAACGGCAAGCGCAGCTTCAAGCTTTGCAGCGGCTTCGGCTTCAGCGGCGGCCTGTGCTTCAGCAGCTGCCTGCTGCTGAGCGACCTGCGCGTCCATCATGCCATCGATCTGGCCCTTGGTGGCGTTGACGGTCCACTTGCCTTCGCGCTCAGCCAGAAGGTTGGCGGGCAGCGGAGCCTGGTGCTTGCCGGTGTCGACAGTGACGGTCGTGCCGTCATTGGAAGAAACGGTGCCGATCGGGGCATCATCGTTTCCGAAAACAGTTGCACCTACGTCTTGGGCATTTGCCGCAATCGGGGTCACTGCCATGGCGGTGGCCAGGATAGCCAGCTTTGCAAACTTCATAATTCTATACTCTCCAGTTACTCAATTCCTCGGATGGCCGCCGTGAATGAGAGGGCAGCGCGCGCATGAAGAACAGTATGCCGTAAAGGCGCAAAGCCAACTGGCAGTCCAACAGCGATGGAAGCACGCAAAAGGACCAACGGCCAATGCGCGATGCGGTTCCCTATAGATCCAAGGCGGACATGACAAGTCGATGACCTGCAGTGTTCAGTACGAAGACAGGGGTGAAGCTCGCCTTAACGTAAGCGTCAGCTTTGCAGGAGCGCCTCGTCGAGCAATTCCTGCACTCGCGCTTCATCGGGAAACCCTTCGCTGACCCAGCGTTTCTCAATGCTTTGCAGGATGCGCGCGACATCAGGCCCCGCTGCAATGCCTCGCGCAACGATTGCGCCCCCTTTGAGCGGGAAGACCGGCGGGTCCCAATTGTTGAGGGGCCGTGCGTCATGGCCAAGCAGCAGCAAACGATCACAGGCAAATTCCACGCTGATCCGGTAAGCGAGCGCGTGCGGATTGGCGCTGTCTTCAGCAAGCCGTTCTGCGGCCGATACCAGCCTTGCGCGGGTCGCCTTCGAAAGTCGCAGGCGGGCAGCCACGGTTTCGGCAATATCGGGCGAGGGCGGAAGCAGGGCGGCAAGACGGCGAACGGGCTCTGGCGCAATCCCTTGTTCGCGCTCGCGCTCAATCAGCGCAGCAAGCGCGCTTATGTGGTTGTTGCATGTCTCAGGCAGAATAACTGGCAGCACTCCGCGCGCAAACATCCGCTCGATCGTTGCACCGGGATCGGGCAGGGCGAGCAAGCGCAGCAATTCATCTGCGACGCGTTCCCGGCTCAATCCCTTGAGCGTTGCAGACAGCTCCGAACACGCCTCTTCGGCTTCCTGATCCAGATCAGCGCCAAAGCGGGCCTGGAACCGATAATAGCGCATGATCCTGAGGTGATCTTCGGCGATCCGTTCGCGGGCATCGCCAATGAAGCGAACGCGGCGATGGTCAAGATCATCAAGCCCACCAAAATAGTCTGAAATTTCTAGTGTCTGAGGATGGGCATAAAGCGCATTGATCGTGAAATCGCGGCGAGCCGCATCTTCGCGCCAGTCGCTTGCAAAGGCGACCGTCGCGCGGCGTCCATCGGTTGCAACGTCGCGGCGCAGTGTGGTTATCTCAACCGGACCATCCTCCAGCACGGCTGTCACCGTGCCGTGATCGATCCCGGTGGGCACCGTGCGAATGCCTGCCTCGCGGCACAGATCGATGACCTTGTCAGGCGTGTGCAACGTTGCGCAATCAACATCGTGAACCTCAGCGCCCAGCAGCGTGTCTCGCACCGCGCCGCCTACCCAGCGGATGTTATCAACCCCAAGCGCAGCGGTCAGCGCGTTGAGGCCGTTGCGGCGGGGCCAGTCGGCATTGGTAAGCGAGGTGTTCACAATGATCCTGCGCTAATCAAAAAAACGCGCGCTAGACAAGCGTTGGCTCAACCAAACTCCCAGCTGATGTCAGCCAAGACGGCGGGCATCGACGCGCTTTGAAAGGTTCATGATGATCGCGGCAGTCACGCCCCAGATGCGGAACCCCTCATAATCCATCTCAAGGTAGCGGCGCATCTTGCCCCGCCAGAACACCTCATTGGTGGTCCAACTGGCTGGTTCAAGCAGCAACGAAAGCGGGGCTTCGAACCACGCGGCCACTTCGGTCGGGCTCGGCTCAAGTGAGAGCCCCGGCGGCACAACGCCCAGCACCGGCGTGACATCAAAACCGGTCGCGGTGCGATAGATATCGCTGGTGCCGATCACCCGAACTTCGTCGCGCGGCAGGGCAAGCTCTTCCTCCGCTTCGCGCAGCGCTGCTGTGACCGCGTCTTCGCCTGCATCGATCTTTCCGCCGGGGAACGCGACCTGCCCTGGATGATCGCGCATGTCATTGGGGCGCTGTGTAAGGATGACGCTGGGTTCAGCCTGATCGACCACTGCGACCAACACCGCAGCCGGTGTCTGGCGGTCACCGCTTGCATGCGCGGCATCGCTCAACAGGCCATCAACCTTGCGCGCATGACCCTCTTCGTAAAGGGTCGACAATTTCCCGAAAAGTTCGCTCAAAACCTACCCCTTGAGCGAAAACAACGCGCCCTGGCTCGAAACGATCCAATCGTCTCCAGCGGTGTCGAGCGCGATCTCGGCAAGCTGAGTGTATGTCGACCGGTTGAGCCGCGCTTCACACCCGCGCCTCACAAGGAGATAGATTGCAGGCGTGTCGGGATCACCAGCAAGACGAAGCGGGTTTTCAGGCCCGGCGATGATAAGGTCATCGGTGTTCAGCCGGAATGCAAGATCGCCTTCGGTGCTGGTGCAATCCACCGCGACAAAGGCGGCATCTTCAACCTCGATTGTGAGTTTTTCGAATGGCGTGACAAGCCAGTGCTGGCCGCTCTCGTCGCGTGTCAGCAGCCCGGAGAAAGCGCGCACCATCGCCGGACGGCGGATCGGATCGCCTTCGTGATACCAGGTGCCATCGCCAGCAATGCGCATATGGCTGTCGCCTGACTTTTGCGGTGCCCAGCCTTCAACCGGCGGCAGTTTGCGTTGCTCGACCTGTTCGGCGATTTCGGCAAGCGTGAGTTCAGAGAGATAGGGAGGCGGTTCGTATGGCATTGGGTGATGCGATGGCAGAAGCTGGCACGGGGGGAAAGGGGGGTTAGGCCGAAACCCAGGGCCCCAGCATGCCTTCCGCTGGCATTGCGCTCAGTGCGGAACCGCGGGCAAGCAGGCGTTCAGGCTGATATGGCCCCGGACACCGCCAGCCGCCGGTTGCCGCCGCGCTAAAGCCCCAGCGGCCATAGTATTCTGCATCGCCAATCAGGACCTGCGCCATGGCGGGCGCGCCATCTGCTGCCATGCGGCGCTCTGCATCGAGCATCGCCGCCATCAGTCCCACGCCAAAGCCTTCACCTTGCCTATCGGGGATTACGGCAACAGGCCCCACCATAACCAGCGGGACCGGCCTGCCTTCGCGGTCGAGCAGAGCAACCGGATAGCACTGTATTGTGGCCACCAGCATGTCATCGGCATCAAGCGCAGCAAAACTCAGCGCTTCAAGCCATTCCATGCCTGCACGGATGCGATAAGCGGTGCGGGCATGGCGATCCTCGCCGAAAACACGGTCGAGCAGTTGCTCGATCATGTCGGGCTCTACCGCGCTGAGCGGGATCAGAGTGGCGTTTTCCTTCTCCATCGGTCGCGCGCGCTTAGGCGGCGGCGAGCGCAAAGCCAAGCCTTGTTGGTCCGCCAGGGATCAGGCGGAGCAAAACGTCACATCGCCAATTTGAGGATTTCACCCTGATCGGTTGCCAGCCAGATCGAACCGTCAGGTGCCTGATCGATCGAGCGCACACGTCCATCGATGCTGACGCGCTCTGCTTCATGCGCGCCGCCATCGCTGTCGAGGCGAACCCGCACCACGGCATTGCTCGACAGACCAGCGATCAGCGCGTCGCCTTGCCAGCCAGCGAACATGTCGCCGGTGTAGAAGATCATATCGCCCGGCGCGATGACCGGGGTCCAGGTCACAGCAGGCTTGGTAAAGCCATCATCCGGCGTGTGATCATCGATCGGATCGCCGTTATAGTGATTGCCATAGGAACGCGTCGGCCAGCCGTAATTCGCCCCTTCTGCGACAAGATTGAACTCATCGCCACCCGCCGGGCCGTGCTCGACATCCCAAAGGCGCCCCTGTTCATCCCAATCCATGCCAAGGATATTGCGGTGGCCATACGACCAGATCTGCGCCGTCACGCCGCCTTCATCGGCAAAGGGATTGCCGTCTGCTGCGGTGCCATCGAGGTTGAGGCGGACGATTGTCCCAAGCGTGTTGGAATTGTCCTGTGCCGGCGTCAGCTTCTGCCGGTCTCCGCTCGCCACAAACATATATTGTTCATCAGGCGAGAAAGAAATGCGGTGCGAATAATGCCCGCGCCCCGTCACCTTGGGTGCCTGACGCCAGATGATTTCGAGCCCTTCGACATTGCAGGCGGCATAGCCATCGTCGCAGGCCAGCATTCCGCGCCCGACCACCGCGCCGCGGGTTTCGCCATCGTCGCCAAATTCTGCCCAACTGAGGTAAATCGTGCGCGCGCCTTCCTTGTCCGCTTCGCTAGGCAGGAATGCAACATCGCCAAATCCGCCCTGGCCGCCAAATGCGACTTCGGGAACACCGCCAACATCAGTCATCGCGCCGCTGGCTGTGTCCATCAGTTTGAGCGCGCCCTCTTTTTCGGTGATGGCCAATATCTGGGTTCCAGGCATGAATTCGATCGCCCATGGCCGTTCGATTGAGGCCATTTGCGTCACTGACCAGCTCACATCCTCGTGGCTTTCCCCACTTTCGGCTTGCGCGCAGCTTGCGAGGGCAAGCGCGCTGAGTGACAGTCCGGCAGTTAGTTGCGCAAAGGTCTTCATGGTTCAGAACTCTCTCAATCAGGCTTCGTTTTCCCGGCCAATTGTCATCGGGGTAGACGAAGCAGGTCGGGGGCCGCTGGCAGGGCCGGTCGTGGCCGCAGCGGTTGTGCTGGGCGAAGGACTACCCGCAGGAATTGGCGATTCCAAGAAATTATCCGCCAAACGCCGCGCTCATCTCGACGAGGGGATACGCGCAAGCTGCCAATGGGCGGTCGCAGTGGTTGAGGCGGAGGAAATCGACCGGATTAACATCTTCCAAGCCACGATGGAGGCGATGACACGGTGCGTGCGCGATCTGGTTGCACAGCTTCCAGATAGGCCAGAGATCGTACTGATCGACGGCAATCAGACGCCTGAGCGGCGATGCGCGGAATGGTGTTGGCCCGCGCGCGCGATTGTTGGCGGCGATGGCAAGGAACCGGCGATTGGAGCGGCCTCGATCATCGCAAAGGAATGGCGCGACCGTATGATGATAGAGGCGGCGGCGCGGCATCCTGCCTATGGGTGGGAGCGCAACAAAGGCTATGGAACGGCCGAACATATGGAGGCCTTGCGCATCCACGGACCAACGCCGCTTCACCGCCAGAGTTTCGCGCCAGTCGCGCAAGCGAGTTTGCTTTAACAATAAGCCCGGCCGCCCGCGCCCTCCACCCTGCCACCCGGATCATACTTCGGACTGAAAATCCGGGTGGCAGGGTGGAGGGTGCGGGTTCTACAGCAATCCGCGGATGCGCAAGCGAGTTTGCTTTAGCCTTCGCATGCCCTAATCGCTGCTGATGCTTGAAGCGATTCTTCTCAGTCTTGGCGGCCTTGTTGGCCTTGCCGTCGGCGGCGAACTGCTGGTGCGCGGGGCTGTGGGCATTGCCGACAAGCTTGGCGTGTCGACGCTGTTCACAGGTCTTGTGATCGTCGGATTTGCGACCAGCATGCCCGAAATGGCTGCAAGCGTTCAGGCGAGCCTTGCCGGATCGCCCGAGATCGCGTGGGGCAATATTGTCGGGTCCAATCTTGCCAACACGCTGCTGATCCTTGGCGCATCTGCGCTTGTCGCACCGATAGTACTGACAGGGGGCGGGCGGAGAGATGCCATCGTGGCGCTTGGCCTTACGTTGATGCTGTGGGCGCTTGCATGGTCTCAGCTGGGCGGGCGCTGGATTGGTTTGGCGCTGCTTGCTGGCATCATCGCCTATATCGTGTGGCGCTATCGCAATCCGGGCGTTGCACAGATCGAGGATGATGACGAAGACGGCGAAGCGCCCGGCAGCACGGTGGTTGCAGTCCTCTTGTTCCTTGCAGGGCTCGGCATTCTTGTGGTGGGAGGCAATGCGCTGGTCACAGGCGCGATTGATCTTGCCCGTATCTTCAACGTGCCGGAAACGGTGATCGGGCTGACCGTGGTTGCGATCGGCACATCGCTGCCCGAACTTGCCGCGTCTATCGCCGCAGCTTTGCGCGGGAAATCAGGCCTTGCGATCGGCAATGTGCTGGGCTCGAACATCTACAATATCCTGCTGATCGGCGGGGCAACGATGAGCATCGCTCCTTTCGCATTGCCAGCGGATCTGGCGGGTCTGGAGATGGGGCTTCTCACCGCAAGCGCCGTCGCGCTTGTCGCGCTCCTCTACTATGCAAAACAGATCGGGCGCCTGATCGGGGGCATCTTGCTGGCGGCATTTGCGGCCAATGTCGTGCTGGTGTTTGCTTGAGCTTTCGCAATGCCTGATCCTCATGCAGGCGAGTAAGAAAAGGCCCAGATCAAGCTTTTCGACAAGGCTCGAGCCAAGGGTCACAAAGGTCCCGAGGCTTTGCGCAGCCTCCTGATAGCGACGACTTCAACGATTACACGCGAAGCTGCCTACACCTACTTAAGCGAACAACATGATGACGAAGAATTGCTGACCTCATAGTTCGCAATCGCTGCGGAAGGTGAAGATGTGGGTGATGCGCCATGAGCGGTGGCAAACATTATTGAGAGTTTCCCGACGTGCATGCTTGTTCCCCACCGAGCCGATTTGGAAGAACTGGCAAGCCACAATTGGATGTATCTACACGCGCCAGCACGTCGAGCATTGGCTAGGCTTTAGCTTCAACGTTATTGGATGAACGGTTGAGTCCTTCGCGCAACACCCCCCTGATCTGGAGTCCCGGCTTTGCGCGGGGACTCTACATCTAGTGGGGTCACGTTTCGTTCCGCACTTGCGGTGGCGCGACTTACCATTCGTTAACCATAATACCCGATGATTTCTGCGCTTGACGTGGAGTCCAAGAGGACTCATGCCTGTGGATAACTTTGGCGAACAGTATCACTTCGGGGCAAATCAATGGGCGTAATGGAGACACAAAGGCTGCGCAAAAAGGCGTCTGTAAAGGCGCCTGAGGACCTGCGCGCGCTCCTTCCGCTGGGCAAGATTTTGGACGGTGATTGCATCGAGGCCATGCGTTCACTGCCTGACAACAGTGTTGATTGTGTCTTTGCTGATCCCCCCTACAACTTGCAGTTGGGCGGTGATCTCAATCGTCCCGATGGCAGCGAAGTTGACGCGGTGACCGATCATTGGGACCAGTTCGACAGCTTTCGTGCTTATGATGATTTCACCCGTGAATGGCTCTCCGAAGCGCGCCGGGTGCTTAAACCCGACGGCTCGCTGTGGGTGATCGGAAGCTATCACAACATCTACCGGGTCGGCGCGATCCTGCAGGATATCGGTTTCTGGATCCTCAACGATATCGTGTGGCGCAAAACCAACCCGATGCCGAACTTCAAGGGCACGCGGTTTACCAATGCGCATGAGACGCTGATCTGGGCGAGCCAGGGTGAAAAGTCGCGTTACACCTTCAATTATCGCGCGATGAAGACGCTCAATGATGAGCTTCAGATGCGCTCTGACTGGGTGCTGCCGATCTGTTCGGGCGGGGAACGCCTGAAGGAAAACGGGACCAAGGTTCACCCGACGCAAAAGCCCGAAAGCCTGCTTTACCGCGTCCTTCTCGCCACGACCGAAAAGGGCGATGTGGTGCTGGATCCCTTCTTCGGAACCGGCACAACGGGCGCAGTCGCCAAACGCCTCGGGCGTGAATGGATCGGCTGCGAGCGCGAGAATGTCTATCGCGACGCAGCTTACAAGCGGATCGAGAAAGAGCTGCCGCTTGATGAAAGCGCGCTGACGACAATGCAGGCGAAGAAATCCGCGCCGCGCGTTGCCTTTGGCGCTGTGGTTGAAAGCGGCTTCATCAAGCCGGGCACCGAGGTGTTCGACAAAAAGCGCCGCTGGGTTGCCACTGTGCGCGCTGACGGGTCACTGGATTGCAAGGGGCAGGTGGGCTCGATCCATGGCCTTGGCAAAGACCTGCAAGGCGCGCCCAGCTGCAATGGCTGGACCTTCTGGCATTATGAGAATGGCGGCGAGATTAAGCCAGTCGATGCCGCGCGTGAGCTGTACCGGCTGGCGAGCGAGGACTGATCCTGACACCCGACAGCCGGCGCTGAGAGGCTCAGCCAAGTTCCTTACTTTTGAAATTGCGGCTTATGGCTGCCCAGATGCGTTTGCGGCTCTCGATCACGGTCAGGCCCAGAACGGCTGCGGTTGACCAGACGGCGACTTCCGAGATGATCGCAGCTGCTGTCAATGCGATGACGAAAACCGTCTTCGAACTCACGAGCAAGTAAGTTGCGACGACGCCGATCCATGCCGCGGCAGCGATGCTCCAGACCAGAGCGAGGGCGAGTTTCTTCTTTGACATATCTGTTCTTGTTTCCTTGGAACTGGGGGTCAGATCACGACGCTGGAAAAGCGCCGATGGCCTGAAGATGGAGCACTGTGAAGGCGACCGAGTTGATGAGGCCATGCGCGAAGATCATCGGCCACAGATTGCGCCGGGCGACGAGGTAGAGCAGCCCGAAGACAAGGCCGACCATGCCGGTGATAAGAATGCCGACCAAACCCTGATAGGCGTGGCCAAGGCCGAAGATCATTGCCTGGGCAAAGGCGGCGAGGATCCAGGCGAAACGGGTGCCGCCAAAGATCGTGCTGAACCTTTTCATGAGGAAGCCGCGAAACACCATTTCCTCACCAAAGGAATTGGTCGTCCAGACAAGCGCCATCATGATGAGGAAAAGGCCAAGCGTCGAAACGTCCGGCAAGGTGCGTTCAACCGGCACGCCTGTGACCGTGACATAAAGCCATTGGACGAGACCGTTCGCCGCAACCGCTGAGGCAAAGACAAGCACAACCATTCCCGCCCCTTTGGCAAGGTCAACCGGCTTCCATGACCAGCGCAGGCCCATGTCACGCCAGGTCTCTCCGTTCATTCGCAGGAACACGCTCGAGAGAATAATCGCGAGAAACATGAAGACCTGACCGGAATAGGGGAGGCCCGGAATCTCCTTCACGCCAATGAAGAGAGCGACGATTGCGAGGATCTGTGCCCAACCGGGGATCAGCGATCCTTTGTGGGCGGCTGGCTGCTGAGCCTCGGCGATCGCTGATAAGCCGGCGGTGCCGGGGTGAGCGGGGGATGTGTTGTCAGTCACGCGGGGATGTTCCTTTCGAATCGTTGACTGAGAGTTATATAAGTGAATATGAATTCAAATTCAATAATGGAAATATTTCATTGCGTCTGATGATGCGATCGGAGACAGGGACGAATGGCCAAAGCGCAGCAGAAAAGGGCGATAGCGACCCGCGAAAAGATCCTCGATGCGATTGAGGAAATGCTCGAAGATCAGGAGTTCGAAGCCATCTCGATCGCTGATCTTGCCCGCCGCGCAGGCGTGGCGGTCGGATCGGTCTACAGCCACTTCAAGGATAAGGATGCGCTGCTGCCCGCTCTGCTCGATCGTCAGGTCAAAAGAGGCGAGGCGCGGCTCAAGGAAATTCGCGAGCAGGGTACGATGGACGGGGTTCCGGTCGTCTCAGATGGCCACTTGCCGAGCCTGCGCGACACAATCGAAAAGGCGATTGTCGGCGCGTTCAAGCAGATTACCGAGAACCTTGGCGTGCGCAGGGCGCTGCTGACATATCGGCGGCTTAACCCTGATCTGGATTTGCCCGAGGCCAATCGCATGCGCGACGATGCATTTGCAGCACTGGTCGGTCAGCTTGAACATTACCGCGACGAAATCCGTCACGAAGACATTACCGAAGCCGCCAAGATGGTGGTCTATTTCGTCAACATCCTCTTTCTTGATCGCGTGGTTTACGTAAAGTCGCCCTTCGAAACGCATATGCGCCCCAGCGATGAAGAACTGATCGAAAACTACACCAATATGGTCTTCCACTATCTTACCGGGCAATAGCAGCGGCGCCGACGCAGGCGGCACCTCTGGAGACACATTATGAATGCATCTGTCTACCTCCACCCAATCGGTCTTTCAGCCGGGCCGCAGGCTGAATCCACCGGCGATGGTCCGGCGGCGATCCGGATTGCGGGATCGATGGCCTATGCCAGCCGCTTTGCGCTGGTGGTTCGCGACGGCGCATCGGTTACCCACCGCCGGATCTTCAGCGTGGCTGATGCAGCATCCGCGCTTGCCGAACCGGGCGGTGCTCTTTCTGAAGAGGCAGAACGGCAATGGGCCAACCTTCAGCTTGTTCATGCCCCGATCCAATTGGGTGAGCGCACCATCCGCCTTGACCAGCCGCAGATCATGGGCGTGCTCAACGTTACGCCGGACAGTTTCAGTGACGGCGGTGAATTCCTTGAAAAGCCTGACGCTGGCCGCGCGCATGCCGCGCAAATGCTCGAAGCAGGGGCCGCGATCATCGACATTGGCGGCGAAAGCACGCGGCCAGGTGGCGCAGCGACATGGGAAGGGGACGAGATCGACCGCGTTGTCCCCGCGGTTGAATATTGCGCCGCGATGGGAGCCGCGATCAGCGTCGATACGCGCCGTGCAGGCGTGCTCGAAGCGGCATTGGGCGTTCCGGCAACGCAGGGCGCGCTGATGGCGAATGATGTCTCCGCATTGCGATATGACCCGCGCATGATCGAGCTTGTCGCTTCTGCTGCATGCCCGGTGGTTCTGATGCACGCTCCGGGAACAGGCGAAGACCTGCACGAAGGCGGCAATTGCACTGATGTGGTGAGCGAGGTGTTCGACACGCTCAAACTCGTGCGAGAGCGGGCGATCGTTGGCGGGATCGCGGAAGAGCGGATCCTGCTCGACCCCGGCATCGGCTTTGGAAAAACTTTGGCTGACAATCTCGCACTGCTGAACGCCTTGCCACTGTTTCATGCGCTTGGTTCGCCGCTGTTAGTCGGTGTTAGTCGCAAACGGATGATCGGGGCGCTGTCGAATGAAGAGCCTGCGCATGAACGTCTGGGCGGGTCGGTTGCGCTCGCGGTCAAGGCGATGGATGCCGGCGTGCATATGCTGCGCGTGCATGACGTTCCGCAAACCGTCCAAGCGAGGAATGTCTGGCGCGGGCTGCGTGACGCAGCGCTAACCGACTTCAGCCAGATTCCGATGCCCTAATCGGCCATGTTTGTCGCAATAGAGTAACGCTTGCGCGGCAGAGCGCACGCAGACACAGGGGAGAGAAGACCATGCGCAAATCCACGCTTATATCACTCGGGGTCAGTGCCGCTGCGCTTGCTGCGGCTCCGTTGCTTGCCGATGCGCATATGGAAAGTTCCGCGGCACCGGGCGAAGTCTCGCTCTCCCCTGAAGACCTGCTTGCCCCGTACTTTGCTAAGCTGGAACAGACGGTTGATCTGCCTGAGGCCGGTCCGAATGCAGCGCTTGCGAGCGATGCAAAGATCACCCGCATCGCATTTGGCAGCTGCAACCATCAATCGGCGAGCCAGCACATGTGGGGCCAGATCGCCAGCCAGAACCCGCAAGCCTTCCTGATGATCGGCGACAATGTCTATGGCGACAATGCCTGGGCTGGCGATGCCGCGCTTGAAAGTCTGCGCGTTGCATATGCCGATCAGGCCGCTCATCCCGAATTTGCCGAATTCCGCGCAAACATCCCGATGATGGCAACTTGGGATGATCATGATTTCGGCCTCAATGACAAAGGCGCAAGCTTCCCCATGCGCCGCTGGGCCGAGACGATGTTCGAGGCATTCTGGAACTCGTCTGACGCGGTTCGCTCGCGGCCGGGCATCTATGACAGTGTCATGGTCGGATCAGAGGGGGAGCGGGTTCAGTTCATTATGCTCGACACGCGCTATTTCCGCTCCGATCTCAAGCGCAAACCCTGGCAGCGCGAACGCTGGTCACTCGGCGTCTACATGCCTGACACCAACCCTGAGACCACGATCCTGGGTGATGAACAATGGGCGTGGCTCGAAGCTGAACTCGCCAAGCCGGCGGATATTCGCATCATCGCCTCCTCCATTCAGATCATCACCGAAGCGCATGATTTTGAAAGCTGGGAAAACTTCCCGCATGAACGCACCCGGCTGCTCGATATGCTCACCGAGCGCGAGGAAAGCGGCCTTGTGATGCTATCTGGCGATCGTCACTCAGGCGGGATTTACACGCTTGATCATGGCGGTGAGACCTTCTGGGAACTGACAAGCTCTTCGCTCAACCTCGCTTGGCCGCGCTCAGACGCGAATGAGCGTGAACCCGATGAAAAGCGTGTCTCTGACTTCATCAGCAACGAAAACTATGGCCTTGTCGATATCGACTGGGAGGCCAATGAGGTTACGCTGACGCTCAAGAGCAATGAAAGTGCGGTCTGGGCCAGCCAATCTTACAATTGGTAGACCAGTCAGGCCGCGCGGTTCAGCCGCACAGGTCCTCGCTCTGACCATCGACCCGGGTGAGCGGTATTGGGCTCTCGCTCTCATCACCAAGCAGCGTCTGCGCGCATTGCAGGGCTGACCCTGGCCCGAACATGCTTTGCGCAAGGTCTTGAAGCGGCGGGATGACGGCAACCGCGATCAGGCTTGCAATCAGCCCGTATTCGATCGCGGTCGCGCCCTTCTCATCGCGCCAGAGGTGACGAAAAAACACGGTGACCGGATTACCCATTTGCTAACTCCGCCTAACAAGCCTGACCGCTTGGTAAGGGAGAGGCGCTTAAGGGAATCTCCGTGTCCCGCTACGTATTTGCCCCAGGGGTACATTTCCGCGCGATCGACGCGAAAACGGTTCGGTTCTAACCCGGAGAAGCGGCGCTGCCTGCCAGCAGACCGCCATCCAGTGTCAGTTCCGATCCGGTCATATATCCGCTTTCCTCGCTGGCGAGATAGACCGCGAGCGCAGCGACTTCCTCTGACGTGCCGAACCGTTTGAGCGGTGTATCCGCGACAAGCGCTGCCATATTGGCCTCGCGTTCCTCGCCAGTGCCAAGCATTGGTTCCCAAATCGGAGTGAGCACCGCGGCCGGGTGGATCGAATTGCAACGCACTTTCCAGCCCTGCTGCGCTGCATAAAGCGCGACTGTCTTTGTGTGATTGCGGATCGCAGCCTTGGAAGCAGCATAGGCGGCAGCCCCCGGAATCCCGACAAGGCCAGAGCGCGACGAGATATTGATGATCGACCCGCGCCCTGTCTCTCGCATAGCGCGAAGGGCATAGCGGCAGCCAAGAAAGGTGCCATCGGTGTTGACGGCGTGCACCGCATGCCAATCGTCAAGCGATGCGTTTTCGGGATCGTGCGGGGCGGATTCGCCTTCAAAGCCGGTGATGCCAGCGTTGTTGACCACCACATCCACTTGCGGAAGCTGATCGGCCAAGGCTGCCCAGTCTGCTTCACTGCGCACGTCGAGCGTCGCGAAATTGCAGCCGATCGCGGCCGCAGTTTTTGCGCCTTCTTCCGTGTCGATATCGGTTAGCAGAACTTCGCCGCCCTCGCGGTGAAATGCAGCGCAGATCGCTTCGCCAATGCCGCGTGCGCCGCCGGTTACGACGCATTTTGCGCCAGCTAGTCTAGACATAAAGGAACCTCAGGAATTTCAGATACGAATATAGCCACGCCTCGCCAAAAGCGTGCTGGCTTGCCGATTGCTGGCCCGCCAATTGCCGGATTGCCGCCTTAGCTCTCGCACTTGTCCACCTGATCCACTCCTTGTGTGAAGCCATATTCATAGTCCGATGTTCGGCGCGTGTCGATGGATGCACTTTGCGTGCGGCCGATCCATCGACTGAAAGCTATCCTTCGCCGACCAGCGCAAAGGGCCGGATGTGCAGCCGGTGTAACCGATTGAGTTTCCTCTTCGAACCCAAGTGCAGGCGCGCGTGACCCCCTTTCGCGTGCCGGAACAGATCTATCTTCGGAGAGAATACCCCAATGAAAACCCAGACAAAAACCCGCGTCGCCCTGACTGTCGCGGGCGGCCTCAGCGCTATGGTTGCCGCAGCTGTCCCCGCTGCTGCACAGGCTCAGGATCGCGCTGAAGTTGAAAGCGGCCCATACATTACCGGCCGCATCGGCATCGCCCTGCCGAGCGATTTCGACCTTGAAGGCGTTCAGGCCCCGCAAGCCCCATCGCCAGGCGCACCCGGTGCCCCCGCCAATGTGAACACGCAATTGGGCAATGAGGTCACTTTCTCCGGAGCAGTGGGCTACAAACTGCCCGCGCGCCTCTTCAACCTGTTTGAGCCGAGTATCGAACTGGAATACACCAACACCAGTCCAGATGTGTCAGGCGGCAGCTTTAACGGCGGCAATCAGAGTTTTGACGGCAATGTCAAAGTCGAAACCTACACGCTCAACTATCAGTCAGACATCGTGTGGAAAGATGATCAGCGCATCATCCCCTTTATCGGTGGCGGGATCGGCATCGCCGCAGTGGATAGCAATGTGACCTATTTCCCGCCGACCGCGACTGCACCGACCTTTGGTGTGATCGGAGAGGATGAGGCATTCGTCTATCAATCGAATGCGGGCCTTCGCTTCAAGATCAACGACCAATTCTCAATCGATGGCCGGGTCCGGTATCAGCGGGTGGATGGTGTCGATCTTGAACGCCGCTTTATCGCTGGCGGCAATGACGCGTTCAACGCTGATGTGTCGGGTGATTATGAAACCGTGAATTTCCTGGCCGGAGTGCGCTTCAGCTTCTGAAGAGGCGCCATAATCGAAAAATGGGCAGGGCGGCGTGCCGCGTTGCCCCTTTTGCAATTCTGTCGACACACGAGCCGTTTAAGCCGCGTTGTCGATGCCCAGATCGGAAAGCTTTCGATACAGCGTTGAACGGCCAATTCCCAGTCGCCGTGCAACCTCGGTCATACGGCCGCGATAATGGCCAATCGCCAGGCGGATCACGTCGGCTTCGATTTCTTCGAGCGGGCGCAGATTGCCGTCTTCGGTGTAAAGCATGACCCCGACACCTTCGTGCAGATGCGAGGTGTCCGAACCTTCGAGCTCGCCGATCATTTCAGACAATTGCGGGAAGCTGTCCGCGGTCAGCGTATCGCCTTCGCAGTAGACCGCCGCTCTGAAGAGAACCGATTGCAACTGGCGTACATTGCCCGGCCAGTCGAATGCGCCCAGCAATGCAAGCGCGCTGTCAGAGACCGATAGATTGGTCAGCCCCGGCTGTTCGCCAATGCGCTGAAGGAAATGGCGAGTCAAAGCAGGGATATCGCTCGTGCGTTCGCGCAAGGGAGGCAGGGTTATCCGCGTGCCGCCAAGTTGTTCGGCGAGGATTTCGTCAAACGCGCCGCCTGCGACCAGCGTATCAAGGTTCATGTTGGCCGCTGAAAGCAGCCGGACATCTACGCGGAAGCCGTGCGTTGCACCAACAGGCCGCACAATCCCGGTCTCGAGCGCGTCACGCAGGCGCGTCTGCACCGCCATGCTAAGCCGGTCGACTTCGTCGAGCACCAAAGTGCCATTGTCGCAATGCTGGAGTGCGCCGATCTGGCGGTCAAACGCACCGGGAAAGGCATTGGGTTCGTGTCCGAACAGCACCGATTCGATCGAATTGGGCGGAACGCTGGCGATGTTGATGATCCGCAGGTTCTCTTTTGCACGCGGTGATGCAGCGTGCATGGCGCGCATCAGCATTTCTTTGCCGGTGCCGCTTTCCCCTTCGATAAGCGCATTGGCATGCCCGCGAGCCGCCTTGGCCGCTTGAGCGAGAGCCGTACGGAATTTTGGCGCGGTCCCGATCATGGCCTCAAAATCGAGGCTGGCTGACATTTTCTCTGTCAGCGGCGCAAGCTCGTCGCGCGGCGCTTCGCGGGTGGTGACCGAACGCAGCGCCTCCATCAGGCGATCAGGCGAAACCGGTTTGACGAGATAATCGCTCGCGCCAGCGCGCATCGCTTCCACTGCGAGCAAGGGCGATGCAGAAGTCGTCAGCATCAGGATCGGAAGCGCAGGGCGGCGTTCCTTAAGCTCTGCAATCAGCGAACAGGCATCATCGCCCGGCACCCATTGATCGAGCAGGATAGCCGAAAGCTGCATGCCTTCGCGGGTGCCCAGCATGGCAATTGCGGTTTCGGCATCGCCTGCGACCACGGTGCGCCATCCTTCGCGAGCGGCAATGGCGGTGATCAGACGGCTTTGCGCTGGCTCGTCATCGATGAGCATGACGATTCGGCTTTCGACAGCCTTGTCGCAAGCGTCCTCGCCGGAAACAGGTACAGAATCATGGTGCGGGTCCATGTGAGACATAGGCGAGCCTTGATTCCTCCATGCCCTGGCAACCGTCCCAGGGTGAAACGTCCCAGTTTCTTAGGGGCTTCGGGTAAAGACTGAATTAAGGCTGTTGCCCGGTGGGCGAGGATTGCGGGCTGCAAGAGCGCATGGCCTAGCATCAATGGTGGGTTGAGCTACGCCGTGCGCTTCGATACGGGACTTGGAACCAAACGCTAACTTGTGCGCTGTGTGAGGGATTGCAGTCCACATTTGCAGTGCGCAAGGCCACTATTTCTTGAGGGGAAACGCAAAATGAGCACGCACGATATGGACAAGGCCCGCTCGACCTATGAAGGCTTCATGGGTTCGCTGAAGTGGATCGTTCCCATGCTGGCCATCATCACATTCATCGTGATCGCGCTGATCGCTCCATAAGGACACCCCATCTGACATGAAGATTGCAGTTCTGAAGGAACGCGGTGCGGGCGAAACCCGTGTCGCGGCAACCCCTGAGACCGCCAAGAAATTCATCGGTCTTGGCAATGAGGTCGCTGTGGAAGCGGGCGCTGGTGAGCATGCGGCGATCAGCGATGCCGCCTATGCAGAGGCAGGCGCCACGACCGGGGACCTCGCCGCAACGATCAAGGATGCAGACATTGTCCTTGGCGTTACCGCTCCCGATGTGGACCTTCTGAAAGGCGCAAAGCCCGGCGCATGGGTCGCCGCGCTCTTCAATCCCTTCCAGAACGGCGATCTGATTGAAGCCTACGCCAAGGCAGGCTTTGAAGCGCTGTCGATGGAGTTCATGCCGCGCATCACCCGCGCGCAATCGATGGATGTGCTTTCCAGCCAATCGAACCTTGCCGGATACAAGGCAGTGATCCACGCAGCCGACGTTTATGGCCGCGCATTTCCGATGATGATGACAGCTGCTGGCACCGTTCAGGCGGCGAAGTGTTTTATCATGGGTGTCGGCGTTGCGGGACTGCAAGCCATTGCAACTGCGCGGCGTTTGGGCGCTCAGGTGTCAGCCACTGACGTGCGCTCTGCCACCAAGGAACAGATCGAAAGCCTTGGCGCAAAGGCGATTTTCGTCACCGATGTCGAAGGCATCGAGGGCGAAGGTTCGGGCGGCTACGCGACCGAGATGAGCGACGAGTATAAGGCGGCTCAAGCCAAGCTCGTCTCCGAACACATCGCCAAACAGGACATCGTCATCACCACCGCTCTGATCCCAGGTCGCGCCGCGCCGGTTCTCATCACTGACGAACAGATCGCAACGATGAAGCCGGGCAGCGTCATCTTTGACTTGGCGGTCGCGCAAGGCGGCAATGTTGAAGGTTCAAAGGCTGATGAAGTTGTTGAGAAGCATGGCGTGAAGATCATCGGCTATGCCAACACGCCTGCACATCTTGCCGCTGACGCATCAGCCTTGTTTTCGCGCAACCACTTCAATTTCCTCTCCGCCTTCTGGGACAAGGAAGCGGGCAAACCCGAACTCGACGAAGAGATCGGCGATGCGATCCGGCTGACCAAGGGCGGCGAAGTTGTGAACACTAGGCTTGCTGGCTGAACCAGTGACCGACGCCGTATTCAGTGAAGCAAGGCACGAATTTTTGATGAAGCAGTATGAGCTGCTTTTTGCACGCAACGAGGCCGCTCAAAAGATCAGGCTAAACCTGATTCAGATCTCTTTGGTGGCGATTGGAGCATTTTATTCGACTGTTATGTCAGTCAACAGCGGCATAGATTTTTCAGGAGCGCTTCGGTTGGTGCTTTGGCTCCCTGTGCTTATGGGAGTTGTCGGCGGTTTGATGACATACACCTTGCGACAAGGAATGCGAGAGCGCGGCAAAGTGATGCTCAGGATCGAAAGAGAGTATGATTTTGTGGGTTGGGAGGGTGAAAGCCGGTTTGTTGAGCAGGCTTGGTACAAGTCATCTCCTAACTTTCACATGTCGCTTTTGTATTGGCTCTTGGTGAGTTCGCTTTCTGCAGTCATTGCAGTTTCGGGCAATCTGCCCAGTTGAGGATTTTTTGATGGACTTTATCTCAATCCTATCGATTTTCGTGCTGGCGTGTTTCGTCGGCTATTATGTGGTCTGGTCGGTTACGCCCGCGCTGCACACGCCTTTGATGGCGGTGACCAATGCGATTTCCTCGGTGATTATTGTCGGTGCGTTGATTGCAGCGGCTGAGGCGACGAGCCCGCTTGCTAAGTGGCTTGGCCTTGCAGGGGTTGTGATGGCCTCGATCAATATCTTTGGCGGCTTTGCCGTGACCGAGCGTATGCTCGCCATGTACAAGAAGAAGGAGAAGTAAGAGATGACCTTCTCCATCCTTGCAGGCGCAGCAGACGGCGTTGCCGCAACCCCCGCTTGGGCAATGCTTGCCTATCTTGCCTCGGGCGTTTTCTTCATCCTTGCTCTTCGCGGGCTTTCGAGCCCCGCGACCAGCCGCGCGGGCAACCGCAATGGCATGATCGGTATGGCGATTGCGCTGGTCACAACGCTTGTCACGCATGACATCGCCAATATCGTCGAGATCGGAATTGCGATCTTCCTTGGCGGGATTGTGGGTGTGACGATTGCCCGCAAGATCGCAATGACCGCGATGCCAGAGCTTGTCGCAGGTTTCCACTCACTGGTTGGTATGGCGGCTGTGGTTGTGGGCCTTGCCGCTTGGCTTAACCCCGGTGCGTTCGGTATTCTGGATGCGGCTGGACAGATCCTTGTCGTCAGCCGGATCGAACTGGGGCTGGGCATTGCGATTGGTGCCATCACATTCTCAGGCTCGGTCATTGCTTTCCTCAAACTGTCAGGCCGGATGAGCGGATCGCCGATCCTCTTGCCTGCCCGCCACGTGATCAATTTGGGGACGCTCGCTGCGATCCTCGGGATCATCGGATATTACGCCGTTTCAGCTTCGGGCGGGGCCGGTCAGGGGTGGGAGATCATTGCGATCACCGCGCTCGCTTTTGCCATCGGCTTCCTGCTGATCATCCCGATCGGCGGCGCGGACATGCCGGTCGTGGTCTCGATGCTGAACAGCTATTCTGGCTGGGCGGCGGCGGCGATGGGCTTTACGCTTGGCAACACCGCGATGATCATCACCGGGGCGCTGGTGGGTTCTTCAGGCGCGATCCTCAGCTACATCATGTGCCGCGCGATGAACCGCAGCTTTATCAGCGTGATCGCTGGCGGCTTTGGTGCCGATGACAGCGCTGGCGCTGGCGGTGAACCGCGCGAGCAGCGCCCTTACAAGCAAGGCTCTGCTGACGATGCGGCCTTCATGCTTGAGCAAGCAGAGAAGGTCATCATCATCCCGGGCTATGGCATGGCGGTGGCGCAAGCCCAGCACGTGCTGCGCGAAATGGCTGATGCGCTCAAAGAGAAGGACGTCGAGGTCAAATATGCGATCCACCCGGTCGCAGGCCGTATGCCCGGCCACATGAACGTGCTGCTGGCTGAAGCGAACGTTCCGTATGACGAGGTGTTCGAGCTTGAAGACATCAACAGCGAGTTTGCCACCGCTGATGTTGCTTTCATCATAGGCGCAAACGACGTGGTGAACCCGGCGGCAAAGACCGACAAGAGCTCACCGATCTACGGCATGCCCGTGTTTGACGTCGACAAGGCGAAACAGGTCTTCTTCATCAAGCGTTCGATGGGCGGTGTGGGCTATGCAGGCGTCGACAACGACGTGTTCTACATGAACCAGACCGTGATGTTGCTGTCCGATGCAAAGAAGATGGTCGAGGAAATCGTCAAAGCGCTCGATTAGGATGCTTTGACAAGCTGGAGGCCCGCAATGCGGTTGCTTATCCTTCTCGCAGTGCTTGCCATCGGGATCGGCGCGTATTTCACGCTGCGCGACAATGGCTTGTTCGACCAGGTAACCAAGGCGCGGGTGGAGCAGGTGTTGCTGGACAATGGCGTGCCGGAAAACATGGCAGGCTGCATGGCGCCGCGCATGGTCGATGAATTGACGATCGAGCAATTGCGGGCGCTTGAAAATCTTGCCCCGCGCGCCGGCGAGACACGGATCCCAAGATCAACCGAGGCGGCGCTGGAACGGTTGCGCCGGGTTGAGGATGAAAAGGCTGTGCGTGTGCTCGCCCAGACAGGCACTTCCTGCGGGATAGAGATCGTGCGCGAACGGATCGAAGCCGAATTTGAACGCCAGCGAGGCTTGCAATAGGACAGCCTCCTGCGCCACTATCCCCGCAATTGAGGGGAGAGGTGCAATGACCAAGTTTTCCAAGCTGGCCACAGGGCTGTTCGCGAGCGCTGCGCTGACCATGGCTGCGCCTGTGGCGTCGCATCCTGATCATTCCGATGAAGAGGAATTTGCCCCCTCAAGGGTCGGCGCTGAATTCATGGTGATGGAGGTCACCGCCAGTGAAGAGGCGCGCGCCAAATTTATCCGCGGTCTCGCCCTGCTGCACAATTTCGAATATTCCTATGCCGCGACCGAATTCCAGCTCGCACAGGAAGCCGATCCCGATTTCGTGATGGCCTATTGGGGTGAGGTGATGACGCACAATCATCCGCTTTGGGCTGAACAGGACCGCGACAAGGCGCTTGAAATTCTGGGTCGTTTGGGCGCCGATCCGGCTGCGCGCGCCGCCAAGGCACGCAGCGCGATTGAGCGCGAATGGCTTGAAGCCGTCGAAATCCTCTATGGCACATCGGGTGAAGTCGGCTCCAAGACTGAGCGCGATCTGGCCTATCTTGAGGCCATGCGCGCCATGCTGGAGCGGCATCCGCAAAACATTGACGTGCGCGCTTTTACAGGCCTTGCGATCCTCGGATCATCGCATGGCGGACGGCAAATCCCGCTCTATATTGAAGCGGCAGGCGTGCTCGAACCCGGCTTCATGACGCATGAGAAACACCCCGGCATCCTGCACTATCTTATCCATTCCTATGATGATCCGGTGCACGCCCCGCTGGGTGAACGGATGGCTAAGCGTTACGCTGTGGTTGCACCCGATGCGGGCCATGCTCAGCACATGGTCAGCCATATCTATCTGGCGCTTGCCGATTGGCCGGCGACTGAGGCCGCCAATGTCAATGCGGCCAATGTCGTCAATCTCCAACGCGATGCCCAAGGCCGCCCGCGCACATCTTGCGGGCATTACAACGAATGGCTCGCTTATGCGCTGCTGCAACAGGGCAAGGATGCAAGCGGGCTGATCCGCGATTGCGTGGCGCAGATTTCTGCGGCCGCTGCCGATGTCGCGCCGGGTGACGACGCACGCGTGCGCGGGGCATGGAGCGCGGCGCGCGTTTCGCTGTTCCTTGGCATTGAAACGGGCGAATGGCTTGATCCGGTCGCCTTGCCCAAATCCCGGCATACCGGCTCTGCCCGGTTTGTTCAGGCCCATGCCGCTTTCATGCGGTGGCATAGCGAGGATGTGGCTATGGCAAAGCAGGCGCTGGCCGAGATGAAGAGCGTCTATGCCGAGCTTGCCGACACGATCGATGCCAATGGGGATTCCGGCTATGGCGTGTGGCTGGTTCGCGCGATTGAGCGCGGCGATGCCTTGATGCAGATTGCTGACGGCGACAGCGAAGCAGGGCTTGCGGCGCTGGAAGAGGCCGCCGCAGCAGAACTGGCGCTTCCGATCGTGTTTGGACCGCCTGCAATCTACAAGCCAAGCTATGAAATCCTCGGCGAAAAGCACTTGGCCAACGGGAACAAGGCGCAGGCAGCACAAGCCTTTCGAAACGCGCTGAAACTTGCGCCGGGGCGGCGGCTTTCGCTGGAGGGGCTGAAGGCTGCGACGAGCGGGTAACAAGCCAAGTTCACCCCCTTTGCAATTGTTCCCACTTGCGGCACTATGCGCGCCGGAGAGGGAGACATTCACATGATCAGATTGACCGTTGCTGCGCTCTTGATGGCGTCAAGCGCGCCGCTTCTGGCTGAAACGCACACGATTTCGCCGGGCGAGGGCGCGCAGGAACGCCTGCAGGAAGCGCTTATCCTCGCAGAGCCGGGCGATACCATCCAGCTTGAGGCGGGGCGCTACACGCTCACGGATGGGCTCAGCCTTGATGTCGAAGGCGTGACCGTGCGCGGTGAAGGCATGGATGGGACGGTCCTCGATTTCACATCGCAGGAAGGATCAGGCGAAGGGCTTCTGGTTACCAGCGACAATGTCACCTTGCGCGATTTCGCGCTGGAGAACCCGGCTGGCGACGGGATCAAGTCGAAGGGCGCTGACAACATCGTCTATTATCGCATCCGGGTGACGTGGACCAACGGGCCAGACCCCGACAATGGCGCTTATGGCATTTATCCGGTCGAAAGCACCGGCATCCTTGTTGATGGAGCGAAGGTCACAGGCGCATCTGACGCAGGCATTTACGTCGGCCAATCAAGCGCGATCACTGTTCGCAATTCCATTGCAGAAGCCAATGTCGCCGGGATCGAAATCGAGAACAGCCGCAACGCTCTGGTCGAACACAATATCGTCACCCGTAACACCGGCGGTATTCTGGTGTTCGATCTGCCCGGCCTTCCAGTCGTCGGCGGCGGTGATGTGGTGGTTGGCCGCAATCTTGTGGTTGCCAATGACACGGCCAATTTCGCCCCTCCGGGCAATATCGTGGCCGGCGTCCGCCGCGGCACGGGTATCATGGTCATGGCCAATGAAAACGTGCTGATCGAGGACAATATCCTTGATGGCAATCCAACCGCACCAATCATGGTGATCGCGTACACGCAGCAGTTTGAGGATGAACGTTACAACCCGCTGCCGCGCGATGTGTTTGTCGGCGAAAACAAATATGCAAGCGGCGGCGATGATCCCCAGCTTGAAGGTGCCGAGATGCTGCTTGCCGCCTTTGGGGGGGCGCTTCCTCCGCTGATGTGGGATGGACTTGGTAGCGTCTATGGGCTGACTGATGTTCCTGGCTGGACGCTCAACCTCCCGGCACCAGGCCAAGGATTGGAAGGCGCAAGGCCGGAGCCCTTCAACCCGCCTGCGCCTGAAGGGTTTGAACCCTTCAGCGAGATGGGCGCCCCTGTTGAACTTGATCTGCGCATCTTGTGATCAGATCCCTTGCCCTTGCTGGCCTTGCGGCAGGCGCGCTTGCGCTCGGCCTTGCGGCCACCCATGACGCGAGCGCGCTTCCGCCGCCAATGGTCAACGATGCTGCCATCCTCGGCGTTGCGCAGGCCGATGGCGAAGTTCGCCGTATGCCGCGCACGCTCAGCGAATTTGGTTTCTTTCTCGATGCGTATGGCCGCGTTCCCGATCGGCGACTGATTGCTTACGAGCTCAACACCGCCTTGTTTTCAGATGGGGCGGATAAGCTGCGCTATATCTATGTGCCTGAAGGCGAAGCGATCAGGGCAAGGGGCGATGGCCTGCTGGACTTCCCCGTGGGCACTGCGATCATCAAGACCTTTGCCTTTGGCGCGGGTGCCGATCAGCGCTTCATCGAAACCCGCGTCCTGCTTCACCGTGCGGATGGCTGGCTCGCGCTGCCATATCGCTGGAACGAGGAGCAGACCGAGGCGCGTCTCGCACTTGCCGGGGGCCGCATCCCAATCACCACGCCTGATGGGGAAGAGATCAGCTACCGCATTCCCAACAAGAACCAGTGCAAATCCTGCCACTCCTTGAACGATGCCGTGATCCCGATTGGACCCAAGGCCCGCAATCTGGCGCCTGATCTGCTCGAAAAACTGGCGAGTGCTGGCAAACTCGACACCGCGCCAGCCGTTGCCAAACCGATGCCAGTTTGGGGCGATACCGGTGCATCAAAGGCCTCGCTCGCACGGGCTTATCTTGATGTGAACTGCGCGCATTGTCACCGGCCCGGCGGCGGCGCGTCGAATTCGGGCCTCGATCTTACGTGGGAGCAGCAAGACTCGTTCGCCATCGGAGTGGGCAAGCCGCCTGTTGCTGCGGGCCGAGGGGCAGGGGGCTTTCTGGTCTCGATCGCTCCGGGAGAGCCTGACAAGTCTATCCTTGTGCACCGGATGAATTCGAACGTGCCCGGCGTTGCCATGCCCGAGCTTGGCCGCTCCACCATCGACACGCGCGCTGTGGCGTTGATGAGCGAGTGGATTGAGGAGATGGATCAGTGAAGTGGGTCTTGCGCATTGTGGGCGTGCTGGCCGCGCTGATCGTGATTGCGTTTCTAATCCTCAGGGTGCCTGATACCGATCCTGATGAAATGCGCGCCAAGTACGGTGCAGCCCCGTCGCAATTTGTCGAGATTGGCGATGGAGTGCGCGTCCACCTGCGCGATGAAGGGCCGCGTGATGCAATTCCGATCATCCTGCTGCACGGATCTGCCGCTGACCTGCACACGTGGCAGCCATGGGTTGAGGGCCTGACTGATCGCTATCGCATCATCCGCTTTGATCAGGTCGGACACGGCCTGACCGGCCCCGATCCAGAGCATGACTATTCGATTGAGAACTTTGTCTCTGACATTGATGAAGTGGCCGATGCCTTGGGATTGGGCACATTTATCCTTGGCGGCAATTCCATGGGGGGCGGGCATTCGGTTGCCTATGCACTTGCGCATCCCGAGCGGCTCGACGGCCTGATCCTTGTCGATGCAGGCGGCGCTGATATCCGGCGCGAAAGCAGGGGCAATATCGGTTTCACCATCGCCCGCACGCCCGTTCTCAATCAGATCATGCGGCACATCACGCCGCGCTCCATGGTTGCCCAGTCGCTGAGCCAAAGTGTTTCGGTGCAGGATGTCGTGACCGAGGATGCGGTTGATCGGTATTGGGAATTGCTGCGCTATCCCGGCAATCGCGCAGCGACGATCGTGCGGTTTTCGGGCGATTGGCGATCGTTTTCTGCCGAACAGGTGGCTGGCATTGCGGTGCCAAGCCTGATCTTGTGGGGCGATGAAGACGCGCTGATTTCGGTTGATGCGGGCCGCTGGTATGATGAGCACCTGCCCAATTCGGTGCTCAAGGAATATGCAGGCATCGGCCATTTGCCGCAGGAAGAAGCGCCAGAGGCGACGATCAGCGATGTCAGGGAATGGCTGGAAATGCAGTCCGATTTACCCGCCTCTGACCCTGCTTAAGCGCATATTTACCATCTAAGCGATTAATTCGCTTGGCCAATGCGGACCCTATGGACGGGAAGCAGGCTTCCTCGCTAAACCTGTTGTGCACCGCACGATAGGTATCCGGCGGATTGAGGGATTCGAAAATATGGCATTGCGAAAGTTGGGACTGATTGGCGGCATGAGCTGGGTCTCAACCGGTATGTATTATGACCGGATCAACCGCGAGGTGCAGAGGCGTGCAGCGCCGATGGCCTCTGCACCGATGCTGATCGAAAGCCTTGATTTCTGCCAACTTTATGCCCTTCGCGAAGAGAAGGACTGGCAACGCGCGAGCGGCATTTTGAGCGACAGCGCCAAACGGCTTGAAGATGCAGGCGCACAAGGCCTGATCATCGGTGCGAATTCGATGCACCGGCTGTATGATGATGTTGCAGGCAGTGTCGGCATCCCGATCCTCCACATTGCTGAATATGTAGGCAAGGCGCTCAAGCGAGCCGGTTACAAAAGCGCCGCCCTGATCGGCACGCGCAATGTCATGACCGAAAGTTTCTATCGCAAACGGCTGGTCGCGCATGGGATCGAATTGCTGCCGCCGAACATGGCAAATGTCGAGACACTTGACCGGATCATTTATGACGAATTGATGGTCGGCAAGGTAACCCGCGATGCCCAGCGTGCGATGAAGACGATCATCACCAACAAGGCGCAGGAAGGGGCCGATGCTATCGTGCTTGCCTGCACCGAATTGGATCTTGTCGTGGATGTTGATGCGAATGTGCTTCCGGTGTTCGATTCCACCCGAATTCACTGCGAGGCGGCAGCGGACTGGATCCTCGAACAGGAACTGGTGAATTAGTCCGCAGTTCGGCTCTTGCACAAAACGGCTCAGCGCATCTCATCGTTGCATAGGGTGCAACTTGCCTGCGCTGCCCTTAGGTGCGCAAAGGAATTTGTCATTAAAACGAAACAGACAGATTCCGGGTCTTCGGGTCGCTCCGAATGACCCAAGAGCTTCGGCTCTTGGGACCGTCTACCACCCCCCCATTGCACCCGGTGGACGGTCCCATTTTTTTGCCTCCGCCCATTCCAGACAGACCGCATCCACGCGCGCGTGGATCTGTCCACCGCAATCCGCATGGGTTGCTGTTCTGTTCCCGTTGAGCCAGCCCCAATGCTGACCTAAGCGATATTGTCGTGACAACGCTCGCGCCTTACTCCGCAGATCCCTATGCCCATGGTGGCCGCGAATTCGGCGGCTCTCGCCGTGCGTCCGACATTGGTTCGCGCGATGAAACCCGCGGCCCGCGCACCGATTTCCAACGCGACCGCGATCGCATTATCCATTCGATGAGCTTTCGCAGGCTCAAATCGAAGACACAGGTCTTTATCGCCCCTGATGGGGACCATTATCGCACCCGGCTCACGCACAGCCTTGAAGTCGCGCAGATCGGGCGCGTTCTTGCCCGCGCTTTGGGATTGGATGAGGACCTGACAGAGGCTTTGTGCCTGGCGCACGATCTTGGCCACCCGCCGTTTGGCCATGCAGGCGAGGCCGCCTTGTCAGAGGCGATGGCGCGTCACGGCGGCTTTTGCCACAACGCCCAGGCCTTGCGCACAGTGATGCGGATCGAAAGCCCCTATCCCGATCACGATGGGCTCAATCTGACCTGGGACCTGCTGGAAGGGCTGGCGAAACACAATGGCCCTGTCGCCGCTCCCAATTGGGCGCTGGCTGAACTTGATGAGGACTTCCCGCTGAGCCTTGGCACATGGCCGTCGCTCGAAGCGCAGATCGCCGCGATTTCAGACGACATCGCTTACGACAATCACGATATCGACGATGGCCTTCGGGCGGGCTTCCTGACGCTTGATGACTTGCTCGAGCTGGAATTCCTCGCAGATCAGTGGCGTTCGGTCGAAAAACGCTTTCCCAATGCCCCGCGTGATCGACTGCTGCGAGAGCTGATCCGCGATCAGATCGGACTGATGGTCAACGACGTGCTCGAACATTCACGCGCGCAGGTCGAGGGCTATTCTTCGGTTGCGCAGGTGCGTGATGCGGGCCGGCAATTGGCGGGCTTTTCGCCTGCCATGCAAGAGAATGAACGGGCGCTCAAAGCTTTCATGTACGACAAGCTCTATTACCATCCCGAACAGGTCAGCGCTGCTGAGCGCGCGCGTGATGTGATCGCGCGGCTGTTTGCCGCCTATTCGCAGGACCCGAAATTGATGCCCGAAGAATGGCAGGCGCGACTGCCTGATGGAGAGCCGGGCAAAAGCCGCGTGATAGCCGATTTCATCGCTGGGATGAGCGACCGTTTCGCTATTCGTGCGTGCGAGGCGATCTATGGCGAACAGCCCAAGGGATTGGTGAATGTATAGCGGGTCGCTGTGCGAGAAACGCGATGACTGAATATGGTGCACACGCCCATGTGCCCACTCGGATCGGGTTGGTGGGCGCAACCGGATTGATTGGCAGGCGGCTGATTGAAATATCAAGCGCGGGCGATAAGGCGCGGATCGTTGGAATCGCCCGGCGTGAAATGGACCTGCCCAAGGGCGCGCGGGTCGAAATGTTTATCGCAGACACCGGCAAATGGGGCGAAGTGCTCGAAGCGGTGCGCCCGCGTGCGCTGATCTGCGCGCTGGGCACAACCTGGCGCAAGGCTGGCCGTGATGAAGCCGCGTTTCGTGCGGTTGATTATGACCTTGTGCTCAGCACTGCGCGCGCGGCGGTTGCAGCCGGGATCACCAATATGGTGCTGATCTCGTCTGCTGGCGCAAACCCTTACACCAAGAACTTTTACCTGCGCGTGAAGGGCGAGGTTGAGGCAGAAGTGTCCAAGGTTGGCCTCAAAAGGCTCGACATTCTGCGGCCCGGACTGCTGCGCGGCCAGCGCGAAGATGATTTGCGCCCGATTGAGGCGCTCGCACGCTTTGCCAGCCCCGTTATTGATCCGCTGATCCCGGCAAAGTGGGAGATGTACCGATCAATCCCGGCTTCGCTGGTGGCAGAGGCTGCCCTTGGTCTTGCCATGCGCAAGGCCGCCGGGCGCCATACCCACGATAATGAAGCGATGAAGCGGGCTGCGCGCGATTGGCGCGCAAAATCGGGCGCAGACGAAATTGCATAAAAAGGGGGCAGGCAAATGGATTGGTCGTTTGTTTTCAGCGCAGTAAACCTGCTGGCATTGGTTTCATGGGCGGCTTTGATCCTGTTGCCGCGCTGGCCAGCGCTGCTTTCTGCCCTGTTTTACCTCGGCGTGGGGCTTTTGTGCCTTGTATATGCCGCGATCCTTGCCGCGCTGCTTACAGGTTATGCAGGGGCCGGCAGCGAAGGTGGCAATTTTTCGAGCATTGAAGGCGTGCGCACGCTGTTTGGCAGCGACGCGGGGCTTACGCTGGGCTGGACCCATTATCTCGCCTTTGACCTGTTCGTCGGGCTTTGGATCGCGCGCGATGCCGATCCCAAGGGCATTTCGCGCATCGTTCAGGCACCCGTTCTGCTGGCGACTTTTCTGGTCGGGCCGGTTGGGCTGCTCATCTGGTTGATCGTGCGCGAACCCGCCGCCCGGCGGCAAGGTCGACCAAGCTAGGATTCCCGCCGTTCAAAGTGTTGGACGGACAGGCATTGGGTTGGCTAACCTCCTGCTCAAACACAGAACACTCGGAGAGACTATGCCATGGCGGGTGAGGCCAATCACAACATGCTGAGCTTTGATGAATTCCTGACCTTCTGGGCGGATGAACGCCCTGAAGGCATCGCGCTCGAAATGGATGACAGGGTGACCAATTATGGTGAGGCTGATCGCCTTACCCGGCAATTAATTGCGCTTTTTCAAAGCCATGGTGTTGGACACGGCGATCGGATCGCCTGGCTTGGAAAGAACTCTGATCGCTATTTCCTGCTGCTTTATGCAGCAGCGCGCGTCGGCGTCGTGATGGCACCGATTGGCTGGCGGCTCGCCGGGCCCGAGATTGCCTATATTTTGAGCGACACCGGCACGAAATTGCTGTTCGCCGAAGAACAATTTCTCGACACGGCGAGCGAAGTTACCGGCTCGATGGACAATCCGCCGCGCGTGCTCGAAGGCGCAAGCGCGTTTCGTCAGGCGGGAGAGATGGAACCGGCGAATTATGAACCTGCTAGAGAGGATGACGCGGTTCTGCAGCTTTACACCTCTGGCACGACCGGCAATCCCAAGGGCGTGGGCCTGTCCAACAAGAACCTGTTTTCCTTGAGGAAACCTAGCCTTGATGAGCAGGCTCCCTGGCACCAGTACGAAGAAAGCGACTGCATTCTGGCAGCTATGCCGTGTGCCCATATCGGAGGCACCGGCCTTGCCGCTATTGCCGTTTCTAACGGCATCCGCTCACAGGTGCTGGCAGAATTCACGCCTGACGGTGTGTTGCGGGCGATCGAGAACGGGGCAACGCATATGTTCCTTGTTCCGGCCGCAATCCAGTTCCTGATCCAGCACCCATTGGCGCGCGAAACCGATTTTTCGAATCTTCGCTATCTCATGTATGGCGCCGCGCCGATGCCTCTAGAATTGCTCAAGCAAGCCGTGGGTACGATGCCGGATACAGGTTTCCTTCAGGTTTATGGAATGACCGAAACTTGCGGAACGGTTACCATGCTCCCCCCGGAAGACCACTCGCTTCAAGGCAATGAGCGGATGCGTTCGGCAGGCAAGGCAGTGCCCGGTGTCAAGATCGAGATACGCCTCGATGATAATACTGAGGCACCCCTTGGTGAGATTGGTGAGATCTGCATTCTCTCGCCTTCGAACACCGCAGGCTATTGGAAGCTGCCCGAGGCCACAGCAAAGACGATCGACCCCGATGGCTGGCTGCATACAGGCGATGCCGGGATCATGGATGGCGACGGCTACGTCTATATCCAGGACCGGATCAAAGACATGATCATCTCTGGCGGTGAGAACGTCTATCCGGCTGAGGTTGAGAGCGCGATCTATGGCCATCCGGCCATCGCAGAGGTCGCCGTGATCGGCATTCCGAGCGAACGATGGGGCGAAGAGGTCAAGGCGTGCTGTGTGCCAAAGCCGGGCATGGAGATCGATCCTGCTGATGTGATAGCCTATACACGCGAACGGATCGCTGCCTTCAAGGCACCCAAAAGCGTTGATATCATTCCGGAAATGCCGCGCAACGCTTCTGGCAAGATCCTGCGCAGGCAGCTGCGCGCGCCCTATTGGGAGGGGCAGGACCGTCAAGTTTCTTGATAATCGAGCGGTTTGATTGCCAAGACGCTTTGCAATCAAGCGACCGTCTATCAAGAGGTTAGCGCGTCCTGATACTTGTTCATCAAGGGAAATCCGATGAAGCGCCATGCGCCTGCAACCCTGCGCAACCGCGATGCGATCTGCGCAGTTCTGGCCGAGGAACTGCCTGAGGCTGGCACCGTGCTCGAAATTGCGAGCGGTTCGGGCGAACATGCTTTGTATTTTGCGCAGAAATTCCCCGCGCTCGATTGGCAGCCGAGCGACCCCGACCGTGATTCGATTGCGTCGATCCTTGCCTATCGATCAGAGCATCAGGAAGAAAACCTAAGGCTTCCGCTGGTTCTCGACGCGAGCGATCCCGGCAGCTGGGAGGTGCGCGAAGTTGACACGATTGTGTGTATCAACATGGTCCATATCAGCCCCTGGGAGGCAACCGAGGGGCTGTTTGAAGGCGCTGCCCAATGGCTGGGCGACACAGGTTTGCCGCTGGTGTTGTACGGCCCCTATTTTGAGCAGGGCGTCGAACCGGCCCAATCGAACCTCGATTTTGACGCCATTTTGCGCTCCCGGAACGCAAAATGGGGCATTCGTGACGTCGGCGAGCTCGATAAATTGGCAGCCCGGCACGGTTTTGCCCGCACGGCGCGCCATGCCATGCCGGCCAACAATCTGATGCTGGCCTATCGCAGCGCGTGAAGCCTGGGGCGGGCCGCTTTTGCCCTAGTCTTCGTCGCCGTCGATCACTTCTTCGCCGGCCTTGCCAACCGATTCAATGTCGCGGCCAAGTCCCTGAACCGTGTTGCAGGCAGCAGTGGTCAAAGTCAGTGCAGCAAGAGCTGCGGCGAGGATGACGTTGCGGGTCATGGTGTTTCCTTTCCGGACAATTCGGGCGCATTTGCGTTAACTCCAGTGTCGACCTTTTCACTCTTGCGCGCCAGTTGCCGCTGGCGCCACGCGATGAGCAGCCCCGCACCTACGATAAGCGGAGCTCCAGCCCACAAAGTCGCAGGCGGTGCGCGGTCGAAAACGGCAAAACCATACCAGGTCGCCCACAACAGCGCGGTGTAGTCCATCAGCAGGATCACCCCGGCTGACCCAAACCGCAAGGAGGCCGTGAGCAGAATTTGGGCAAGCGCCCCGCACAAAGCCATCGCAATGATGATCGCCCATGTCTCGCCATCATGCGGCTCGATCACGAACGGCAGGGCAAGCGCCATCAGCGGGGTGGTGAAGGCGGTGAACCAAAAGACAATGCTCCACGGTGCCTCTGTTTTGTTCAGGTCCTGGATCTGGAAACTGATAAGCGCGACCAGAAAGGCTGCGATAAGGGCAACCGCCGCTCCGAACAGGCTGATCGAACCTGCACCTTCAAGAGCAAAGGCTGGCTGGGTGAGCACCAACACACCTGCAAACCCAAGCGCGACGGCGCCCCAGCGGTATTTGCCCACTTTTTCACCAAACAGCACGACCGACAGCATCACGGCAAAGAAAGGCGCGGTGAAACTTAAGGCAGTCGCCTCGGCCAGCGGCAAGAGCATGACCGCGCCATAGACGAAGAACATACCGACAATCCCGTAGATCGCTCGCAGGGCATGGCCGCCCAGCCGCTTTGTTCGGATATCGCCGAGCCTGCCCATCGCCGCCAGCAGCGCCGCTACGCATATTAACGTAATCGCCTGCCGCCAGAAGATCAGTTCGGTCAGGTTTGCCCCGCGCTCCCCCGCCAGTTTGACGAGCATGGACATGGTCGCAAGCGTTGCAGCTGTCGCAAGACGCAGGCCCAGCGCAAGAAACGGGCGGGGGCGTGCAACCGAGCCATCCATGCTGCCCGCTTTACGAGCATCGCGGGATTGCGCAATGCCGCCACGTGCTTAAATCGGCGGCAAATGGACGTTCTGACCCAAATCGCGCTCGCCAGTGACGCCGTTCAGCTCGCGCTTGTCGGCATTTTGTGCTGGGCGCTGGCAATGGTCTGCCTTGTGATGGATCGCTGGCGTGAAAAGCGGCGCTCGGTCGAACGGCTCGAGAATGTCGGCTTTATGCCGTGGACGAGCCTGTTCGTCGCGCTCGCAATTATTGGCGGCGGATGCCTTGCGATGAGCCTGCCGGTCGTTCTGGGAAATCTCTGATTTTGCGCAGCCCTTCAGGGCTGGAAGTGGTCTGCCTTTAGAGGCACGCCTCAAGCAACGCGAGCCGCAGGCGAGTGCAAGGGCGACCGCCCGCCGGCCGGTTAGGCCGCACTGCTTGCCTTACAGGCAAGCTTCCAAATACGCCTGATCAAACCCGAATTGGCGAGCTTTCTCCAGCGTATACGGGCGCAGGCCGGATGAGCGGAATTCGCCCATGATCTTACCGTCTTCGCTCTCGTCCAAGTATTCGAACTTGAACAATTCTTGCGTCACGATCACGTCGCCTTCCATCCCGATTACCTCGGTGATGTTGGTCGTGCGGCGTGAACCGTCGCGCAGACGCTTAACCTGAACGATCAAATCGACCGATTCCGCGATCTGACGAGAGATTGCTTCTTTCGGG
>CAYUCZ010000021.1:0-54560 GCA_964443505.1 uncultured Porphyrobacter sp. | reverse complement strand
GAGCCTAAAGCTCACAGGCAAGGGTGAAAGGGTGCGGCAAGAGCGCACCGGGGCATTGGCAACAATGTCCGCATGGCAAACCCCACTCGGAGCAAGGCCAAATAGGGGTCTCGCGCTTGGCAACAGGCAGGGGAGTTTCGCCCCGAGAGACCCGGGTTGGCTGCTAGAGCGGCTTGGCAACAGGTCGCCCAGATGAATGGCTGCCGCTGCTTGGCAGGTCGAAAGATACCGCAAGCAGAGACAGAACCCGGCTTATGACGCCCCCTGATGCACTTTCCTGCTTGCCGCGACCTCGTACGCGAAGGCCGCCGTTCAAACCAAAGGCCGGGCCTTGCTTTGATGCAAGACCCGGCCCTTGTTGTCTGCCTTTCGGTCAGAGGTGGCTTAGAACCTCCAGCCTATGGACACCCGGCCCTGATCGTTTGACAGAAGGCCGCGGCCCATATCCGAGGTGACCGAGACGGACGCGCTGAGGTTCGAACCGATTTGCACCTCTGCCCCTGCATTGACGCTCACCCATTCAGGGTCGAGCGCATTGGCAAGGGTGAAGGGCACGTCGGATGCGCCAAAGAAGTGCGCGGTCACAACGTCCTCATTATCGGCAAGCTCTCGCGCATAGGCGAGAGAACCAAAGGCGCGGATCGTGCTGGTTTCGCTCACCGCAAAGTCAAACGATGCCATCGCACCTGCTTTTGCGCCCATCGAGGTAAAGCTGCGATCAGCGACTGACAGGCCGAAGACGCCTGCGCCAAGCTCATCAAATCCGCCGATCCGGCTGTGCACATAGTCCACGCTTGCGACTGGCCCGACTTCTACCCCATCGGCCAAATCAAAGGCATAGCCAAGGCGCAGACCGCCAAAGGTCTGGCTGCTGTCCGACTGCCCGATGGCATTGGCGTAGAAGTCACGGAAATCCCCTTGCGAGGTGCGCTGCGCGCCAAGCTCCTGATCGGACGTTCCGGCATAGCCATCAGCGAACAGGCCGCCATCGGCATAGCTTGCATAAATCGCGACCGAACGGCTGCGATCTGCCTCTGGCTGAAGCGCATTGATCGTCTGCTGGCTCGACTGGATGTCCGAGAACGCAACACCAAAGCTGAACCCTTCGGAGACTTGCATATCGACCCCGATGGTCATCTCGCCCGCCTGCGTCAGCGACGCTTGCTCAAGCGCGTTTGCACCGATTGCGGTGCTGACCACGCCATTGGTGCCGAACGCGCCAAGCCCATTGCCCAGCAATCCGCCATGCTCGCCATTGTTTAGGTAGACCCCCGATGCGCTGCCGAACACGCCAAGCTTGCCTGGCTCAGACGGCGTGTTGCCAAGGATCGAGTAGCTCGCATTGCCCGCTGCCGAGAATGCGCCCGCTGCCAGAGAACCGCCGCGCAGGGCCAGAGTGCGCTGGGCAATCTGACCGGTGAAACGCTGCGAGAAGCTGTTCGCGGTAAAGGTCTGGCTGAACGCGCCGACCGGCGTCAGCGAACTCAGAGTCGAACCCAGAGTGTCAAACGTCGCATTGTCGACAATCGCAAACATGTCTGCAAATTCGGTGAAGCGCGATCCGCGGATCGTATCGAGCGCAGAGCCGAGCGAACGCATGCGGCTTCCGCGACCCAGAATGTCGCGAATGCTGCGTGCCTCGATCGTGACGATCACCTGATTGTCTTCAATCCGATGGGTCGCATTGAGGATCGGCGAGCTTGAAAGGAAAGCAACCTCGCCAAAATCTCCGTCAATCGCGCCAGCGTCAAGGATCGAGAACTCTGTGCCAAAGCGCACGCGGCGGCCTCTGCTTGTCAGGATCAGCGTGCCATCAAGCACGGCGGTTCCCGTAATGTCATAGAAGTCGCTGTTGATCCGGCTGCGCCCTGCGCCGCGGAAATCCGCCCACAGGCCAGCGCCGCTCGTTTGGACATAGTCGCCATTGATAGTGAGCGTGGAAATCCCGCGCTCACCGCCTGCGCTCACCAGGCCTGCAACATTGAACAGGACATTGGTGTTGATGACACCGTCCCGCCCGCGCAATTCGCCAGAGGTAAGCGTGTAGACCGGCGTGTTGAGAGTGCCGCGAATGTCGGCGGTGCCGTTAAGCTGTTCAACACCGATGAGCGAGGTGAAGTCGAAGCCTTCATCAAGCAGGAAGCGCGCTTTTCCATGGTCGATAACAAGCTTGTCGATCTCGACATCCATGTCGACCGTGGTGCGGCCCTTGCGCGAGAGGTGAACCTCGAAATATTGCGCTGGATTGGCAAAGGCGACGCCCGGCGTGCCATCAGTGTTGTTGGGCACGAAACCGGTTGAGCCCGGGCCAAGCAGGACCGAGCTTTCCGGCAGGTTGCTGCCGAAATTGGGATCACCGGCCTGCGGGCCGAATGGTGAAACGATTTCTGGGAAGTCCGAAATATCCGTGCCGGCGATAATCCCGACATTGGGCCCTGTATCGAAGATGCCGTCTTCTTCGCCATCAGGAATGCCGTTGACGAGATTGCCGGTTCCATCATCGATGAAGAAGCCCGGATCGAGATCCTGCGTCCAGTGATCAGGGTCAGACCAATTGCCATTGCCCTTCTTGGCAGAGACATATTTGTAGGACGTGTTCTCGGTAATGAACTCGAAGAACGGATAAATCGGGTTGTAGAAGCTGATATCGCCGTAAGTGTTATCAAAGCCGAGCTGCTGGAGCAGGAAGTTCCTGAAGAAGCTCCGGCCGCCGCTCAACACAGCGGTTACGATCGGGAATTCATACAGCTCGTCAACGATCAGCGGTGAACCGCTATCACCGGGGGCGGTTGCGACTTCGCGCGGCAGCGCGTCGCCTTCGAACCAGTCGGTCGCAAGTATGTTGCCAAGCGTGCACGGATCAATGCCGTTGGGCGTGATGGTGCAGCCTTCAAAGCCGAAAGTGTCGCGGTCAGGCCAATCGAAATCGGTCCAGTAATAGGTCTGCGTGATGCTGCCCAGGTTCGCGGTCGGCGCGAAGTTGGAGAAAACCGCATCGTCAAAGTCAGCGAACGAGGCGACCGCACCCAGCATGTTTTCGCCGATCCGGCGCAGCAAGCTGCTGCCGACACCGGGGCCGCCAAGGCCAGTGCCGAACGAACCATATCCGACCTGCACAACATGTGTGAGTTCGGTGAGCGGCGTCAACAGGATCGGCATGGAAGGCACGTCGGTGATCGGCGAATCAACCGCAATCAGCGCGATATCGGCAAACGGGAAGGGCAGGCCGCCGTTTTCGAGGTTTGCCGAGGGGTGGATCACAACGTCCGTGCTGAACGCAAGCCCGCCTTCATCATAGCCAACACCGGTGCCAAGCGTCGTGAACAGACGGTCCGACGTATCGGCTCCGGTCGCGATCAGCATCGTCGTGGAGACACCGGTGCCCGGCAGGCCGTAATCTTCCGACCCGCGGAAATTGAGGCAGTGCGCCGCGGTCAGGATGGTGCGCGGATTGATGACCGTGCCGGTGCAATTCAGGTTCACAATGTTGGTTGTGTTGTTGAGCGAGAAAATCTGCACGACCGAAGGCTGCGTGTCCTCAGCATCAAACGAGGCATCAAGGCCCACGTCATCGCGCACAAAGATTTCCTGCTCGATATCAGAGGCAGAGCCACTGCTGATGTAGCTGTCGAGCAGCGCGTTGAAGTCGATGTTCGTATCAAGCTGTGAACGCGGGCGACTATCGAAACCGGCAAAGCTATCCATCGGGGCAGCGGGGCCAAAGACGGGGGCTGATGTTGCGGTCGATGAGCGAACGCGCGAGGTGATAATCGGCAGGCGATAGTCGGAAATCTCGACTGTCTCGCCGTTTTCCTGCGCTTCGAGCGAGACCGCTCCGCCTTCACCGCCGGACGCATGCGCCGGTGCAGCCGAAAGCGCTCCGGCAAGCGCTGCTAGTCCAACGCCGGAGAGAAAAGCACGATTTGTCATAAATAGCCCCCAATGCTTGAGATTACCCCTACCCAAGCCAGAGACTAGCGATTCGTTCAGGGAATCAAAACCCCGATGCGTAAATAGAATTTTACTATGATTTCCGCGACTAACGCTTTCAAAACCGCATAAACGAGTGACGCAAAGCTACCCTGTCGCTTGGCAAAAATTGCGCAGTGCTGATGCGACTCGCGATTGGTCGTGAAATCAGGTGCGCCCCACGCTGTCATATGTGAACCCGGCGCTGCGCACGTCCTCAGGGTTGTAGATGTTTCTGAGGTCGACAAGCACGGGGGCCTTGGCGATCTCCTTGACCCGTGCAAGGTCAAGCGCGCGGAACGCGTCCCATTCAGTCACGATCACCGTCGCATCCGCATCGCTGATCGCTGCATAGGGATCATCGCACATCACAACTTCAGGCATTAGCGGGCGAGCAAGCTCCATCCCTTCAGGATCATAGGCAGCCACCGCAACACCCGCATCAGTGAGCGTCTGCGCGACCGCAATCGCGGGGGAATCGCGCATGTCATCGGTGTTGGGTTTGAAGGTAAGGCCAAGCAATGCGACCTTCTTGCCGCGCGCATTGTCAGCCCCGCCCAGCGCCTCGAGCACCTTGCGGCCCATGGCGCGCTTGCGGCTGTCATTCACCTTTACAACCGATTCGACGATGCGCGTCGGGCTGTCATAATCCTCTGCCGTCTTGAGCAGCGCGAGCGTGTCCTTGGGGAAGCATGACCCGCCATAGCCGGGGCCTGCGTGCAGGAACTTCGCGCCGATCCGGTTGTCCATGCCGATGCCGCGGCTGACGTCCTGCACATTCGCGCCAACCTTCTCGCACAGATCTGCCATCTCGTTGATGAAGGTGATCTTCGTCGCGAGGAAAGCGTTGGCAGCGTATTTGATCAGTTCGCTGGTGCGCCGCGAGGTGAAGAGGATGGGCGATTCGTTGAGGAATAGCGGGCGATAGACTTCGCTCATCACTTCGCGGCCAAAATCATCCTCTGCCCCGATGACGATGCGGTCCGGCCGTTTGAAATCGCCGATGGCCGCGCCTTCGCGCAGGAATTCTGGGTTGGAGACGACCGAAACCTTGTGCGCCGTGCCGCTGTCCTGGAGGATGCGTTCGACCTCGTCGCCAGTGCCGACAGGGACGGTTGATTTGGTCACCACCACTGCATCATTGGCAAGGCTCTCGCCCACTTCCTTGGCAACGGCATAGACAAAGGAAAGGTCGGCATGGCCATCGCCGCGGCGGCTGGGCGTGCCAACCGCGATGAAGATCGCATCGGCATCCTTGATCCCTTCAGCCAGAGACGTGGTGAAGGTCAAACGGCCTGCCTTCACATTGTTCTCTACCAGCGAATCCAGACCCGGCTCATAGATCGGCATGATCCCTTCATGCAGGCGATCAATCTTGCTCTGATCCTTATCGATGCAGACCACGTCATGGCCAAAATCTGCAAAACATGCGCCCGATACGAGCCCGACATATCCCGAACCCACCATCGCAATTTTCATGGTGCACTTCCCTTGTAAGTCTTCTTTAGCCCACTCTCGTTCGAGTGACCTGAGTTGGGGTCATTGGGGGCGTTCCCCATGGAAAATCTCGACCGGCCCATTGTCCGCCTGGATTGCCTGAATCACGCGGCGCTGGTCAGCCTCAAGCACGAGCGCCGTAAGCACACCTGAACGGAAAGCGCCAGTGTCAATCCCGATCCGATTGCCACAATCCATCACGCGGTTGAAAATCGTGTGTCCGTGGACCACGACCTTGTCGAGCGGCCCTTCGTGCGAAAGGAAGCGATCGCGGATCCACAACAGGTCACTGCGCTTTTGTTCACCCAGCGGCACGGACGGATCAATCCCCGCATGGACGAACAGATAATCGCCCGCGATGATCATCTCTTCAAAGCCTTGGATATACTCTCGCTCTGCTGGCGGGACGAGCTTGGGAAGAATGTCGAACAATTCCTCCAGCGTCATGTCGTTGAATTGCTTCTTCGACAGGCCGTAGGACAGGACGGTTTCGCGTCCGCCATGCTTGAGAAAGTGACGGAGGACTTCGGGCTTCTCGAAAGCGCCCAGAAACATTTCTTCGTGATTGCCGGCAAGCACCCGGACCGAACGCTGAGCCTGCCATTTGCGGGTTGAGGCCACCACGCCGGCGCTGTCAGGCCCGCGATCCACCAGATCGCCAAGGACGATGACATGGCTGTCGGCAGGGCCAGATTGCCCGTCGTCCCGCTCGATCTCTGCGATCATGGCCTGGTACAGGTCATGGCGCCCGTGAATGTCGCCGATCACGTAATAGCGCGAGCCTGCCGGCACCGCGGGTAATCGCGGTTGAGGCCGAGGACCGAATATCTTGCGCAAGGCGTTCAGCATGATCAGTCTGGTTTCATCCCTTTGGCGCGGGCGGCCTGCCTGTCTGACATCCTTGGGCACGCGGCGGGGACCGGGGCTTACGGAAAGTGCGTGGCTTTAGTCTGAACAGCAGGCCGGGGCAACCAAGTGCACATTTTCGTGTCGATCACTTGTCACAGATTGAGACGTGGCTTTGATGTTGGCAAGTGATGCAGATTCTCCACACTGGACCGGGTTTATCGCCCTTGCTGCAATTTCTCTTGTGCTATGCAGCATAAGTGTGCACGATTGTTACGCATTCGGCAGAGATTGCCCATAAAAATATCGCAACCTTCGAATGTGCAGGTGGGACGAAGCAACAACACGCAAATAAGGAAGTTGTAATGCTCACGTCCATCCGCGGTCTCACGGCCGCATCCCTCTCTGCGGGTCTGCTGTTCACTGCGGCTCCCGCTTTCGCTGAAACCGCCAGTGATGACGGCGCGATCAGCGAAGAATTGATCGCAGCCTCGGCTGCGCTCGACAATGCTGCCACCAGCGAAGACGAAGTCGTGCTGACGACTCAGGGCACTGCCTTGGGTATTACGCGCGCTGTTGAAACAGTTGACGAAGAAACTGCCAGCAACGTTGGCGGCGAAAGCGGCGTCACGTTTTCGGGCAACATTGCTTTCACCACCGAATACCGTTTCCGCGGTGTTGACCTTTCGGGCGGCGAATTTGCTGTTCAGGGCGGTTTTGATGTCGGTCTTCCCGGCGGCTTCTATGTCGGCACATGGGCTTCGAACCTCGACGAAGATACCGTCGGCTACGGTTCAACCGAGCTCGACCTCTACGGCGGTTGGAGCGGCGACCTCACCGATGGCCTTTCGGCTGACGTCGGTGTCATCGGTTACCTCTATCCTGACGCTGGTCCGGGCGATTTCGACTATGTCGAGTTCTACGGCTCGCTTAGCGTTGCAATCGGACCGGCTGGCCTGACTGGCGGTATCGCATACGCGCCTGATCAGGATTCGCTTGGCGGTACAGACAACCTGTATCTCTACACCGATCTCAGCATTGGCATTCCGGATACGCCGATCACCATCAATGGTCACCTCGGCTACACTGACGGTTTCCTGACCTTCACCACTGACAGCGAAGCCATCGACTGGTCGATTGGCGCTGATGTCGCGGTTGGTCCGGTCACGCTGTCGGCAGCCTATGTTGGCGTTGAAGGCGATGGCCTGATCGATCCAGGCGGTGTCTTTACCGATGACGCATTCGTGGTGACGGTGTCAGCAGGCTTCTAAGCCTCGCGTTTACGCACTCACACCCAATAGCCCGCGGGCAAGCGGGAGGAACGGAGCGCGAGGCCTTCTGGTCTCGCGCTCTTTGCGTTTGCGCGCCCATTTGCGGACTTGCAGCAGTGCCGGTGCGCTCTTAGGTCTCGGGCCGAAAGGACATTCTTCATGGTCAAATACCTGCATTCGATGATCCGCGTGACCGACCCGCAAGCAACGGTCGACTTCTTCAAACTTATCGGGCTTGAGGAAGTTCGCCGGTTCGATGTGGAAGCGGGGCGGTTCACCCTTATTTTCCTCGCGGCCCCCGGACAGGAAGGCGTCGCAGAGGTCGAACTGACGTACAATTGGCCGCCTGAAGATGGCAGCGCTGGTGAAGATTACGACGGTGGGCGCAATTTCGGCCACCTCGCTTACCGGGTCGAGAATATCTACGAAACCTGCCAGCGGCTCGTTGATGCGGGGCACACGATCCATCGGCCGCCGCGCGATGGTCACATGGCGTTTGTCAAATCACCCGATGGGATTTCGATTGAGCTCTTGCAGGAAGGCAATCTTGAACCGCAAGAGCCCTGGGCCAGCATGGAAAACACTGGCAGCTGGTAAAAAGCGGTGAATGCGGTGAGCGCATAGGCTCACCGCATTCACTCAGCTACGCCGTGGAAGCCGATATGCGTTGCGTTATGCGTTGCTGGGCGTAGCGCCGCGGTCGTCGCATTCCTCTTGCGGATGCGTAGTTGTCAGGCGCAGCACGATGAAACCGAGGATTGCCGAGATCGCAGAGCCGGCAAGAATACCGATCTTGGCCTCTTCCACCAGCAGTGGCGAGTTCGGGAAAGCCAGCCCGCCGATGAATATGCTCATCGTAAAGCCGATCCCGCACAGGATGCTCACGCCCCAGATTTCCGCCCAGTTCGCACCTTCCGGGCGCGGGGCAAAGCCGATCTTGTCGACCAACCAGACCACGCTGAATATGCCAAGCTGCTTGCCCACCACCAGACCGGCGGCAACCGCAATGGGCAATGGCGCGAGCAGCGCATCAGCGCCCATTCCGGCGAGCGATACGCCCGCATTGGCAAAACCGAACACCGGCACGACCAGATAGGCGCTCCATGGAGCGAGGCCATGTTCAAGCTTTTCCAGCATCGAGTTACCATCGCGGCGCTTGAGCGGGATCGTCAGCGCGGCAAGCACACCGGCAATCGTTGCGTGGACGCCTGAATTCAGCACGCAGTACCACAGCACCAGCGCAAGCAGGATGTAAGGCCAGAACACCGAGACCTTGAAACGGTTCAACGCCATCATCAGGCCGAACACCACGATCGAGGCCAAAAGCCACTCCGTATAGAGGCCTTGGGTATAAAAGATCGCAATCACCAGAACTGCACCGATGTCATCAACGATCGCAACGGTCAGCAGGAACAGGCGGAGCGAGGCCGGGACGCGGTTACCCAAAAGGCCAAGCACACCCATCGCAAAGGCGATATCGGTAGCAGCCGGAATAGCCCATCCGTTGAAATATTCGGTGCTTCCACCGGTGACCGCGAGATAAACAAGCGCCGGTACGACCATTCCCGCAAAGGCCGCAACCATAGGCAAACGTCGCGCAGCAGGATCAGACAAAGATCCAGCAATAATATGTCGTTTTACTTCAAGACCAACGACAAAAAAGAATATCGCCATCAACCCATCATTGATCCAATAGTGAAGGTCCTTTAGCTTATCTATCGGGGTCCATGGCAGTTTGCCGTAAAAGAGCTCGCGATATTCGTCTGCCATCGGTGAATTGGCAGCCAACATCGCAGCCGCGGCGACCAAGATCAGCAGCACCCCAGCAGACGCGTCGCCTACGAACAGGGCGCGCACCGGAGCGAAGATACGACTAAGGGGGCGGGTCAATGTTGGATCATTTTCGGACATACTGGGTCACCCTTTTGAGAAATCCGTGCCGGAGTGCAAGCTCAAACCGGTTTTGGGCGAGCAATTGCGTCGGTTTGTTTCATGGAGGGTCGCCTTGACCGGAGAAGTTTGGGATCTGTGGCAATGGCTTGCTGTAATACAGCACGAATTGCTTCTCTTCGCTGGGGTGTTTTTTTTACTGGGTGCGCTCGACGATCTCGCCGTGGATCTGTCGTGGTTGTGGCTCAAGCTGACCGGGCGAGCGCGAACGCCAAGGGTTGATCGCAAGGAAACCCAGCACCGCGAATTGCACGGTCCGGTGGCCATCTTCGTGCCTGCCTGGCAGGAAGCCGATGTCATTGCAGACACGATCAAGCACATGCTGAGCGTCTGGCCGCAGCGATCCTTGCGATTGTATATCGGGATTTATCGCAATGACCCGGCAACGCTTGAGGCAGCGATGGGGGCGGCGCGCGGAGACAGCCGGCTGCGACTGGTGATCCATGATCGCAACGGGCCAAGCACCAAGGCGGACTGCCTCAACCGGCTTTATCAGGCGATGTGCGATGATGAGCGAAGGGCGGGCGATAGGTTCGCAGCGATCGTATTCCACGATGCAGAGGATCTGGTTGATCCGGCTGGTCTCGGCCTGCTTGACTGGGCGATTGCGGATGGCGCTCACTTTGCTCAATTGCCGGTCGAGCCCTTACCGCAGGCCGCGCGGCATTGGCTTGGCAGCCATTATTGCGAGGAATTTGCCGAAGCGCATGGCAAGGCCATGGTGGTGCGCGGCGCGGTTGGCGCTGCGCTTCCCGCTGCCGGTGTCGGCTGCGCGGTCGAACGCGCAACCTTGGAAAAGCTTGCAACGGACCGCAGTGAAGGCAAGCCGTTCGACCCCGTTTCGCTGACAGAAGATTACGAGCTTGGCCTCAACATTGCCGAGGCAGGCGGCGCGTGCCGGTTTGTGCGTGCGCGCGGCGAAGATGATCTGTTGGTCGCGACGCGCGCCTATTTCCCGTCACGGCTTGAACATGTCGTGCGCCAGAAGACCCGCTGGGTCCACGGCATCGCGCTTCAGGGATGGGACAGGACCGGCTGGTCTTTCGGTGCCGTTGAAAGCTGGATGCGTGCGCGCGACCGGCGCGGGCCGCTTACCGCGCTTGTCCTCTTGTTCGGATATGCTCTGCTGGTGCTCACACTTTTGCTGGGGGCTGCGGTCTCGCTGGGTTGGGCCGAAGCTCACCCGCTTTCCCCGCTCGTCATCACCTTGCTGTATGTCAATCTTGGGTTTTTTGTCTGGCGGGCAGCGATGCGCTTTGCCTTTACTGCACGCAATTACGGCATGGCTGAAGGCGTGTTTGCCGTAATGCGCATCCCTGTCACCAATGTGATCGCCATTATGGCGGGACGGCGGGCGATCGCTGCATACACCCGGACATTCTTCGGTCGCAGCGCGACTTGGGACAAGACACCGCACAATCGCCACCCTGCGCATCCGGACAAGGGGATCACCCAGCTATCGCATGTGCCGGAGGCGGGGGCTTGACCGGCGCTGTTGAAACCCGCCGCCGCGGCACTCCGCTTGTGGCGCTTGGCTTTGTGCTGGCTGTCTGGTCGACTGGCCGTATCATGCTGTGGGAGAGCCCATTTGCGCTGCCAGAGATCGATCTGCCTTCGCCGCATGTCCTGATCGCCAAGGACGATGCCGCGGACCAGGCAGGTGCGGTTGCACAGGCTGACGCAAACAGCACATCTGCACCGACCTCGCCCTTGCCGGGTGCGGCGCTCGGCTCGATTGACCTTGGCGCAGGCACCGGAGCGTTTGACGGCGCTATCCTCAACACAGCCATGCGCGGCTATTCTGCCCTTGCAGCCAGCCCGCAGGTCGCCGCCGGGCACCATTACGTCATGACAGCGGCATTCGGACATGATTTCAAAGTGCCCGGCTTTGCCAGAGGTGCAGGTGTGGAACGGATGTCCCACGCGCAATTGGCAGGCAAAGCGAACCGCTTGGCCGCGTTTAAGCAAAGCAGCGCTCCGTTTCTTGCGCAGCCTTCTGCAAGACAGACGGACGACCAATCGACCGACAACGCTGTGGATCGCTGGTCGCTTGATGCGATCGCCTTTTACCGTTCGGGGTCTTCCTCACTCTCCAGCGTGCAAGGGCGGGCTCCGGTTTACGGCGCGAGCCAGCTTGCAGCGAATTTGCAATATCGCATTGCGCCGCAATCGGCGCATGATCCGCGCGCCTATGCCCGCGCTTATAATGCGCTGGTCGAAGATGGAGAGACCGAGCTTGCCGCGGGCCTTTCGGCCCGTCCTGTGGCAGCCATACCTCTGCGCACCGCGGCAGAGCTCAGGGTGACGCGCAACCGGTTCAACACCGAAGTGCGTCCTGCTGCATATGCAGTATCCGAATTGCCGCCACAGCGCCTACCGCTCGGGCTTGCTCTCGAAGCCTATGCAAGTGCGGGATATGTGGCAGGCAATGCCGACACGTTCTTTGCCGACGGCCAGCTTGGCATCACCCGCGAGATCGCGAACTTCAAGGCGATCGGCGAGCAGCCTGTGCGTATCAGCCTTGGCGGGGCCAGTTGGGGCGGGGCACAGGTCGATGCCAACCGGCTTGATGTCGGCCCGACCTTGCGGTTTGACCTGACTGTGGGCGAGGTCCCGGCGCGCGTTTCGGTCGATTGGCGAGAACGCGTTGCAGGCGATGCGGAACCGACGTCTGGAGTGGCCGCAACCCTGTCAACGAGGTTCTGAAAGCGCATCGGCTAGCACCAAGCGGGGATCGCGCAAAAGCTTGCCTTCCAACGCTCGTCTCGCTGGGCTAATCGCTTGGCCATGGATGTCTATCTGCCCATTGCGAATCTCTCGGTGAACGGCCTGTTCATCGTGCTGCTTGGCGGGCTGACCGGCATTCTTTCCGGCCTGTTCGGAGTGGGCGGCGGTTTCCTGACCACGCCGCTCCTCATCTTCTATGGCATCCCGCCTACGGTCGCGGCGGCTTCGGCTGCAACCCAGGTTACAGGCGCAAGCGTTTCGGGCGTCCTCGCCCATGGCAAGCGCAAGGGTGTCGACTATCGCATGGGCATGGTGATGGTCGGCGGCGGTGTGATCGGCGCACTGATCGGAGCCGGATTGTTCAGTCTGCTGCGCGCATGGGGCCAGATCGATGTGGTCATCGGGGTCCTCTACGTCCTGCTGCTTGGCACGATCGGATCGCTGATGATGCGCGAGGCGCTCGACGCGCTGCGTGGCAAGGCGCAATCTTCGGGTGCTCAGCCCCGCAAGCGGCGGCACCATCCGCTTGTCGCGGGCCTGCCCTTTCGCACGCGCTTTTATGCCTCCGGGCTTTATATCTCGCCGCTCGCGCCGCTGATCCTGGGTGTGCTGGTGGGGATCCTCACCATGCTCATGGGTGTCGGCGGCGGCTTCATCCTTGTCCCCGCCATGCTCTATATTCTCGGCATGAGCGGCAATGTCGTGGTCGGAACCTCGCTGTTCCAGATCCTGTTCGTGACCATGGTCACCACCATGACACATGCGCTGACAACGCAGGCGGTGGACATCATCCTTGCTGGCCTGTTGCTTCTTGGGTCGGTCATGGGAGCACAATTCGGAACGCAGATCGCGCTTAAGGCCCGGCCAGAAATCCTGCGTCTGGTCCTTGCCGGGATCGTGATCGCGGTGGCGCTGCGCATGCTTTACGGGCTCGGTGTTCAGCCCGATGAAATCTACACGGTCAGCCCACTATGACGCTGCTGCCCAAGACAATTTGGGCACCTTTAGCCCTGACGATCGCCGCCCCGTTTTTGATGGGCCAGCGTGAGCCGATCCTGGTTCCCGAAGTAAGCCAATCGCGGGTTGAGGTGCGCCAGGGTTTCACCGGCGCTGACCTCTTGCTGTACGGCGCAGTGATCGATCCGGCGGGCGCCGGGTCAGACACACAATATGACATCGTCGTCGTGCTCAAAGGACCGCTTGAACCGATCCGCCTGCGCGAGAAAGAACGCATTGCGGGCATCTGGATGAATGCAGGCTCATCGGACTTTCGTTCTGCGCCTTCGTTCTTTGCAGTTGCATCATCGAGGCCGATTGATGAGATCGTCGATCCGCTGACCGCCGCGATTTACGAGCTGGGCACCGAGTTCATTCAGTTGAGCCCGACAGGACAGATCGAACCCGAAGAGCAGGCCCGTTTTGCTGCGGGCCTTGTCGACATGCGTGAGCGGCTTGGGCTCTACAAGCAGAACCCTGAGGGCGTGCGCATAAGCGAAGGCGTGCTCTATCAGGCGCGTATTGGCCTTCCCTCGAATGTGACGACCGGCGAATACACCGCCGAAACCTTCGCGATTGCAGATGGCCGGGTCCTGGCGAGCGCCACGGCAGATATTGAGGTCGTGAAGGTCGGCCTTGAAGGGCGCGTGGTGCAGGCAGCAGAACGATGGTCGCTGTTCTATGGCCTTGGCGCCATCATGCTTTCGCTCGGCATGGGCTGGGTCGCAGGGCGGCTTTTCGCTCGCTAGCCACCCATTTTTGACTGCGCATTAGGCAGCGCAGATCAAACAATGTTGACGCGATATTAACCCCATCCTCGCATAGCTCGAAGGTCAGAAATCCACTCGGCAATACAACAGTATGCCGACAGGAAGATCCTAGGGGCAAGGAACCGAGCATGACCGACATGGGTCAACACAATTTCAGTCAGAACACCGCCGCTGCTGCGCAGCCAACAGCTGGCGCTCATGACACCTTTGAATCCGAAGACAATGCCCGCCTGCCGATCGGCGTAGTCCTTGAGATTTCAGGTGCTGGCTCGCAGATTGCGCTCGATCTTCAGCGCCTCAATGAATGCATGGATGATAGCGACCGGTCGATCGCGCTTGCAGGGCAGGTTGGCAGTCAGATCAAGATCCGCGTCGGTGATGCCTGGCTGCTCGCCAATGTGCGTGACCAGCGCAAGGATCGCCGGGCCGAAAACGGCATTATCGCTCATATCGACTTTCTGGGTGAGGGCGCTGAGGAAAAGCTCACCGGGCTCATTCATGGCTTCAAGCGCGGTGTGACGCGCTATCCGGTGCCGGGCGCGATGGTCTATCCGGCGACGACAAAGGATCTTGAACAGATCTACGCCAGCGATGGCCGTGCCAACATTACAATCGGCACCGTGTTCCCGACCAAGGATATCCGCGCGGGCCTTTATATCGATGCGATGCTGGGCAAGCACTTCGCGCTGCTGGGATCGACCGGTACGGGTAAATCAACCAGCGCCGCCTTGATCCTGCACCGCATCTGTCAGGCCGCCCCTGAAGGCCATATCGTGATGATTGACCCTCACGGCGAATACGCCTCTGCCTTCCGGCAGACGGGGCAGATCCTCGATGTTTCGAACCTGCAAATGCCATACTGGCTGATGAACTTCGAAGAGCACTGCGAAGTCCTGCTCACCAGCGATGGCAATGAACGTCAGGTCGATATGGATATTCTCGCCAAATGTCTTCTGCATGCGCGGGCTAAGAACCGCCTTGCTGAAACCATGGGCAAGATCACGGTGGATTCGCCGATCCCCTATCTCCTCAGCGACCTGTCCAACAAGTTGCAGGACGAGATGGGCAAGCTCGACAAGGCAACCTCCTCTGCGCCGTATATGCGCATCAAGAGCAAGCTTGAGGAATTGAAAGGCGATCCGCGCTATCAGTTCATGTTCTCAGGCATGCTGGTTGGTGACACGATGGCCGATTTCATCTCCAAAGTGTTCCGCATGCCCGGCGATGGCAGGCCGATCTCGATCATCGACGTGTCAGGCGTTCCATCCGACATCACATCAACCGTGGTCGCGGTTCTCAGCCGCCTCGTGTTCGACTTTGCAATCTGGGGCCGCGAGGAAAAGACCCGTCCGATCCTGCTCGTATGCGAAGAGGCCCACCGCTACGTCCCCAATGAAAAGCACGCCGATGGATCATCGGTCGGCCGCATCCTCAGCCGGATTGCAAAGGAAGGGCGTAAGTACGGGATCAGTCTCGGTCTTATCACTCAGCGTCCCTCTGACCTTGCTGAAGGCGTGTTGTCGCAATGCGGCACGATCATTTCGATGCGTCTCAACAACGACCGCGACCAGGCCTTTGTGCGCTCGGCCATGCCGGAAGGCTCGCGCGGGTTCCTCGATTCCATTCCTGCCCTGCGCAACCGCGAATGCATTGTCTGCGGCGAGGGTGTTGCGATCCCGATCCGCGTCAACTTCGACACGCTCGAAGAACACAAGCGCCCGGCCTCGGAAGACCCGAGTTTCTCGGAGCTGTGGCAGAATGGCGGCGGCGAAGAAGAGATCGTCGACCGGGTTGTGCTTCGCTGGCGCAGCCAGGGCTAAGCGCCCGCCACGAGGATCATCGACGCTCAGTTCGTATCCGCACTTGCTACCGTTGTCGCCGCGCCGCGCCGACCCAGCAATTCATCGAACCGCGTGATCTCGGTCCAGCCATTGTCACCGCGCAGGTTGAACTGCAGGCTATACAGCTCACGGCTCAAACCGCCGGTCGGTCCGTTGTTCTGCCCGCCTTCGGCAAACCTGATCTGACCGGTCACACCCTCAAAGCTCTGTCCGCGCATGATCTCGACCAGATCTTCAGCCCGGATCACATCTTCGCCGATGCGCTTGATCGCCTGCTTGACGACCAGACCTGAATCGTAAGCGACTGCCTCTTGCCGCAAGGTCGGCGACAAAGTGCCAAACTCGCTTTCAAACCGCCGTAGATCAGCCATCGCGCCGGTCGCTGCCGGGCTGCGGTGAACATCGGTCATGTCGAACAGGCGCGGATGCTGAATGTCGATCGCAGGCGTGCTCTCACCGGTTTCGCGGTTCACGACGCCGTTCGACAGTTCGTACATCGCCTTGCTGGTGTTCCATCCGCCAAGCAGGGCGAGCCTGGTGGGGTCCTCTGCCTTGTAGAACGCGCGCACCATGTCCTTGAAATCGGTGCTGAGGCCAACGACCACGATCATCTTGTCCTGATCGAGCAGAGCGCGCCGCTGCGGCGCTGCAAAGCTGTCTGCGATGCTTCCTCGGGTATAGCGGATCGCGCGGACTTTGCGCTGGTCCGACCATTCCTGCCATTCCGGCATATTGCTGGCGATCCGCTGGAAGAAGATTTGCCCATATGTCTTCTCGCTCGAATTGGGCACTTCTTCATAGACCAGAACGACCTCACCGCCGTCATCGATCATGCCGCGCGCAAGCCGCGCGAACTGGGCCGCGCGCTCATCAATGCCCGAGCCAACCCGGAACAGCGGCAGCTGGCGATCATCCCAACCGATATTGCTGCGCGAGCTTGCCGTGGTCAGCACAATCGCTGGTTTGCGGCCGCTGTCTTCGACCACATCAAGCACTTCGGGAGTGAACTCGGTGATCGAAGGGCCCACAATCGCGACGACATTCTGGTTCGCCAGATAGCTTTTGAGGTTCTCGATCAGGACCGGAGCGTTGCGACCCTTCATCGCATCAAGCGGGGCCTTCAATTCGCGCAGGGTCACGCCGGGCATATCTTCAAAGGCGGCAGCAAGACCGCGCGCCTGATCTTCGCCAAACCCTTTTTCCGGATAGATGCCGAGCACAACCGGGGTCATGTCATCAGGATCGCCCGGCCCCATCGCACCTGTCGTTACGATCGCCTGATACGCAAGCAGGATTGCGACGAGTGAACCGAGGACCGCGCCGCCGATCGTCGCATAGCGTTTCCAGACAGGCGGCGCCTTGGGTGTTGCGGTCTTCTTCTTGCCGCCGGAGCCCGGTTGCCGCGGTTTTTGCGGACGGGTCAGGAGTTCTTCAAGCTCAGGCTTGGGTTCTGCCTCGCCAGCGCTCTCGCGAATATTCTCGACAAATTCGGGCCAATTTTCGCTAAGCGCGGGATTGTCGCTGCTGTCGAAAAGTTCGGCCGCGTGGAAGCTGCCAAAGCCAAGCGGCGTATTGACCTCATCGATCATCACCGGGACGAGCTTGTCGTTCTGGATGCCGAACTGGGCTTCGTCCTTCACCCAATTGCTGCGAATTGAATGTTCCGACCATACGACAACTACGGTTGTCGCGTTCTCGATCGCATCCTGAATTACGTTGTGAAAGTCCTGTCCCGGCTTGATATGCCGGTCCCACCAGACCGTGTAGCCCTGTTCCTCAAGGGCTTTCGCCATGTGTGTTACGCGCCCACGGTCTTTCCGTGAGTAAGAAATAAATATGTCCACCGAGCAATGCCCCCTGCCGGTCACCTTAAGTCGCGCGGGTGTCTCCGTAAAGATGGATGTGCAGCCTGTCCGACATGCGCCATCCCTTTTCGAGACAGATTGGGCTCAGCCATTCCTGACGTGCGCGCAGCGCCTCGCTGGTTGTGCCCTCTGCCATCAGGAACACCCGCTGTGATGGAATGCGGTAAGCGCGCACAAGTTCCGCAACCTCGCTAACATCAGATGGCTCAGCGATCACGAATTTGAAGAATGCCCTGGGATCAGCGGCATAGAAATCGAGCCGCTCGGGAATCAGAGCAAGGTCGGCAGCATTGCCCGAATGCGCCAGCTTGGGGCTGACATTGTACTGATCCACCCGGATATCGACATGCGCATTGGCGCGGGTTGTGCCGTTTGTTTCGATCTCGACTTCGATATCGGGCAGGATAGCGAGCATGTCGGCAATCGCGCCTGATTGCATCAAGGGTTCGCCGCCGGTGATAACCAGCCGCTTTTGCCCCAAAGCCGCAACCTTGGCCGCCGCTTTTGCAGGTGAGAGCGCGATCTGGTTGGCCTTGCGGTCATAATGCACATTGTCGCGGTGCGGGCGCGCATCGCCTTCAAACCGCCAGGTGTAAGCGGTGTCGCACCATGTGCAGGCAAGATTGCAGCGAGACAGGCGAATAAAGGCCACCGGCGTGCCTGCCGAGGGGCCTTCACCCTGAAGCGAGGCGAAAATCTCAGGCCCGCCATCATCGTCTGCTGCACAGATCAGGTCAGCCATCGCTCATTCCCAGTGCGCCCGCCAACCGGCGCGGGATATCCTCGCTGATGCGCTCGGGCCATCGGTTCGTCGTGCGTGGAGAACACATGGACCACATGTTACACGGTCCTAGGGTAAAAATCCAATCGATGACAGGCGCGTATTTTGATCGAATGAAGCGATCAATTGAGCCGGTCATGGCTGAAGGAGAGCCTGTGCGATCATCATGCAAGCTATGACACCAATGCCACCTGTAGGAAATTTGCCTCGCCTGTTTCAGGCTCAAGATCAGCCCCACCGTGCCGGGTCAAGCGCCAAAAGCTGCGCAAGCTGATCATACAGGGCCGGCACCTGTGAACGCAATTCGCGTGGTCTTTCAAAGAAAGTCACGATTGCCTCGGCAAAGAACTCTTCGTGATTGGTCGCGCCATATGGATCGATCAAGGTCGGCGCGCCGTGCTCGACCCGCTCGACATGGTCGTGATAGGCCTCCAGCATGGCGTCTTCCCAACCCGAATAGGTCTGCCCCTTGCGCAGGATCGGAATGCCATTGGTATGGCCTGTCATGGCGTCAAGCTGATGAGCGAATTCGTGGATCACGACATTGTGCCCGTCGGTTGCATCAAGCCCGCCATGCAAAGCATGATCCCACGACAGGATAACCGGCCCGCGCGCCCAGCTTTCGCCCAGCGTCGCGTGGCGGTTTTCATGCACCAGATAGCCTTCATGATTATCGCGGTGAGTGAGGAAGGCGCTGGGGTAGATCAGCACATTGCGGATCGTATCGTACCAGACAGGGCTGTTGACGATCAGAAGGCAGGCTTGCGCCGCGATCGAAAGCCGCATGACGTCGTTGACTTCGAGACCATTTTGACCCCGGAAGGTGACCTGGTCGAGGAATAGGTTGATCTTGCCTTCAAGCGAAAGCCGCAAGGGATCAGGCAGGCGGCGAACCAGCGGAACGAGCCTTTCCACCACCGTCCGCTCAGCAGCTGTCAGCGGCGTCGCCAGGAGTGTCTCGCGTCTGTGTCGCCGCTTATGTCGGCGATACACGAAAACCGCGCCGATCAGCAGCGGAACGAGAAGGATGAGCCACGGCGACATACACTACAGATAGGATCGCAATCCCCATTTCGGTAGATGCAAGAGCAACCAACCGGCCAAAACCGGTCAGTCTGGTCACGACCCAGTTTCGGTCATGCAAAACTAGCGCTCATCTTTGCCTGCACTATACAGCAACAGAAGAGTATCGGTGGAGCGGAGTGCCTTGAACGAGCAGCGCCAAAGACCTTGCATTTTCGTTGGCCTGATCTTTGCGCTGGTCGGTGTCCAATTGTTGTGGTGGCCCGGCATCGTGAACCTTTGGCTTCCCACCGATCTGGTCGCGCGCAATCTGGCCTCTCAGGCGATGGACTGGGCAGCAGCTCTTTTCCTGGTTGGCCTTGTCGTCATGTGCGAACGCGAAAATCTGGCATCGCTCGGATTTCGCAAGCTTGACGCCGAAACTTTCGCAGCCGGTATGGGACTTGGCGCGTTCTTCATGATCGGCTCCATCCTTCTTCTGTTTCTCTGGAACGCATTGTGGCTGCAGCCAAGCGCGGCAGGAGATGGGGTCGATCCGGCCAGCCTGCCCTTCCATTTCGTTTATTGGTATCCTTTGCTTGCGCTTGTAACCGCGGCGGTAGCCGAGGAGATCATTTTTCGTGGCTACGCTTTGGAGCGATTGCTTCGGCTGAACGTGCCGCCTCTTGCGGCAATCACTTTGGTGCAGATTGCCTTTGCTCTCTACCACGTGAAGGACGGCATATTTTCAGTCGTGAACGTTGCGTTGGTAGGCGTGCTTTTTTCGCTCTACTATGCGCGGTATCGTAACTTGACGATGACGATCGTGGCGCACGCTCTCATTGATGCGCTCGCAATCGCAGGCTACTTTTTCGGCATCGGGTAATTGCCGTTCGGCGCGAGCAGCTCAATTGACGTAATGGCGGCTTTCACCCCCAATTGCTGACGTTAAGAGCGACACGGTCTGCAGCTTAAAGCAGCCGCTATGTCCGATTAACCCAGCCGCTTGAGTGCTGCTTCAAGCCGTTCAACCTCGGCGCTGTGATGCGCGAAGTCGGCTTTCGCCTTCTCCACTGCTTCAGGCTTGGCGCGTTCGACGAAATTGGCGTTGGAGAGCCTGCCTTCGAGGCTCTTCGCTTCCTTCTGCGAAGCCGCCAGTGCCTTTTCGAGGCGCGCTTTCTCCGCCTCGATATCGATGATGCCTTCGAGTGGGATCACGAATACGTCGGCGACACCGTCGCACGCTGCCGTGACCTGCATCGCGGCTCCAGCGGGCGCTTCGCCGATTGTCACCGGGGTCAGGCGCGCAAGCCGTTCAATCGCGGCGCTGGAACGCTCGATTGTTCTTGCGGCCAGCGTGCTCGCTTCGGGCAGGAAAGCCGCCAGCTTCGCGCCGGGCGGAATGCCCAGCTCATTCTTGGCGCTGCGGACATTGGTGGTGAGGTCGATCACCCAGTCAATCGCATCAGTGGCTTCCTTCGAAACCTCAGCGCGCGGATTGGGCCATGCGGCAGCGATCAGGTCGTAACTGCGCTCACCCTGAGCGTGCCACAGCTCTTCGGTGATGAAGGGCATGAAGGGGTGAAGCATGACGAGGATCTGGTCGAGCGCCCACCCGGCAACCTCGCGGGTTTCGAGAGCCGGCATGGCATTGGGATCAGCGCCTTCAGCAAAGACCGGCTTGATCAGCTCAAGATACCAGTCGCAGAACTTCGACCATGTGAACTGGTAGATCGCGTTGGCCGCAGCATCGAAGCGCAGATCGGCCATCGCGGCCTCGATCTCTTCGCAGGCTTGCTGCACCTCGCCAATGATCCATTGGTTGGCGGCGAGGCGCGCGGTCGGAGCCTTGATCGTGGTGCCTTTGCCGATCCCGTTGGATTGGCAATAGCGCGTCGCGTTCCACAGCTTGGTGGCGAAGTTGCGGTATCCCTCAACGCGGCGTTCATCCATCTTGATGTCGCGGCCCTGGCTCTCCATCGCCGCCATAAAGAACCGCAGCGCGTCGGCGCCGTATTGGTCGATCAGACCGAGCGGATCGACAACATTGCCCTTCGATTTGCTCATCTTCGCGCCGTCAGCGGCTCGGACAAGGCCATGCAAATACAGGCGCGGCCACGGGGCTTCACCCATATTGTACTGCCCCATCATCATCATCCGCGCATCCCAGAAGAACAGGATGTCGAAGCCGGAGATCAGCAGGTTGTTGGGGAAGTGCTTGTCGAGCAGGGGTTGACCGTCTTCTGGCCAGCCGAGCGTGGCGAAAGGCCAGAGGGCAGAGGAGAACCATGTGTCGAGGACGTCCTCATCGCGGGTGAGTACGACGCCTTCACCCGCTTGCGCCTGTGCATCTTCCTCGGTCTCGGCGACATAGGCGTTGCCATCGGCATCGAACCAAGCCGGAATCCGGTGCCCCCACCACAGTTGGCGAGAGACACACCATGGCTGGATGTTTTCCATCCAGTTGAAGAAGGTCTTCTCCCAGCTCTTGGGGACGATTTCGATCGTGCCGTCGCGCACGTCCTTGATCGGTTTTTCGGCGAGCTTTTCCGCATCGACATACCATTGGTCGGTCAGCCACGGTTCGATCACCACACCGCCGCGGTCACCAAAAGGGGTTGCGATCTGACGCGGTTCGGCGTCGGAGACAACCTCCTCGCCCTTCTTGTTCTTGGAGACATGCGGGATGAGGCAGCCGAGCTCCTTCAACCGCTCGACCACCAGCTCGCGTGCGCCCGGCTTACCGTCGCGTTTGAAGCGGTGGAGGCCGATAAATTCGTCCGGAACAAGGCCATCGGCGGTCTGGCAGACATTGGCCTCGCCATCGAGCATGTTGAGCATATCGCCAGCCGCGATCCCGGCACGCTTGCCCACCTCAAAGTCGTTGAAGTCATGTCCCGGCGTGATCTTCACCGCGCCTGAGCCAAGTTCGGGGTCAGCGTGCTCATCGGCCACAATCGGAATGCGGCGACCGGTAATGGGGAGCACGACTTCCTTACCCACAACGCTGGCATAGCGCTCATCCGAGGGGTGCACCGCAACCGCCATATCGGCGAGCATCGTCTCAGGCCGGGTGGTCGCGACTTCAATATAATCGCGCCCATCGTCGAGCGTCACACCATCGGCGAGCGGGTACTTAAAGTGCCAGAAGTTGCCCGGAATGGTCTGCTGCTCAACCTCAAGATCGCTGATCGCGGTCTTGAGCTTGGGGTCCCAGTTGACGAGCCTTTTGTCGCGGTAGATCAGGCCGTCATTGTAGAGATCGACAAAGGTCTTGAGCACCGCCTTGGTAAAGTGCGGGTCCATCGTGAACTGTTCGCGTGACCAGTCCATCGAACAGCCAAGCCGGCGCAGCTGGTGGGTGATTTGCCCGCCTGATTCGTGTTTCCATTCCCAGACCTTGTCGACAAACTCTTCGCGCGAATAATTGGTGCGCTTGTCCTGCCGCTCCTCCATCTGGCGTTCGACCACCATTTGCGTGGCGATCCCGGCATGGTCAGTGCCAACCACCCACAGCGCATCCTTGCCGCGCAGCCGCTCATAACGGATCACGATGTCCTGAAGCGTGTTGTCGAGCGCGTGGCCAATGTGAAGCGAGCCCGTCACATTGGGCGGCGGGTTCACAATCGTGAAGGGTTCGGCATCCGGGCGCTCTGGGCGAAAACCGCCGGTTGATTCCCAATGGGCATACCACCGCTTTTCAAGCTCGGCGGGGTTAAAGGTCGTGTCGAGTGATTGTGTCATGTCGCGCCGAGCCATGCCAATCGATCAGGTGCAGCGCAACAATTCTCAGCCACCTAAGCGAGCAAACCATCAATTTCCGCATTGGCCTTGGCCCGCAATTGGCGCTTGCAGTCCTTGAACGCGGGTTGCGCGGCGAGTTCCTCGGCGCGCTGGATCGCGAGTTCGACCAGAGTGTCTGCCGGGACAACTTCATCGACCATGCCTGTGAGAGCGGCCTCGTGCGGCCCGAAAAGCTGCGATGTGAGCGCAAGCCTGCGCCGCCATACAGGGTCAAGCCAGTGGTCGATGATCGCCTGGGGAACGGTTGGGAAGGCCAGACCTGCCTTCGCCTCTGGCAGGCCGATCTTGTAATCGCCTTCCGCCGCGATCACCCAGTCACAGGTGAGCATCATGATGCCGCCAGCGCCAATCGCGTGACCGTTGACTGCACTCACCAGCGGGCAAGGCAGGCGGTGCATATTTGCCATCATCTCGTTCAGAACTGCGCGCGTGTCAGCGCGGGTTTCCTCGGTCAGGCTGGCGGCGACCTTTATATCCATGCCGCGGCTGTAATTGTCGCCAGCGCCGGTAAAGACGACCGCCTTGGTCTCTTGCGAGGAAGCAAGGTCAGCAAAGAAACGCGCCCCGTCGCGCATCAAATCGGCATGCACGGTGTTGTAAGGCGGGTTGTCGAGCGTGACCAAGGTCACACCACCATGCTGTTCAACCTTGAAGTGCGTCATCTCGTTACTCTCTCCCGGTGTGAGCAATTCGGCCAAGGCTTGCCTCAAACCGCGCGTCATGACCACCTTGATCGTCAGGAAGGCGCAACAGACCGCTTGAGCCAATCCGCAAAACCCCGCATACAGCCTCGCAATGGACGGTGCTGCTCAATACACGCTTGCAGAACACGAAGGGGTTGGCACCGCGCTGGTGTTGTCAGGCCCCTTGCTGGTTTCGACAATCGGCACGGTAGAGCGTGAGCTTGATCAAATATCGAGCGAGATCAAGGTGATCGACCTTTCAGGCGTCGAAGAGATCGACACTGTCGGCGCCTGGATCGCATGCCGCCTTGCCTCGCGCCATTCGGCTGAAATCACCGGCGCGAGCATCGCTGCCAAGCGTCTTCTCGATGCAGTCCAGGGGGCCAGCAGTGACGGCGAATTGTGCCCGCCGCGCGTGCCCGTTTGGGAACGCGTCCCGCTTGCCATGGGCGAGCAGGTTTTCGCCGCGCGGTCCGGCATTATCGGGGTGATCGGCTTTTTCGGGCAGATCCTGCTCGCCTTTGGAAATCTCATCCGGCATCCCTCAACCTTCCCGGTGAAGGCTCTGGTGCGGCAGATGGAGATGGTGGGCGTATCCGCGCTGCCGATCATCGGATTGATGAGCTTTCTGATCGGTATCGTCATCGCGCAGCAAGGCGCGGTGCAGCTTGAACAATTTGGCGCAGAGGCGCTGACAGTGAACCTTGTCGGGCGCATCACCTTGCGCGAACTGGGCGTGTTGATGACCGCGATCATGGTAGCTGGCCGTTCAGGAAGTGCGTTTGCCGCGCAAATCGGGACGATGAAGCTGACCGAAGAGGTTGATGCAATGCGCACAATCGGTATTTCTCCGATAGAGCAGCTGGTGATCCCGCGCATCCTTGCCTGCACGTTCATGATGATCCTGCTTGGCTTTTATTCCTCGGTCGTGGGCATCATTGGCGGCGCTGTGATCGGACAGGTCGCGCTGGGCATCCCGTTTTTCACCTTCCTTGAACGCATTCAGGAAGTGGTGCCGCTGCACGATGTGTGGGTGGGTCTGATCAAGGCGCCTGTCTTCGGCCTGATCGTGGCGCTTGCCGGGTGCTATCACGGTATGCAGGTAAAGGGCGATTCAGAGCAGGTTGGCATCCGCACCACGATGGCGGTTGTGTCTGCGATCTTTGCCGTGATCGTGCTTGATGCATTTTTCGCGGTGTTCTTCACCGAAGTGGGTTGGGGGTAAGACATGGCAGACTTTCGCCCCAGCGTGATCGAAAACACCGCGCTTCATCCCGAAGACCACACCCGTTTCCATTCGGCCCCGCCAATCGTCGTCGAAGGCCTGGTCAACAAGTTCGGCGAATCAGCCGTCCATGACGGGCTCGATCTCGAAGTGCGGCGCGGCGAAATCATTGGCGTTGTTGGCGGGTCCGGCACGGGCAAATCGGTGCTTATGCGCTCGATCATCGGGCTTCAGACACCGACCGCAGGACGGATCGAGGTGTTAGGCCGCGAGATCACCGGCAGCGATCCGGACGAAAACATTGGCGTGCGTTGCCGCTGGGGCGTCCTGTTCCAGGGCGGCGCGCTGTTCTCGACGCTGACTGTGGGCGAAAATGTCGAGGTGCCGCTCAAGCAATTTTATCCCGAGATCGATGATGATCTGCGGCGCGAGATCGCTCGCTATAAGGTGTTGCTTTCGGGCCTTCCTGAAGAGGCAATCGCCAAGTATCCATCGGAACTGTCTGGCGGGATGCGCAAGCGCGCAGGCCTTGCGCGCGCGCTCGCGCTTGATCCGGAACTGTTGTTCCTCGACGAGCCGACGGCTGGCCTTGATCCGATTGGCGCTGCGCGATTTGACCAGCAGACACGCGAATTGAAAGAGACGCTGGGTCTCACCGTGTTCCTGATCACGCACGATCTCGATACCTTGTACGAGATTTGTGACCGGGTGGCGGTGCTGGCGGAAAAGAAGGTAGTGGCTGTGGGCACAATCCCGGAGCTGCTCGACACCCGTCATCCGTGGATCGATGAATATTTCAACGGCGCGCGTGGGCGCGGGGCGATGACTGCGCACCGGCTTAATGCAGGGCGCGCCGCTGCGGATTGGGGTGACTAGAATGGCGATACAAACGCACAAGGTGTTGGACAGGCGCGCTTTGGCGCGTTCATAGGGGCAAGGAATGGAAACGAGAGCCAATCACCTCTGGGTCGGAGCGATCACGCTGCTGCTGCTGGCGGCGCTGGCGGCGTTCATCATCTGGATCGCGCGTCTGAATCAGGGCGCGGTCAACGAATACGACATCTTCTATGCGCAGTCGGTTTCCGGCCTCGCACAGGGTAGCCAGGTTGCCTATGCCGGGGTTCCGGTGGGGCAGGTCGTCAATATTGCGCTGTCCGAAGACGATCCCGAATTCGTCCGCGTCCGCATCCGTGTGCGCGATGAGGTTCCGATCCTTGTCGGCACCACGGCGACGATCCAGTCGAGCTTTACCGGCGTATCGACGATCCTGCTTGATGGCGCCCGCGGCGGGGCTCCTGCGATCACGTGTGAGACGACGGCGTGCCCGGAAGATCGCCCGGTGATCCCGCCCAAGGATGGCGGCATCAACGCGCTGCTCAACAACGCGCCGTTGCTGCTTGAACGGCTGGCGACTTTGGCGGAGAACCTCAACCTGCTGCTTGGACCGGAAAACCAGCAGGAATTGACGGCAATCCTCACCAACACTGATCGCCTGACCCGCGGCCTTGCTGATGCGACCCCGGCCTTGCAGGCAAACCTTGAGGAATTCCAGACCACGATTGCTCAGTTCAACACGACGCTGGCTTCGATTGAAAACCTCACCAATTCGACCAACACTTTGGTCAATGATGATGGCAAGCAGGCGGTTGAGGATCTGCGCGAAACGCTGGCGTCGGCCAAGCGCGCTGCTGATGCGCTTGAAGCGACCTTGCAGGATGCGCGTCCTGCGGCCCAGCAATTGAGCGAAGGCACTTTGCCAGCAGCCGAGGCAACCTTGCAGGACCTGCGCGCCACCAGCCGAAGTCTTCGCGCGCTGACTGAGCGGATCGAGAACCAGGGCGCCGGTGCGCTGATCGGCGGACAGGTGCTGCCGGAGTACAAGCCATGATGGGAACACGGCCAATGAATGCGACCAACCGCACGCCCCTTGTGGCGGCACTTCTGGCGGCGAGCCTTGCGCTTTCAGGCTGTGTCAGCCTTGGCGCGAGCGATCCGCCCGAAAGCCTTTTGACGTTAAGCTCAACCGCGAGTGCGCCTGCCGGATCAGGCGCGGCCACCGGCGAAGAAGGAAGCGCGGGTGCGATTGCCGTCATGACGCCGGAAACCCCGGCCAAGCTCGACGTGCTGCGCGTGCCGGTACAGGTTTCGGATACCAGCATCGCTTATCTGCAAGAGGCGGTTTGGGTCGAAAAGCCAGCGCGGCTGTTCCGCCGGCTTCTGGGTGAAACCTTGCGCACACGATCGGGCGATGATGGTGCGGTGCTGATCCTCGACAGCGACGACACGCCAACGCCTGCAAGCCACGTGGTTCGCGGTACGCTGATCGAGATGACCTATGACGCGCCCAGTTCATCGGTTGTGGTGCTGTATGATGCGGTTGTTTCCGATGGCAAAGGCAAAGTCATCTCGCGCCGGTTCGAAGCGCGCGAAGACGGTGTTCCGGCTGAAACCGCATTTGTTGGCCCGGCGCTGAACCGCGCAGCAAACCGCGTTGCCGGCGAAGTGGCTGATTGGGTTTTTGAGAGCCGATAGCCGCTATTGGCGGGCCAGCTGCACGAATTCGCTCGCTCTTAGGAAATCAGCCTCGCGCTTGGCGCGGCGCTCTTCGGCCTCCTCATCGCGGCCCCACAGGTCCGCTTGCCATTCTTCTTCGAGGCTGGCTGCCTGCCACAGGGCGAGTGGATCGGCCTCTGGGTCACAGGCCTCAAGTCCAATGACGAGGGAGGCAGCAAGGCTGACCATCGCTTCCATCCCGGCGAGCGCAAATGCGTCTTGCGATCCCAGCACTACGCGCAATTTGGCCATGCTCTCTTCACTTTGAGAGCGGTGGATGATCCCGCTCACGCGGACCAGATCAACACCGTGCTTGGCCTCAAAAGCCGCCGTGATCGGTTCCCACACTTCCTGTTGGCGGACGTAAAGCGGCTCATCCGGATCGGCGCGATACAGCAGAGTGTCAGTGTCGCCATAGGACAAAAGCTTGTCTGCAACCGCTGCGGGATCAGGCGTGACGATGTCGATTGCATAATCGGTCATATCGCGCAGCGGCAGGGTTGCAGGGTCAATTTTCTCGCCCTGTGCATCCCATTCTGCGGCCAGTGCGCGTGCCAATGGCTCGCTGGGCACGACCTGCGGCGATCCCTTCACGGTCTTGATCCCGCGTCCATCAAGCGTGACCTGCCAGCCGTCACCATTTTCGCCTTCCAGCTTGGCGACGCTGACTTCCTTGTAAAACCGCTTCATTCTTCGCCCCGGTCCTGCGCTTTCCAACGCCGGGCGAGCAATGGCGGGCCGAAAAAGAAGCTCACCATGCCGCCCACAGCCATCGCGGCGCCCAGCGCCCAAGGGGCCGGGATCACGTCGCGCGCTATCGCAAGGCCTGCAATCAAAGTTATGATCGCAGCCACGCGCACCAGGTTCATGATCAGATAGCGCTCTTTGGCCAGCGCCTCTGCCGCCTCTTCGGTTTCGTTCATCGGTGTCTCGCAAGATAATCGGCTAGCTGCGGCACATCGGGCAGGACAATATTGGCGCCGCTCGCGTCAAGTTCGCTTTCAGAATGATAGCCCCACGCAACGCCGACAGCATGCGCGCGCGCGGCTCGGGCCATCTGCATGTCGAAGCTGGTATCGCCAATCATGACCGTGTTTTCAGGCTGCGCGGCAGCCTCGAACATCGCGGCTTCCAGCATGGCGGGATGCGGCTTTGACGGGTGACGATCTGCGGTCTGGAGCGAGACGAACAGATCGGTCAGATCGTGCGCTGCGAGGCAGGCCTGAAGCCCCCTGTCCGACTTGCCGGTCGCCACCGCAAGGCTCCATCCCGCAGCATGAAGGTCGCGCAAAAGGGTGGCGATGCCATCATAGAGCGGCTCGTATAGCAGGCCTTCCTCGCGCCGGGCACGGAAGGAGGATTTGTAAAGCTCGGTCAGGTCGCGCTGCACGCGCTCATCGGCATCGGGGACCAGTTCACGGATCGCGACCGGCAGGCTTAAGCCGACAAGGCGGCGTACCGTGTTGGGGTCGGGCGCTGGCAAACGCGCTTTCTCAAACGCATGGGCCATCGCCCACAAGACATCGGCCTGCCCATCGACCAGCGTGCCATCGCAATCGAACACGGCGAGCCGCGTCGCGCCATCTCTGGTCGCGCTGTTGCTCACCGTTTCCTGCCTTTTGGCTTCATCGGACCCTTGCCTTTGACCGGCTTCTTTCTGGTGGTCGCCTTCGATGTTGTGCGGGTTCGGCGTTCTCCGCGGCGGTCCTTGCGATATTGTTTGGCATGGCGGCGCGCGGCCTGCTTCTTTTCAGCCGGCGTACGCTCTGGCGCTTCGTCACGGATTGGCGCGGCATCGCTTTGCCTCTGCTCAAACCCTAGCGCTTCCATGCTGGCAGCAAAATGTTCTGGCAGCTCAGCGGTCACATCAAGCTTGTTGCCAGCGCCCGACCGCTCTGGCGTGCCAATGATCAGGCGGCGCGCATGCAGGTGCATCTTGCGGCTGATCGATCCGGTAAGAAACGCATCCTGTCCGCCATATTTGCCATCACCCACGATCGGGTGGCCGATCGCCGCCATATGGACGCGAAGCTGGTGCGTGCGCCCTGTCAGCGGTTCAAGCTCAACCCAGGCTGCCCGTGTGCCCGCGCGTTCGACCACGCGGTAACGCGTCTTGGCGCTTTGCCCGCTTTCCTCGTCGACATGCATCTTCTCGCCGCCAGTGCCGGGCTGTTTGGCGAGCGGCGCATCAATCGTGCCTTCGCGGATCTCGGGCACGCCCACGACCAAGGCCCAATAGACCTTGCGTGCGCTGCGGCCTGAAAACTTGCGGGAGTAGGTCGCCGCGCTTCCCGGTGTGCGCGCGATCAAGAGAACGCCTGAGGTGTCCTTGTCGAGCCGGTGGACGAGGCGAGGGCGCGGATCATCTTCGCTCTGGATAAAGGCATCGAGCAGGCCATCGACGTGCTTTGTCGTCTTGCTGCCACCTTGTGTCGCAAGGCCGGGCGGCTTGTTGAGCACAAGGGCAGAGGGTGTTTCACGGATCACCATAGCGCGTGCCTCAGCGATCTGATCTTCGGTCAGGGGTTTGCGAGCGCGCGGCTTCTTGTGCGGTGCCTCGCCCCCCGGCGGGACGCGCAGAACCTGACCTGCTTCAAGCCGATCCTCCGGCTTTACACGTCCCCCATCGAGCCGCACCTGGCCCGTGCGTGCCCAGCGCGAGATCGTGGCAAAACCGATTGAGGGCAGGTTGCGCTTGAACCATCGGTCGAGCCGGATGCCGTCATCATCATCAGAGACGGTGAATTGGCGAACAGTGTCTGATGGCTTGGTCATGATGCGCTCCGCATGATCACAAGGCCAAGATAAAGCGCGCCAAGGCCAGCAAGAACAGACACGCCGGCATAGCTTGCAGCAAGCCCCGGCGATCCGCGCTGGATGAGTTGCAGCAATTCCAGGCTGAACGCACTGAAGGTGGTGAACCCGCCCAGCAGACCGACACCCAGCAGCAGCCGCGCTGTCTCGCTTGCGCCCCCATGCCGGGCAAGCCAGCCAAACAACAGGCCCATCGCAAGACTGCCGATGATGTTGGCTGCAAGCGTTGGCCATGGGAACGCAGCGCCGGGCCCTGCCCAATGCGTGACAAGGCGGCCCAAATGATAGCGGCCCACAGCGCCCACCCCGCCGCCAAGCGCGACGTAGAGTGATGCAGCAATGGGTGAGAGTGCAGCGGTGGTCATCATCGTGGCCTTAGCGAGCGTGCTTCCCAATAGCCAGCATTGCCGCCCTGCGTTGCCGCTGGGCCACACCAAAACCACGCATTACCTTGCCATTTGTCCAGTCACTCGTTATGTGCGCCCCAGTTTCAGCGTGGTCCGCATAGGATTCGCGCCGTTTTCAGCGTCAGATTTACGCGCACTCCCGCGACTATGAACGGCGGGCTCAGGCGCTTTTTGAAATGAGGTAGTAGTCGTTTATGCAAATCATCGTTCGCGATAACAATGTCGATCAGGCCCTGCGCGCTCTGAAGAAGAAGCTCCAGCGTGAAGGTGTTTATCGCGAGATGAAGCTGCGCCGGCACTACGAAAAGCCCAGCGAAAAGCGCGCCCGTGAAAAGGCAGCTGCTGTCCGCCGTGCTCGCAAGCTTGAGCGCAAGCGCATGGAACGCGACGGCGTCAAGTAAGCCGGACTGCGTGTTTGGGGCACGTGCCGGGGGATCCGCAGTCAAAAGACTCGCTTGAATCCCCAATAATGATAAGCCATCAGGGCGTAGCGCGTAGCTGCGCCCTTTTGCTTATGGGCGCCATACAATCAGGGATATCCAATGGCCGAAATTACCCGTGTACCGCTTCAACCTGTTGCCAAGGGCTCGCTGACCAAGATCTGGCTCGGCGTTGTTATCGCTATCCTGCTGGGCGCAGGGCTTGCATTCGCAGCTGTGCCCAAGGGTTTCAGCATCGACACTCTGGTCGAAGGCGAAGGCCCGAAACCGCAACAAGGCGATATGGTGTTCGTGAAGTACAAGGGCTCGCTCGCATCAACGGGCGAAGTGTTCGACGAATCGCAGGACATCCCGCTGCCGATTGAAGGCGTCTTCCCTGAAGGCAGCCCGTTCCCGGTTGAGCCCGACGCCACGATTGAGGGCTTTTATCAAGGGCTCCAACAGATGCAGAAGGGCGGCAAGTACGAGCTCTATATCCCGTCTGACATGGCCTATGGTGCAGAGCCGCCTCCCGGCGCACCGATCCCGCCTAATGCTGACCTCATCTTCGAGATCGAGGTGGTGGATTTCATGACCCGCGAAGTGTTCGACCGCAATCTGTCGATCCTTCAACGCGCCATGCAGGCTGGCCCGGGCGGATTGGGTGGCCCTCCTCCCGGAGCGCTGCCTGAAGGCATTCCTGCGGAATAACTTAAGACTGCGGGTGATCCTGCCCGCCAAGGAAACAATCAATGTCGGTTGACAAACAGACCGTCGCCAAGATCGCGTCGCTGGCGCGGATCAAAATGGGCGATGACGAACTTGAACGTATGGTGCCGGAATTGAACGGCATCCTCAATTGGGTCGAGCAATTGGGCGAAGTCGACGTGACCGGTATCGAACCGATGAGCGCGGTTATCCCGAACACGCTTCGCCTGCGCGATGACGTGGTTGACGCTGACCCGAAGACGGGCGGCGGCAAGCGCGATGAAGTGCTCGCCAATGCGCCCGCTGCCGAACATGGCTTTTTCGGCGTGCCCAAAGTTATCGAATAGAGCTGACCAGACGAATGACTGACTTTACCTCTCTCGGCGTCAAAGCCATCCGCGATGGCGTTGCAGGCGGCGATTTCACCGCGCGCGAAGTGGCCGAAAGCTATAACGCGGCGGTTGCAAGCGCGGCTGATCTCAACGCCTTTATCGTTGCCACTCCTGACCATGCGATCGCAGCAGCTGATGCGGTCGACGCCAAACGCGCCAAGGGTGAAGACCTTGGCGCAATGGGCGGCGTGCCGATTGGCATGAAGGACCTGTTTGCATCGCACGGCGTGCAAACCACCGCGGCGAGCCACATTCTCGAAGGGTTCAAGCCCGAATATGAGAGCACTGTCTCGCAGAATCTGTGGAATGCAGGTGCGGGGATGTTGGGCAAGCTGAACCTTGATCAATTTGCCATGGGCTCCTCGAACGAGACCTCTTATTTCGGAAATGTCGCCTCGCCCTGGCGCAAGGATGGCACCAATGCCGCGATGTCGCCCGGTGGTTCATCGGGTGGTTCCTCTTCGGCAGTGGCAGCGCGGATCGCTCCGGCAGCGACGGGAACCGACACGGGCGGTTCGATCCGCCAGCCCGCCGCCTTCACCGGGATTTGCGGGATCAAGCCGACCTATGGCCGCTGCTCGCGCTGGGGCGTTGTGGCGTTTGCCTCCTCGCTCGATCAGGCAGGCCCGATGGCGCGCTCGGTTGAAGATTGCGCGATCATGCTGGGCGCAATGGCCGGGTTCGACCCCAAGGATGCGACCAGCCTCCAGATGGACGTGCCCGATTGGGAAGCGGCTCTTTCGAGCGACCTCAAAGGCAAGAAGGTCGGCATCCCGCGCGAATACCGCATGGACGGCACGGATGAGGCGATCCTCGCTTCGTGGGAGCAGGGCAAGGCATGGCTAAAGGATGCGGGCGCAGAGATTGTCGATGTCTCGCTGCCGCACACCAAATACGCGCTGCCCGCCTATTACATCATTGCGCCTGCTGAGGCTTCTTCGAACCTCGCGCGCTATGACGGCGTGCGATATGGCCTGCGCGATCTGCCTAATGGGGCGGGCTTGCAAGACATGTATGCAGAGACCCGCGCGGCTGGTTTCGGGGATGAGGTCAAACGCCGCATCCTGATCGGCACCTATGTTTTGAGCGCGGGCTTCTACGATGCCTATTACAATCAGGCGCAGAAGGTCCGGGCTCTGGTGGCACGCGATTTTGAACAGGCCTGGAGCGAGTGCGATCTGATCCTTGCGCCGACCACGCCAACGGCAAGCTTCCCCTTGGGCAGTCTCAACGATGATCCGCTGACGATGTATCTGAACGACGTCTTTGCGGTGCCCGCATCGCTCGCAGGGCTTCCCGCGATGTCAGTTCCGGCAGGGCTCAATCCCGACGGCCTGCCGTTGGGGCTCCAGCTGGTGGGCAAGCCGTTTGACGAGCAGGCCGTGCTCGACGCGGGCCTGGCCATCCAGGAACGCGCCGGGTTCGATCATGCTCCGGAGAAGTGGTGGTGAGTAAACGATCCTTAGTAGGCCATATACACTGGCATACATTCACCCAGGAAGAATTTTGCCGTCAAGTTGAACGAGGCAACGTTGGGTTCTCCACAACTCTTGAATCCTACAAGTTTTTGAAAGAGTGGGGATTTGGCCCGCACTGGGCATGGGGGTGGGGTGCTCCATGGCATGGACTAGCTGGCAAGAAGGGCGCTTATGATCGGTACCTTGATGCATGCAAGGACAAGAATTTCAGGGCTAAAGCATTCGGCGCCGGGATTGACTTTTATGTACGCGAAGGATCCGCGGACAATTCAGCCGGCACTCACTATGGGCGCGATGAGTAAGAAGAGTTTGCTGGGCTATGACTGACCAAACCGCTCTCATCATCGCGGGCATTGGCATCATGCTCGCCGTGCCGGTGACCTTCATGTTCGCCAATTGGGTGCGCAAGAATGTTGACCACGGCGAGGCGCGATTTGGGCCGGATGGGAAGTTGATCGAGGACGACAAGGAATAGGCCTCTCCGTCACCCCAGCGCCAAAGGAAACAGAGGCTGAGGTCTAGGGCGGCGAGGGACAACGCAAGTGGCTTGAGATCCCAGCTTTCGCTGGGATGACGAGGTAGAGAAAGTAGAATGAGCACATACCGTATTCAGGGCGCAACCGGCGAATGGGAGGTCGTGATCGGCCTTGAGGTGCACGCGCAGGTCACCTCCAACGCCAAGCTATTTTCCGGCGCTTCAACCGCGTTCGGCGCCGAGCCGAACAGCCAAGTCTCGCTCGTCGATGCGGCGATGCCCGGCATGCTGCCTGTGCCAAACCGCGAATGCATCCGTCAGGCGGTGCGCACGGGTATGGCGATCGAGGCGGAGATCAACGCGTGGTCGCGGTTTGACCGCAAGAACTACTTCTACGCCGATCTGCCGCAGGGCTATCAGATCAGCCAGCTCTACCATCCGCTGGTGGGCGAAGGCTCGCTGCTGATCGAGGAAGACGAGAAGACCGGCATCCCGGAAGACAAGGTGATCGGTATTGAACGCATCCACGTCGAACAGGATGCAGGCAAGTTGATGCACGATCAGCACCCGACCATGTCCTATGTTGACCTTAACCGTTCGGGCGTGGCGCTGATGGAGATTGTCTCCAAGCCGCATATGCGATCACCTGCCGAAGCGGGCGCCTATGTCCGCAAACTGCGCAGCATCCTTCGCTATGTCGGTTCGTGCGATGGGAACATGGAAGAAGGCTCGATGCGCGCTGATGTCAACGTATCGGTCCGGCGCGCGGGTACGAATGAGCTTGGCACGCGGACCGAGACAAAGAACGTGAACTCGGTTCGTTTTGTCATGCAGGTGATCGAGTATGAAGCGAACCGTCAGGTTGACGTGCTTGAAAGCGGCGGTTCGGTTGATCAGGAAACGCGCCTGTTCGATGTCGCGACCGGCACGACGCGCACGATGCGCAGCAAGGAAGACGCGCACGATTATCGTTACTTCCCGGATCCCGATCTTCTGCCGCTGGTGCTCGAAGATGATTTCCTCGCCGAGTGCCGCGCGAGCCTGCCCGAACTGCCTGATGCCAAGCGTACACGGTATGAAAGCGAGCTTGGCCTTACGCCTTACAATGCGCGCGAGTTGACTGCCGAGGTTGAGACATTTGCGCGGTTCGAAACGCTGCTTGCTGCCGCTTCATCGGCTATCGGGAAGCCTGAAGCCAAGGTCGCAACACAGGTTGCAAACTGGGCGCTTTCAGTTGCTCCCGGCGTGATCAAGTCGCTTGGCGATGAAGCCGATACGGCTCACGCGACCGCAGACCGTCAGGCTGCTATCCTTGCGATGCAGGACAAGAGCGAAATTTCCGGCGGTCAGGCCAAGGAAATCTTCGAGATCGTCCTCAAAACCGGGCGTGAGCCTGACGAGATCGCCGATACAGATGGATTGAAGCAGGTTTCGGACACCGGCGCGATCGAAGCGGCGATCGACGAAATCCTCGCCAACAACGAAGACAAGGTCGAACAGTACAAGGGCGGCAAGGACAAGCTGTTCGGCTTCTTCGTTGGTCAGACGATGAAAGCGATGAAGGGCAAGGCCAACCCGCAGGTCGTCAATCAAATCCTGAAAGACAAGCTCGGCTGATCACCGTGCCCGGTGCGCCGCGCGCTGCGTTTGGTCAGGCGGCGCGGCGGACGTCTACGCTCGTCGCGAAGGCTTCGTTGTCGGTATATTCGAACCGCGAAACCCATTCGCGCAGCTGGCTGGCCTGCGTGCCGAGCTGATGCTGGGCAGCGTTGCTTTCCTCGACCATGGCAGCGTTCTGCTGCATCGACATGCCAAGCGAATCGATCGCGCCGCTGACGGAACCGAATTCCTCGGTGCTTTGCCCGGCGCGGTCAGCGATAATGTCGATCCGTTCATTGATCGTGCTGAATTCCTCCACCACCAGCGTGAGCAGCTTGCCCATCTGTTGGACCAGCTTGGCCCCGTCGCCAATGTCGGAGGAACTCTGATTGATCAGCTCCTTGATCGAAGAGGCCGCCTCGGTTGATCGCTGCGCGAGCGCACGCACTTCGCTTGCGACAACCGCAAACCCCTTGCCGCTTTCCCCAGCGCGGGCTGCCTCCACCCCGGCATTGAGCGCGAGCAGGTTGGTCTGGAAGGCAATGCCATCGATGATGTCGACAATGTCGCCGATCTTTTCCGCTGAACCCTCGATCCGGCCCATGGCTTCGCCGACGCTGTCTATCACGCCCTGGCCTTCATCCACTTCCTGTTTGACCTTGTGCGTGATGGTACGGGTGTCGTCGCACATCGTGGCCGCTTCGCGCAGGTCGCCGGTCAGCTTGTGCGCGGTGACAGTGATGCTTTCGATCTGCGAGGAATCGCGCGCGGTCCGGTCGGCAAGATCATCAGACGCACTGCGGATTTCCGCCGCCCCGCGAGCGACCGATTCAGCGGTTGAAACAACCGCGCCAACCAATTGCTCAAGCTCGTTGCATGTGTCGTTAAGCGCCTTGCGAATGCCGTCATATTCGGCGCTGAAAGGCTCGACGATCCGCTCACGCAGTTTGCCGTCGGCAAGCGCGGACAGCCGTTCGCGCAGCTGACCAAGCACCTGTTGCTGCTTGGCGTTTTCGGCTTCGCGTTCAGCGCGCATGGCTTCTTCGGCTTCATCGCGTTCAGCGCGCAGCTCCACCCGGTCGACAATGAGTTTTTCGAGCTGGACGCAAAGCGCAATCAGCGCCCCGGCCTCGATCAGCAGAATGACGGCATGAAACAAGACGCGGGCGATGTCAGACCCATCGGTAAAGACATAAGCGGGCGCCGCAAAGTTGAGAACCAGGTGGTGGACCGCCGTCACCCCGGTCGCGGCAAGGATCGGGCGCCAGTCGGCGAGCACGGTGAGGATTGCGAGAAACGCGAAGAAGGTCATGTGCATGTCCATGATCCATCCCGACCCGCGCGCCAGCGCCAGCGCGAGAGCGGCAAAGATTGGCAGCGATACACCCATCGCGATGCGCGACGCCTTGTCGGCCTGGCCCAATAGTGCGAGCACGGCAGGTCCTGCAGCGACCGCCATTGCGGCAAGGCCGAACAGGATCTGACCTTGATAGACGCTCCATAGAAGCAGGATGAAGGCGACAGCGATGCTGGTGCCGGCCAGCATCCGCATGCCGCGAAGGCGCAGATTGTGCATTGCGTTCATTTTTGAATTCCCATGCTTTGTGGCGCTGTGCCGCAGGTGGCGAGATCAGCCGCCAGCGGAATGAAGCCTGCCGCGATAGCGGCAAAGGCGTTGGCATCGCCTGATAAGCGAACAACAGGTGTCTGGCCGTCAGCGGCAAGTCCAAGCAGCGCCGCATCATGCGCGCGCGCCCAGTTGATCGCGTGCGCTGCTGAACTCTCTCCCGGAGTGATCAGCACTGCCGCACTGCCCGCTGGCGGATAGAACATGGCGGCCATCAGCGCGCCAAATGAGAGCGGAAACTGGAGCAGAACAAGGGCAAGAGGCGTCCGAACCATGCGAGCGCCTTAACTGGCGAATTGCCAAGGCCTTGCCAATTGGAACCTAAGCCCATTTCCTGAGTGCATCTTCTGGCTGTTCGTCTTGCGGCTTGTCGATCATCAGGCGAGCGGGCAAGGTCTGCGTGCGCAATCAGGAGGAGATAGCGCCAATGGGCTCCAGCGTCCGTATTTCAGTCGTTATCGCCACCGCGATCGGCGTGCTTGTCCTTGCCTTTTCGCTGTATCAGCAACACCGCGAAGACAGCGATAGCGAAGTCATTGCCGTGGCGCTTGACCCGGCTGATCCCGACCAAGAGCAGATTGGTCAGCTTTCCTATCTCGGCGGTCTCGATATCCCGCGTATGGGCCTCAACATCGGCGGGCTTTCGGGGTTGCGCTGGGACGCACAAAGCGGGCGGTTGCTGGCGATCACTGATGACGCGCGATTTGTTTGGATCACGCCTGTTGAGGAAAACCGGCGCCTTACCGGCATTAGCGCAATCGAAGTGGGCGACCTGCTGGGGCTTGAGGGCGAGCGTCTTACCTGGAAAGCGGCAGGCGATAGCGAAAGCATCACGCTTACTGAAAGCGGGGCCTGGGCGATCGGGTTTGAACGCGATCACCGGATCTGGTTCTACGATACGCTTGGCGAGCCAGCCCGCGCGAGCGAAGTTGATGTCGAGGCAGACTTTGGCCCGCTTGAAGACAATGGCGGGCTAGAGGCGATGGCAGGCAATGCGAAAGTTCAGCTAATGTGCGTCGAACGTCAGGCTGCGCCGCGCCCGCGACCCAATTGTCTGCGTCGTGCATTTGGGACAGGGATTGCGGACTTCAACGTGAACCCACCGCGCGACATTGCCCAGCTTGGCGGCGTGCCAACCGATGCCGATGCGCTTGGCGATGGGACGCTCTTCATCCTGTTCCGCAGCTATTCCCCATCAGATGGCAATGGCGCGGCAATCGTGTCCTACACTCTAGGCCGAAAGCGCACCGAGATCGCGACCCTGCGCCCGCCGCTCACTGTCGACAATTTCGAAGGCCTGGCGCTGCGCGAAGAAGGGGGCCGCGTGTTCCTTTACATCGTGAGCGACGACAATTTTTCATCCAACCAGCGCACTTTGTTGATGAAGTTTGAAGTGATGCTTGCCTCTGGCGAATGACGGATTAGGGTCAAACGTCTTGAACGTCGCGGCAAAGGGGACCGCGGCGCAAGGAGGGGACGCTTTATGAAATTGAGAATGGCCACCGCGCTTGTCGCGGCGGGTTGTGCCATGTCGCTTACCGGCGTGGCGCAGGCTCAGGCGCTTAAGACCGAGCCGCCCATGAAGGAGTTTACCGAGGAAGAGATCGCCGAAATCGCGATGCCCGAACTCGAATATGACTACGACCGGGTCGATCCGAAGGATTATGAAAAATACTTCTATTTCCACCGCGAGGATACGAGTTTCAGCGTCGCTTACGCTGACATTCTTGAATGCGATTCGCTCGGCAGCGGGTCGAGCTTTTATTCCTCCTCGCTCAGCAATGCGATGGCATCCTCGCTCGGCCAGTATGGCGTGTTGGGCGGCGCCTTGGGCGGAGCCATTGGCGCGGCAATCGGAGACGCGATCTTCGGCAGTTCCGAACGACGCAAGCTGAAGCGGATCAACATTCGCAACTGCATGTATTTCAAGGGCTATGACCGCTACGGCCTGAAAAAGGATCTGTGGAAGGAGTTCCATTTCGAAGAAGGCAACAGCCGCGAGGAAGCATCCTCACGCGCGGCCGCATTGCTGCAACAGGCGCGCGTCGCCTCCGGTCCCAAACCCACGACACAGGTGCTGGCGCCATGAAAAATCTGACACGTATCGCAGCGATCGCTGCAACCGCCGCTGGCCTCGCTTTCACCGCGGCCCCTGTCGCAGCGCAGGAGCTTGAGAATGAAGCGATCGAGCTCAAGGATATCGAGCGCGGCAATGCCAGCCTTGATCCGGCCAAGGGCTATATCTTCATGCATTCGCCCGAACGTCGCGGGGTCATGTTCATCAAGGCGCCGAATGAACAGGATATCGCCGAATACGAAGCCGAATGGCGCGAGGAGTTTGAAAAGGCGAAGCAGCGCTATCCGCGCCGGCTCGCCAGTTGGGAACGCCGCCGCGAACGCGCAGCGCGCAGCGGTGATCACCGCGCGACAGAGCGCCCGGTCGAACCGACAGAGGAAAACTTCGCCATCAGCGCAATCGAGACCCGGCTCAAGGTCTTTGTTGGCCCGCAATATGTCTTCGACAAGGGCAAACACGACGATGGCGAGAAGTTCTTCCAATACCTCCAAGAGGTAGAGCCCGGCACTTACACGCTGTATGGTCCGATGGTCGATGCCGGCAATGCGGTGGTCGGCCAATGCTTCTGCATGGGCACAGTCCAGTTCGAGGTCAAAGCAGGCGAGATCACCAATCTGGGCGACATGCTGACCATGGGCTGGGCTGGCAATGATGCGCTCGCGCTGACATCGGCCATGTACCTGCCTGATCCTGACCGGGTCGCAAGCCCGATCGATTATTCGACACCGGCTGGTTTGACCGGTTTGCCGATTGTCGAGGCGGAACTGCATGCAGCGGGCAAGGTCAACAACTTCTACCTCGTCGGTGTCTCGCGTATGCCGCCGATGGACGGTGTGCTTCGCTATGAGCGCGATACGGTGATCGATGTGCGAGCAGAGATCGCCGCTGCTGAAGCCGCACGCCTTGAGGAAGAACGGCTGGCGCGCGAAGCCGCAGAAGCTGAAGCCCGCGCCAAGGCCGAGGCAGAGCGTCTCGCAGCAGAAGCCGCAGCAGCAGAAGCCGCCGCCGCTGCTGAAGAAAACGAAGACGAAGCCGAGGACGCTGCCGAAGGCAACTGAGGCGTATCCTCAAGATACAAGAAGGCCGCCGGAGCGTTTGTCTCCGGCGGCCTTTTTTGTTTGCGCGTGCGGCGCGCCAGATCAGTCGCCGAAGCGTGCTGTCACCTGGATGCCGTAGAATTGCGGCTCTGCCGGGATAAAGGTCGGGATGCCGAATGCACCGCCGGTGTTGCCCGCATCAAGCAGGTATTCTTCATCGAAGGCATTGCGGATGAAACCGGCGATCTCATAGCGGTCATCAGCAAAGCTCAGGCCAGCGCGGGCGTTCACCAGGGTGACGTTTTCCTGGCTGATCAGCTGGCTGTTGGGGACTTCGAAGAAGATCCGGCTGCGGTGCGTGACGCTAGGTGTCAGGAAGAAGCGCATGCCATTGTCGAACTCATAATCGACGCTGAAGCCGCCAGATGCCTGAAACTCCGGCTGAAGACGGAAACGCGCGCCGGAGAAGGCCGGAGAGAAAGCGCCGTCTTCATCGATGCCGCCGTCGATATAGCCGAAATTGCCGAACAGCTGCAGCCAGTCGGTCGCCTCGAATGCGATCTCGCCTTCGACACCCAGATTGCTGGCGGAACCGGCGCTTTGCGTGATGAAAGTGCCGACCGGACCATCAGGGTCCTGAACCGAGACCTGAAAGTTCTCGTAGACCTGATAATAGACGCCGAGAGAGGCAGAGACTGGACCGCTTGCGACCTTGATACCGCCTTCGTAGTTCCACACCGTTTCTTCCGATACGATGTCGAGGTCAGGCACGACATTGCCCGCGCTATCAAGCGTTCCGCCAAGGTTGACCACCGGCGAACGGCGACCTTTGGAAACGGTCGCAAAGACATTCACGTCGTCAGTGATGCGGTACAAAGCGTTGAAACGCGGCAGCACGGTCTGGAAGCTCTCATCAGCTGAGAATGTCTGGCCATTGGTGTCGAGGAAACCCGGGATCAACGGAGCGCCGGAGAGCACCGCGTTCGGCGAAACCGAGATAAAGCCTGACTGGCGATATTCATCGATGAAGCGCACACCTGCGGTCAGCTCAAGCGCATCGGTGGCAAGCCAGGTGACGTCAGCAAAGACCGAATAGGCTTCGTTGCGTCCCTGATTTTCGAACCGCGCGGCATAGGGAATGGCCGTGGCAAGCCCGCCTGTCGCAAGGCCGGTGACAACGGTCGATGGCACGCTGCCATCGGGCGCAACACATGGAATGCCCGGGATCAGCGGCGCGCCAAACAGCGAGGTGAGGCATTGCAGGTACAGCCCTTCTTCGGTGGCGAAGGGAACGTTTTGTGCGCCTTCCTCGATAAACAGGTTCCAGCCTGCGCTTGCACGCAGCGTGTCGCCTGAATAGGTGAAGCGGCCTTCGTGGCTGATCTGCCAGCCATCTGCAATCTCGGCAAATTCCAGGAATGGTGCTGCGGTGCCGTCAGCATCGAACACTTCAGCGCTGTCGAACTCGCGATAGCCATTGACCGTGGTGAAGGTCCATTCGTCAGCGAACTGGTATTCTGCGGTAAGGTTGAGATCGTAGACCTCGCGGTTGAGCCCAAGCTGATCATCGCCGAGCACTGCGGCGCCTGCGGGGTTGCCGCCAAGATTTGCATCTTCAAAAGCGTTGGCAGGGCCGCCCGGAGCACCGGCAAAGGCAGGGAAAGTGCCCGAGACAAAGGGCGTGCCGCCATTGCGCTGCTGGTCGTATGTGCCGATCAGGTCGACTGTGAGATCAGCGTTAGGCGTGTAGCGAAGCGATGCGCGCACGCCGAGTTGGTCTTGCGAATAGAGTTCTTCTTCCTGGCTCGGATTGAGGTTTTCAACATAGCCATCGCGGGTGCGGTATTCGAAAGCGATACGACCGGCCAGAACATCCGAACCTGCATTGAGGTGACCGGCAAGCAGGGTCTGTTCAAAATTGCCATAACCGCCGGTGATCTCGCCAGAGAAGCCTTCGCGCGGACGGGCCGAGACAAGGCTGATTGCGCCGACGGCCGAAGCGGTGCCGAACAGCGTCGCTTGCGGGCCCTTGATGACTTCGACGCGCTCAAGGTCATAGATCGCCTGATAGGAGCCGCGCGAACGCGAAATGTCGACGCCGTTGTAGTAGAGCGTAACGCGCGGTCCCTGCTGCGAAGAACCGCTGTCCGAGGTGATACCGCGGATCACAACGCCGGGGTTGTTGGCGCTTTGCTCCTGAATGAGAAGGCCGGGCACATAGTTCGACAGCTCATCGAGATCGGTGACGCCAAGGTCTTCGATCCGGTCGCCCGAAACAGCCGAGATGGTGATCGGCACGTCCAGCGCGCGCTGTTCGACCTTTTGCGCGGTGACGATGATGGTGTTGCCCGATTGGCCGGCTTCATCGGTTTCATTGTCAGGACCCGATTGGGCCAATGCAGGGGACAAGGGAAGGGCGATCGACGCGAGCAGGCCCGCGCGAAGAAGGGTGGTTTTCATAGGATCAAAAGTGCCTTTTAGTGAGGGGACTAAGGGAACTTTCGCATCGCTAGGCGGCAGGTGTGACAGGTGAATTGCCGCCCGATTTCAGTTTCGTGAAAGGACGGAAATAGGCGTTATTGTTGCAGCGCAGCAACAAAAGGGCCGCCCGAGCGCAACGCTCTGGCGGCCTTCTTTTGTGGTATTCGGTATGGGCCGATCAACAGCCGCGGGGACGGCGCTCTTCCAAAGTGCCTTTGCGATAGATCAGCGCGGTCATGCGTGCTGTAAAGTCGGCTGCACCCGCAATTGAACCATCGCGATTGCGGCAGACCTCAACCAAACAGAAGTCTGCGAGCGGGGCCGCTGAGCCAATGCATGCTGCGCGCGCACCATCGGACCGGGCTTCACGCATGCATCCTTCGAGAAATCCGATAGTACCCGGGTAGTCAGCGCGAAGGCGTGCGGCATCTTCATTAATCAAACGGTTCTCGTAATAGTAATTGCTGCATTGTGAGCTTTGCGCATTCGCCGGAGAAATAAGAATTGCAGACGCGAAAAGTCCAAGAATTACTTTCTTCATCGTTCAGTCTCCGATTTTGATTCCCTGTTTGCCTTGAAGGCAATGGGCTATTGGCATCGGTTATATAACAGTTTGCTGAACAATATTAATGTAATTCGCAATTTTTATGAACAGGCAGCCGGTTGGGGCAGGGTGCTTTTGCGGGCACGGCATGTGTGGCACGGGGCAGATAAAGGGTACATGAATGAAGTTCAGAAAAGTCGGCCTCAATGTTAATTTCGGCGCGCAAATCTCAGACATTTCGGAGCGCTAGCATAAGAAAAGCCGCCCAAGCGCGATGCTCGGGCGGCCCCTTGTGTGCGTATGTGTGTGCGAAACTGTCGCTTAAGCGCGGGTGCCTGACACCGGCATCGCACCAAATGCACCAGCGTTCACGTTGCCGGTCAGCGTGTCACCGTCGATGGTGGCTTCGCATTCAAGCGTCATCGGCATCGGAACGGTCATGTTCATCTTCCAGGTCAGCGTGTTGCCGTCGACCTTGCCTTCTTCGACGTCCATCGAACCCATGCCGCCAGCCATGTTGCCTGAAAAGGTGCCGTCGCCGTTGTCTTCGACGGTGAAGGTGCCTGCCTGGTCGCCCATCGGGCTTTTGACGGTGGTGTTGTAAGTACCGGAAACTGACATATTCTCTCTCCTATTGAAGACCCTGCGGGCTGTGCGAGGATGCCCGACATTGGGAGCTTTTGTACACGCAACTCCCCCTCTTTCAACCAATATTGAGGGCAAGGAAAAGGGCGCGAAAGCCCGCGATTGCGGCCTTGCGCGCCCCATTCCAGCAAGCCGTAGCGTCGAGGCTTATTCGGTGCCTTCGAGTTCGCGTTGCTCGATCGGCATGCCGAGCGCTTCCAATTGCGGCAAAACCGCCGATGCATCGCCGACAACCACCCAGACAAAGTCATCGACATCAAGCGCTGACCGTGCGGCTGCATCGAGGCTTTCCTTGGTCTGGGCGCTGTAGCGACCGACCAGTTCCTCATAGTAATTGTCAGGCCGGTTATAGAGCGCAATCGCCTGCATCGCGCTCAGGACCGAACCAGAGGTTTCAAACCGGCCGGGAAGTTCACCAATTTCGCTCGCGACATTGCGCGCAAGCTCTTCATCGGTGACACCGCTCGTAGTCAGGAACTCGCTCACCTCGCGGATCATTTCGGCAACCGATTCCCCGGTCCGGTCCGCCTGCACACCGCCGGAGATCGCATAGACAACCGCGTTCTCGCGCGCCTGTGTCCCGCCGCGAACGCCGTAGGACCAGCCTTTGGTCTCGCGCAGGTTCATGTTGAGCCGTGCGAGGAAGTTGCCGCCAAGCGAGTTGTTCGCATTGGTGAAGTCGACATAGCCCGGATCGCTCGCATCAAGCGGTGTGAGCTGCGCGCCGAGGATAAAGCTTTGCGGAGAATTGGGGCGGTTGATCAGAACAATCCGCCCGCCTTGTGTTTCGCTCGGAAGGGCGGTGAAGTCCTTCGTGCCCTTGTCCGTTTCAGGCGCGCTCCAGTCGCCAAAGGCAGCGTTGAGCTGGTCGACCACTTCGTCCATCGGCAGGCTGGAGATCACAAAGACCTGGCCATTGTCTGGCCGGATCCAAGTGTCCTTGAACATCACAAGGTCGTCGCGCGTAATGCTCATGACGCTGTCGATCGTGGTGACCCCGCCATAAGGCGTGTCGCTGCCATACAGTTCCACGCCGATCGCGCGCCGGGCAATGCCCGATGGTGAGCGCATCTGCGAGCGAATGCCGGTTGCTGTCTGTGCTTTGACCCGATCAAGGTCGCTCTGATTGAAAGCGGGTTCGCGGATGATCGAGGAAAACAGATCAAGCGAGGGGGCAAGGTTGGCCGACAAAGCGCTCAGCGTGAAGCTTGAACGATCATCGCCGCCGCCGGTTGAGATGGAAACGCCCAGACGCTCGCGTTCCTCGGCGATCTGCTGGCTTGTCATGTCAGCGGTGCCTTCATCGAACAGGCCCAGTGCAAGACCTTCAAGCCCGCGCATATCGACAGGGTCCGCTGCGCTTCCTGCATCAAACGACAAGGTGACATAGGTGGCAGGAACGGCATCGCGCTGCGCAAAAGTCAGCTGCATGCCGTTTGCAAGCGTGGTGCGCTGGAGATCAGGGAAGTCGAGCGAGGCAACTTCATCAATCGGCGGCGCTGGCCGTTCGAGCGAGACGGTGAGTTCTTCCGATCCGCGATCCCGCTCGGTCGCACCGTCGCTGCCCGATGTGACGCTTTCTGCCTCTTCATAATCGGCATCGCGCTCTCCCGGTTCAAGGACAAGCGTCATCGCCGGTTTCGTCATCCATTTCTGCATCGCGGCCTGCACGTCAGCCGGAGTGATCGATGCAAGCAGCGCGAGTTGATCGACCGCAAAACCGGGATCGCCAGCGAGAACTTCGCCGCGTGCAAGAGCAACGGCTTTGCCGCCAAAGCCGCCCACTTGTTCAAGCCCGCGGATTGTCCCTGCAAGGTTGCTGGTCGCTGCGCGGCGAACTTCGTCTTCGGTCGGGCCTTCGGCGATAAACTCTGCGATAAGCTCGTTCAGCCGCGCTTCGAGCACTTCAACTTCGACGCCGTCTTTCAAGGTGGCGCCGACATTGATGATGCCCACGCGCTGGAAGTCGAAATTGCCCGCTGACACGCCAACGGCAAGCTGTTCTTCACGCACCAGCACTTCATCGAGCCGACTTGAAAGGAGGCCGCCCAGAACTTGCGTGCCGACATTGAGCGCGGTGAGATCTTCGCTCATGATGCCGGGTGCTGGCCAATACAGATTAACCGATGTCGCAGCGACCCGGTCACGCATCACGGTGCGCACGGGCTGCGCGAGCGTTGGGATTTCGGCGGAGGCGGGCGTGTTTACCGGGCCGCGTGCGATCGGGCCGAACCACTTTTCAACCAGCGGGCGAGCCTCTTCTGCGCTGATGTCACCGGCAAGGACCAGCGTGGCGTTGTTGGGGCCATACTTGTCGCGGAACCACTGTTTGACATCAGTCAGGGTCGCATTGCCGATATCCGCCATCGAACCGATCACAGAGTGCTGATAGGGATGGCCATCAGGGAAGATCGTCTCGAGGATTTCGTAGAAGATCAGACCGCCAGGCTGATTGTCGCCCTGACGTTTTTCATTCTGCACAACCCCGATCTGGTTGTCGAGCTTGCCTTGCGTAACGGCGCCCAGGAGATAGCCCATCCGATCGCTTTCCAGCCACAGTGCGCGTTCCAGCGCGGGGCGCGGCACGGTTTGGAAGTAATTGGTGCGATCGAAATTGGTCGTCCCGTTATAGTCGGTCGCTCCCATTTCGGCGAGGTACTGGAAGTAATCCGCAGGGGCGTTTTCCGATCCGTTGAACATCAGGTGTTCAAACAGGTGAGCAAACCCGGTGAGGCCTTGGGGCTCGTCCTTGGAGCCGACATTATACCACACCGCAACGCCAACGATCGGCGCCTTGCGATCCTCGTGGACAACAACGGTAAGGCCGTTTTCGAGTTCGAACTCAGTGTAGGGGATTTGCACCTGCGCGACGAGCTGTTCGAGGTCGCTTGGTGCGGCTTCGGAAGCATCCGAATGCGCCTCAGCCCAAGCCGGCGTGAGCGGGGCAGCAAGTGCGACGCTGAGCGCGGCGAGACTGGCTGTGGCAAAACGAAGCTTCATATCTGGGTACTCCAAATCAAGGGCATCAAGTGTTGTAAAAGTAGTGCGTCAGCGCGCGTTCGTAACGGTCCGCGTGCTCGATGCATTAGCGCGCACGTCTTCTTCCCAAAAACGCACAGGCTTCAAATCGTGATCGACGTAAAGCTGCATCTGATCGGTGTAGTGCGGGCTTTCCGGCCGGGTGGTGGCAGCGCCAAAGGGCTGGATTGAGCGCGAAAACACCCGTCCGCCATCGGTCGGCCATTCGACCCACTGGATGAAGCTGTCCCCGTGCCGCAGCGAAAGCCGTCCGTCATCGTCCACATTCCACGTGGTTGAGGCACGCAATGTGTCCGATCCTCCGTCAAGCGGCAGATCGACGTTCCCCTGTCGCAAGCGCAAGAGTTCGCTCATCGGAGGATCGATCCGGCCGAAATGTTTGTTGAGGTGATCGACTTTCTCCTGAAGATGTTCGGCAACATCAGGATATCCGCCATTGTTGTATTCCGCGCTCATGAAATCGCGGATCATCAACAGCGCCAGGCTGTCAGCCGCTCCGACGCTGTCTGCGGTGAAATCCCATGTCAGCAGCAATTGGCGCGCGTCTTCAAGCTCACCTTCGGCTTCCATCGCCTCAAGCGCATCGAACAGTTCTGCAACATAGCTTTCGCGCTCATACACCGTGTCATACTTGATCCGTTCAAGCGCCGCACGATCAAGCGGCCCTTCCGTCTCGCTCATCAATCGGTACGCGCGGCGCGAGCGGTTGGTTTGCTTGAGCTCCACCCCGAGAAGGGGCGAATAGTCAGCCGGGTCAGGATCGCTGCCTTCGCCAGCCGCGGTGTAAGGCGTGTTGTTGGCATTGTAGACCCAGCCAGAGGCAGGATTGATGACTTTGGGAATTTCGTCAAAGCCAACCGATCCTTCCCAGATCAGTTCTGAACGCGTGCCATCAAGAACGCTGCGCCAATTGGCCTTCACTTCGTCAAGCTCCGGCCGATCAGGGAAGGCGGCATTGTAGATATAGCCGATATTGCCGGTGCGATCCGCGAAAACCACGTTGAAGTTGGGGATCGCCATACGGCGGTAGATCGTCAGCCATTCCTCCATCGTTTCAGCCTTGCCGATACGATAGAAGGAATCCATCTGCGCGACGCTTTCCATCCCGCCATAGCGGATCGCGAAATAGCCGTTGTCATTCTTGATCACCGGGCCATGCATGCTGCGATAGATTGTCCGGCTGATGGGCAGAGTGATCGGCCCCATGCGGACTGGCAGAGTGACGTTTTCCTCGACGAGATCGTGCCATTCATCATCGACACGGTAGCGTCCATCTTCGACTTCAAGCTTGTAAATGTCGATGAGATCAGGCCGGTTGACGGTATAGGTCCAGCCAAGGTTTTCATTGTGGCCCAGTACCGGGAAAGGCGTACCCGGCAGGTTCGCGCCTGTCAGGTGCCAGCCTTCTCCGCTTTGTACGCCCAGCTCATACCAGGCAACACCGCCCCGCAGGGGTTGATGCGAGTTTGAGATCAAGGTTGTCGGACCGCCGGAGCGTTCGGGCGATACCGCCCAGGCGTTGGAGCCGAGGTGCCCGGCTTCCTCTCCGGTTGGCAGCACCAATCCTTCGCGCACTTCGGTGTGAAGGCTTGCCTGTGTGCCTTGCGAATTGGCGTCGCGCGGAAAGCCCGGAATGTCCGGTCCAAATTCGCGCCGCAATTCTTCGCCCGACACAAGCTGGCCGACAACATTGCCAAGGCCGAAGAACAGCGGTTGCCTAAGAACAAATCCGGCGGCCACGTCATAGCCATTGACCGGGAACAGCCGGGCGAGCTTCACCTCATCGGGATGATCCGCCGCATACTGGTTGAGGCCCGCCGCGTAGGCATCAAACACGGCGCGAGTTTCTGCCGGAAGCTTGGGATATTCGCGCTGCGCAATCCCGTCTGCATCAAGCAGGTGGAACATGAAATCGATAGCCGCACCGTCGGACCCAGCGATGGCGCCATACCGCCCCTTGGACATGGCGATGACGTCTTGCAGGGTGAAGAAGTCATCCTCGGCGTGAGCCTGCGCGACCCCAAAGGCAACGTCGGCGTCTGTCTCACCATAGATCATCGGCACGCCATATTCGCTGCGCACAATCTCGGCTGAATATTCGCGATATTCAGGCGGATCGCTCTGCTGGGCGCTGAACGGTTCCCACGTTGCGAGGTAAACAAAGGCCGCAATCAGCAGCACGACCAGCGCAAGCGCGCCGCCCTTCACAAATTTCATCCCGGAACTCTCCAAATCTCTCTTGGCCAAGAGACCTAACGGCTCGAACGCTTAGAGGGAAGGGCGCAAAACCACGTCCCGATACGGCACAGCAGGTGATTGTCACGGGCAACTAGCGGTTCTGGCTGGCAAGAAGCTGCGCTGGCGGAGAGCGCGCGTTGTCGAGCAAAGCAAACAAACTGCCCAATCCGGGCCAAGGTGCGAACGTGCCGGCGGTTGCTCCTATGCAGGGGCAGCAACAGGGCGCTGCGCCCCCGGCAGGCGCTCAACAAGCGCACCCGCAGCCTGCAATGGCTCCTCCCATGACCGCTGCGCCGCAGCTCCTTCAGGCTGCGCCGCCGCCAGCGGCTGTCCCTGCTGCCGCTCCTGCTCCGGCCCCGCCAATCGTGTATATCGGCGGAGGTGTTGACCTGACCCCAGCCCAGCTTGATGCCGAGATCGACAAACATCCGCGCGCGGGCGAGCTCACTCCCAAGATGCGAGGAGAAATCCACCGTCGCAGCAGGCATACGAAACAAAAGTACATACTCAACAACACGATCAACGGTCTGGTCGATGGATCGGTAAAGCCGAAATCCCCGCCACCCCCAGGAGCAAAGCCAAAGTCGCGGCGCAAGGCAGCAGGCTATATCAATCCCACTCATGACAGTGCGGTGGGGCTCGATCTTCTCGAAGCGGGAGCCATTTCGCCGAAACCGCCGCAGCGGGATCGCAAGGATTGGCTGTTGTCGCCCAGTCGCCACTTCAACACTTACACTCCAACGCACCAGCAGGCGCCTGTGGTTGTGCAGGGACATCATGAAACGGTGTTCGGCCATGGCCCCGTTGATGCGGTCGATGACTGGAATGAAGACGGCCACAAACGCACTGCTGCGCAGAACAAGGAGCATAATCAGGACCCTGCGATCTATCACGGTCTTGAGGAACGAAAGGCATCGGCGAAAAGCGGCGGCAACACCGAGTCGCGCTATCGTTCGCCTAGCCCAAGCATAGGCAGCGACCCGTCACACTTTCGTCGCGATCATCCCGATTTCGACGAGCGAGTGCCTTGGCATTCCTATGCTGATCAGGACGCTGTGGACAGGGGCGAGAGATATGTGCCTCCCACTGCTGCTGCACCTGCAGCCGCTGCTGCCCCGCCTCCGGTGATGGCGTTCACCAACGCGCCGCCGCAAGGGGCCGGAATTGTAAAGCCCATCGCTGTGCCAGCGGCTCCCCCGCCGCAGCAGCAAATGGCGCCGCTACCGCAACCGCCGCAACAGCAAGCAGCCCCGCAACAGCCACCGGCCATGCCCCTGCCTGCCGCGATGCCTGCACCGCAAGTCCCCCTCCAACAGCCGATGCAAGCTCAACCGATGCCGCCTCTGCTCGCGCCGGTCCCACAATACGCATCGCCGCTGGTTTCAACGCTTTTGGGTGCCTCGCCTTCGTTTGGGTCGATGTTATCGGTCGAGCCGCCGTCGCGCTCTCCCACCCCGCCTTTGCCAGCGAGAGCTGCACCACGCCCCGCAGCGGCCAAACGGATGCGCTCACCGTCACCACAGGTCGACGCGCAGGCAGCTGGCAATGCCCAGGCAGAGGGTGACTTGGAGGCCCAGTCGTCATTGCCGAAATACCGCAATGTGAGTTTGACGCCCGAGTTCCCTTTGCCGCCCGCCGCTTCGCCCATGCATTCCAGTTCGGAAGAAGAAGATGACGAATTTGGCTAAGACGAGAAGCAATCAGTCCCGTTTGGGCACAGCGATCGTTTTTACCGGGCTTTGGACGCCTGCGGTTGCAATAGGGCGGAAACGGCGTTGGGTGCTTGTGAGTGCCGACTGCGCGCCAAGCTGAGGGGGAGGCCTGAAACGTGTCGAGCAATCCAAGAAAAGTCGACGCTCAGGAGAAAGCGAGCGAAGTCAAGCGCGACACGCCAAAGGTGGCAAAGGAAAGAAAGCGAGAACGCGAAGACAATGGCACCGGCGACCTAGGACTCCCGCTTACATCCAGTAGCGACCTTAAGGTGCTTTCCGAGGACGAACCAAGGGATATGGAGCAAAGTTCGGAAGTCTCTGAGCTTTCGGACGAAGACCTGGAGATTGATCCAGAATATCCAATATTCACAGACTCTGAAGATGAGCTCGACGATCCTGAACTCGAAGGGCACAGACTGACCAAAGACGGTGACGATGTGGCCGAGTTCGACAACATTCGTAAGGGCAGAAAAAAGGTCTACGAAAAGAAGAGAGCGAACCCTCCAGAGAAGGCTTTGAACTTCAAGAGTGCAGATCAGATTTTTGGCGAATTTGGTGAAAGACAGATCGCGCAAGGTGTTGGCAGAAAGCTCAAGGCCTTGGAGGAGGTTCGGCACAATCCGAAGGCATATGGCGTCAGGGAAGAAAGCAAGCCTGGCATGACTGCCAAAGAGGCCCGCTCCTGGTCGCGCAGAGTGCGCGCTCTAAAGATTGTTACTGAAGGGGATCATCCAAAGCTGGAAGAAGTTTTGGAGGATCATGTCATGCGGTTGCGCGGCGCTTATCCAACAATGCGTATAACTGCCAAGACCGGGGTCAAGGGCGCTGGCGATGACGGACGCGAAATGAAGAAAAAGGGCCGCAAGACCATAGAGCGCAAGAGAGCGAAAAAGGCTGGCTCAAGCTCCGGTCAGTCTTCTCAATCGAACCGGTCTCAAGAGCATTCAACCTCGAACAATAACAATAAATGAGGCTCGCTGATCATCCCAGACAATTTGAACGCCTGGTCGAATGGCAAGAAGGCGGCAAGGGGCGGCAGGCTGCGATCAACATAAGAACCGCCGAAGGTTTCGGGATGTTGTTCGGGATTGAGCGCTACAAGCAAAAGAATGTGCTGGGCACCATTCAAGGTCTGCTCGAACGCGGGGTCCACATCACGGTTGGCGGCAAGCCATTTGCTGAGGTACGCGACATGTTCCAGCGCAAACCCTGAATTGCGGCCCTTGCGAGCGCTGCACGATGCATTACATCGGTGTCCTAGGAGGATGACACACCGATGAATCTCGAAAAGTTCACCGACCGCGCCAAAGGTTTCCTGCAAAGTGCGCAAACCGTTGCGATCCGCATGAACCATCAGCGCATTACGCCCCTGCATTTGTTGAAGGCGCTGCTGGAGGATGAAGAAGGCATGGCTGCCGGATTGATCCAGCGTGCTTCTGGTGATGCGCGGCAGGCGGTGAGCGCGGTCGATATCGGTCTGTCCAAGATTCCGGCGGTAACCGGTTCTGGCGCGCAGCAAACGCCGGGCATGGACAATGATCTGGTGCGCGCGCTCGACAATGCAGAACAGCTCGCCGACAAGGCTGGCGACAGCTATGTCACTGTGGAGCGCATGCTGACCGCGCTCACGCTTGATCAAGGCGATGCAGGCAAGGCGCTGAAGGCGGCAAGCGTGACTGCGCAGGCGCTCAATTCGGCGATCGAGGATTTGCGTGGCGGCAAGAAGGCCGACAGCGCAAACGCTGAAAGCACATATGATGCGATGGAGAAGTTCGCCCGCGATCTGACGCAGGCGGCACGCGATGGTAAGCTTGATCCTGTCATCGGGCGCGATGAGGAAATCCGCCGCACGATCCAGATTCTCGCCCGCCGCACCAAGAACAATCCCGCGATCATCGGCGAGCCCGGCACGGGCAAGACTGCGATTGCCGAAGGGCTGGCGCTGCGCATTGCCAATGGCGATGTGCCCGATAGCCTTAAGGGTCGCACTTTGATGAGCCTCGACATGGGCGCTCTCATCGCTGGGGCAAAGTATCGCGGCGAGTTTGAAGAACGCCTCAAATCGATCCTCGACGAGGTGCGCCATGCCGATGGCAATATCATCCTGTTCATCGATGAGATGCACACGCTGATCGGAGCGGGCGCGAGCGAGGGGTCGATGGACGCCTCCAACCTGTTGAAGCCGGCATTGTCTCGCGGTGAGCTTCACTGCATCGGGGCAACCACGCTCGATGAGTATCAAAAGTATGTCGAGAAGGACCCCGCGCTCCAACGGCGCTTCCAGCCGGTCTACATCGAAGAACCGACGGTTGAAGACACTGTCAGCATTCTGCGCGGCATCAAGGACAAGTACGAATTGCACCACGGCGTGCGCATCACTGACAGCGCTATTGTTGCCGCAGCAAAACTGTCCGACCGCTACATCCAGAACCGCTTCCTGCCTGACAAGGCGATCGACCTAATGGACGAGGCTGCCTCACGCATCCGCATGGAGGTGGAGAGCAAGCCCGAAGAAATCGAGTCCCTGGATCGCCGTATCATCCAACTCAAGATCGAAGAGAGCGCGCTTGAGAAAGAGGACGACAAAGCCTCGAAAGAGCGGCTTGCGAACTTGCTGAAAGAGCTCGCCGAGCTTGAGCAGGAGAGCAGCGAGCTTACCACGCGCTGGCAGAATGAGCGCGACAAGATCGAGGCCGAAGGCAAGATCAAGGAAGAGCTTGACGCAGCCCGGTTGGAGCTGGAGCAGGCAGAGCGATCCGGCGATCTCGCAAAGGCGGGTGAGTTGTCATACGGCACGATCCCAGCGCTCGAAAAGAAGTTGTCCGAAGCCGAGGACCTGACGGAAAACGCGCTGCTGCGCGAAGAGGTAACCGAAGAGGACATCGCCAGCGTCGTGTCACGTTGGACCGGCATTCCCATCGACAAGATGATGGAGGGCGAGCGTGAGAAGCTGCTCGAAATGGAGAGCATTCTTGGCAAGCGTGTGATCGGCCAGGTCCAGGCGATTGAGGCGGTGTCCAAGGCGGTGCGCCGTGCACGTGCCGGGTTGCAGGACCCGAACCGCCCGCTTGGCTCTTTCCTGTTTCTC
>CAYUCZ010000020.1:0-55153 GCA_964443505.1 uncultured Porphyrobacter sp. | reverse complement strand
CCCGCGTCACGTGGCCCATCTTGCGCCCGTCGCGTGCTTCGCGCTTGCCGTAAAGGTGCAGATGCGGCTCGCCCGGTTCAGCGAGGATCTGATGCGCCGTGAGAGCGTCCTCGCCAACAATGTTGCGCATGTCGATCTGTGCAAACCGGGTTTCTGTCCCGCCCAAGGGCAGACCGCAAATCGCGCGGATGTGATTTTCGAACTGGCTCGTGGCAGCGCCTTCGATCGACCAATGGCCGGAATTGTGCACCCGTGGGGCCATCTCGTTGAAGACAGGGCCGTTCCTGGTCGCGAAAAATTCAAGGGTCAAAACCCCGACATAGCCAAGCGCATTGGCTGTCCTGCGGGCGATATCGCGGGCTGCCTCGACCTGAGCCTCAACCGCGGGCCCCGCTGGCAGGATCGAGGTCGCAAGCATGCCGCCCTTGTGGGTGTTTGCGGAGGAATCCCAGAACCGCACTTCTCCGGTGCTTGATCGCACGAGAATGACCGAGAACTCCGCCTCAAAATCGACCATGCCTTCATACACGCATGGGCGACCGGGGAAGCGCACGCCTGCAGCTTCGTGTGCTGACGCAATCCGCCATTGGCCCTTGCCATCATATCCCTCACGCGCGGTCTTGAGGATCCCGGGGGTGCCGATCTGATCAAGCGCGCGCTTGAAGTCCTCGTCGCTTTCGACCCGGACATAGGGCGCGCATGTCGCGCCCAGCTCTTCGACGAAGCGCTTTTCATTGAGGCGGTCCTGCGCCACTTCGAGGGCCTTGGGATGAGGTGCGAGACGTTCGAGCGGCATGGCCTCAACTGCGGCGACAGGAACGTTCTCAAATTCCCAAGTCACAACATCGCATTGCGATGCAAAGGCAGCAAGCGCGGCCTTGTCGCCCCAGCCGTTTTCAAAGAAGTCAGTACATACGTCAGCCGCGACATTATCCCCTGCAGGCGCATAGGCAATGCAGCGATAGCCAAGCTGAGCCGCCGCCATGGCCAACATCCGACCAAGCTGGCCTCCGCCAAGAATGCCGATGGTCGATCCAGGAGGAAGCGGTGCGTTCATTCAGGAGCCTCGCTTACCGCCGCACTGCGCGCTGCGCGCCAATCCTGCAGCCGCTCTGACAGATCTTCATCGCCAAGCGCCAGAATTGCAGCCGCCATAAGCGCTGAGTTCTTTGCGCCAGCGTCACCAATTGCGAGCGTTCCAACCGGAATGCCCGCTGGCATCTGCACAATGGAAAGCAGGCTGTCCCAACCTGACAGCGCCTTTGATTGAACGGGCACACCCAGCACAGGAAGGTGTGTCATACTCGCAATCATACCAGGCAGATGAGCTGCCCCTCCTGCGCCTGCGATGATCACATCAAAGCCTTCGCCTTCGGCGCCTTTGGCAAAAGCGCTCATCCGATCGGGCGTGCGGTGGGCTGAGACAATGCGTGCCTCATGATCAACCTCAAGCTCGTCGAGAATCTCCGAGGCAAGGCGCATGGTCGGCCAGTCAGACTGGCTCCCCATCACGATGGCGACTTTGCCGTTCCCCTCCTTGGCCATCCGGTGTCCCTTAACTGTCTTTCAGATAGTACCGTTCCCCCGGCACCATATCGTCACCGAAGTCGTAGACGATTGGCTGCCCGGTGGGAATCTCAAGGCCAGTGATGTCCTCATCCGAGATTTGCGAGAGATGCTTTACCAGCGCGCGCAAAGAGTTTCCGTGAGCGGAGATGATCACTGTCTCGCCACTGGCCAGGACGGGGAGAATATCGCTCTCCCAGTAGGGCAGCACCCGTTCAATGGTGAGTTTCAGGCTTTCTGTGTAAGGCACGTCAATGCCTTCATAGCGCGGATCGGCACCCGGATCGTATTCGCTGCCCGGCTCCATAGGTGGAGGCGGGGTGTCAAAGCTGCGACGCCAGATATGGACCTGCTCATCGCCGTGCTTGTCGCGGGTTTCCTGCTTGTTTAGGCCCGTCAGGCCACCATAATGCCTTTCATTGAGGCGCCAATCTTTTGTCACCGGCAGCCAGAGGCGACCCATTTCCTCAAGCGCGAGGTTAAGCGTCTTGATGGCGCGGGTCTGGAAAGAGGTGAAACAGGTGGTGGGCCAGATGCCCTTTTCCTTCATCAATGCGCCAGCGGCCTTGGCCTCGGTCACGCCCTTTTCCGTTAGGTCGACATCCCACCATCCGGTAAAGCGGTTTTCGAGGTTCCACTGGCTCTGGCCATGGCGGACGAGAATAAGCTTGGGCACTGTGAAGATTGCTCCTGATGGCTTGGGAGCGCTGCGAGTTAGCTTGGCTTGTCCGATTTGGGAAGGTCTTCCCCTGCCGAATCGCGCATTTCACGCCCTTGCGACTTTCGTCTCCGCAGATTTTCGCGCAGTTTCGCCGCTAGCCGCTCTTCGCGGGACATTTTGTTGCTTGCATCTTCACTCATGCGAAACGCCTAGCCGCTATGGGCGATTTCATTCAAGCCGGGCCTCATCCATGGCTTGACATTGCGCGCCGACGATAAGATAGGCGCGCCTCTTCCCGGCGCTGCTGTAGCTCAGTGGTAGAGCGCACCCTTGGTAAGGGTGAGGCCGAGAGTTCAATTCTCTCCAGCAGCACCATTCTTCTCGCATTGCCTAAGCCATGCATAGGCCTCAGTTGCGGATCATTTCTTCATCACCGCATTGATGCGCTCGTGCATATCGGGCCCACGGCCTTCGGTTTCCATCCATTCGCGCACCAGAGCGGCATCGGCCGCCTGTCCGTCCGCGTTTTCAAGCAGGCGCTTCATCGCAGCATGGCTGAACGGGCTTTGTGAGGCGATCTGGTTGGCGAGGCGGATGATTTCTGCATCGAACTCGTCCTTAGGGACCGCGTATTCGGCAAGGCCAATGCGCACGGCTTCATCCGCGCCGAACATGTCAGCGGTGAACATCAGGCGCTTGGCGGTTGCAATACCGACGCGGCGAGGGAGCCGCACGCTCATTCCCCAGACCGGAGTGAGAGAGAACTTCGCGTGAGTGTCGCCAAATCGAGCGGTCTCGCTGGCGATGATGAAATCGGCAGCCAGAGCGACTTCGAGTGCGCCTGTGTAACAATGGCCATGCACTGCCGCGACAACCGGGATCGGCAGCTTTTCGAGCATGCGAAGGATTTCCGAATGCCACCCGCGCGATGGCGTCGTCTCACCGGCTGCTATACCCCCCAGGTCATGGCCAGCTGAGAAACACTTTCCCGCGCCGCGCAGAACAACGCAGCGGATCGCTCCCTCAGCAGTCTGCAAATCCTCGATATGATCGCGCAGCAGCTGGAACATCTCCACATTGAGCGAATTGAGCTTGTCAGGCCGGTTCAATGCCAGTTGAGTCCAGCCCTCGAAATCTTCCCGCAGAATACTGTCGCTCATCCGATTAGCTCCCCTCAATCGATTGCTCCGTGTATTGGCAGAGATCGCTGTCCCGGCTCAACCCGCAAATCATCTCGGATTTCTCCTTGCGCGCCCGCGAGTGCATGCGCATTTATCCATATATGAGCGAAGCAGGCGGCGATGGGCCGGAGGATACCGGCAAGGATGCGGGCAATGCCCGGCAATTGTTTGGCCACAAGGGTGGCGCAAAGCCTTGGGAGGAACCGAATTCGGCCCGGCCGAGCGCTAGCCCCACGCCTGCCGAGGCGACCAAGGATACATCATCTGCCCCCTATCCGCGTGATGCGACGTATACACCTCGCCCAGCAATTGAGCCTGAACCTGCTATCGTCAAAGGGTCTGAGCTCGAGTCAGTACTGGTCCCACTTGATGATGAGGGCGAGCTCACCAAGCTGCACCCCAATTACAAGCTCCTGATGCGCGCTGCCGCAATCTTTGCTGCTCTGGTGCTCACAGGAGTGGCTGCGGCATTGGAGCTAGGATTGAGGCAAGAATTCCCCATTCCAACCGGTGCGATCCTTGGTCCGGCAGTGCTGGTGGCTCTGTTCATTGCCATCCGTATTCCGCTCGCGCGGTACAATGCAAAGGGCTACCAGATCAGCCGCGACCGGCTTAGGGTGGTGCGCGGCATCTTCTTCCGTTCAGACACAGTGGTTCCGTTTGGCCGCGTTCAGCACATCGATGTTGACCAGGGCCCGATTGAGCGTGCTCTCGATATTGCGACGCTCACGCTGCATACGGCGGGCACGCACAATGCCTCTGTGCATTTGCCGGGACTTGGCCATTCACTAGCGGTCGAAATGCGCGAAGCCATTCGCGCGCATATCAAGCGCGAGACGATGTAAGCCTGAATGAGCGAGCTTCAATCGCCCCCTGAAGACGCGAACACGCCGCGCAACACCGATCCCAAGACGGTGATGGTCGGCGCCTTGTCGAGCTTGCAGAACGCGATCCTTCCAGTGGCCGCGATCATGTTCAGCACAGGCGGTTTCGGGTTGCTGTTTGCCGTGCCCGCTGCCTTGGCCATCATCCTGATTGGCACGCTTTTCACCTACCTCAGATGGAAGCGATTGACCTATACGATTGGCGAGCAGGATATTCGGGTTGAAAGCGGAATTTTGAGCCGTGCAGCACGCTCGGTTCCGTATGAGCGGATCCAGGATGTCAGCCTTGAACAAAAGCTCTTGCCGAGACTGTTTGGCCTTGTCGCGGTCAAGTTTGAAACGGGCGCTGGTGGCGGGGAGGACCTGAGCCTTTCCTACCTTACCGAGGACCGCGGCGAAGAATTGCGCCAGCTTGTAAGGCAGCGCCGCGATGGCCAACAGGCTAGCCTCGTTTCGCAAGCCGGCGTCGAACCGGTTGAAAAGGAAGAGGGCGAAGAGGCAGAGGCGCTGTTCGCCATGGGGCCCAAGCGGCTGGCAATCTTCGGATTGTTCGAATTTTCGCTTGCTGCATTCGCCGTGCTCGGCGGGCTTGTCCAATATGCTGACAGCTTCCTCAACTATGAAATCTGGGATCCTGACATCTGGGGCGAACTGCTTGAGGCCGCCGGTGTCAATCTAGGTGCGCTCGATGCCACAATGCAGGTGCTTGGGGTTATCAGCGGCCTCATCGTCATGTTCATCATCGGATCGCTCACTGGCATGGTGCGTGTATTCACCCGCGAATGGGGTTTTCTGCTCGAACGAACCGCTCGCGGCTTTAGGCGGCGTAGAGGTCTGTTCACCCGAACCGATGTCGTGATGCCGATCCACAGGGTTCAAGGCGTGAAGCTTGGAACCGGCATTATCCGTTACCGCTTTGGCTGGCACGGCTTGAGCTTTGTAAGCCTTGCCCAGGACATGGGTGCTTCCAGCCATGTTGTGGCGCCGTTCGCCAAGCTCGATGAAATTGCGCCGATTGTTGACGCGGCGGGGTTCTCGTTGCCGGGAGAGGAAACAGATTGGCGCCGTGCGAGTGGGCGCTATCTGATGGACAATGCGGCCCTAGGCGCGATCGGCTTTTTGTTGGCAGCAATTCCTGCCGGAATTGCGACATGGAGAAACGCGCCTGAATGGTTCGAGGTCGCGATTGGCATTCCGATTGTCATCGCCGGTATCTCGGTCGTTTTGAATGCCCTTGCCTGGAAATTCCAGAAACACGCTCTTGATGGAAAGCAGATCATGTCCATGCGCGGGGTGATCGCCCCCAGAACGCACATCGCAACGCGGCTGAAACTCCACTCGGTTGAGATTTCGCAAGGCCCAATTGCACGCCTTCGCGGCTATGCCACGCTTCATCTTGGGCAAGGGGGCGGCACCTTCACGATACCCGGAGTGCCGGTTGAACGTGCGCGCGAATTGCGGCGCAAAGTGCTGGAGACGATCGCCGCGACAGACTTCTCGCAATTGGAGACGGGCTAGGCGCGCAGGTCTGCCCAGCCGGGGTTCTCGTCGAACTTCTTCGCAACATACCAGCATTGCGGGACGATTCTGAAACCGCGATCGCGCGCGTCGGCTACCAATTGCTGAACCAGCAGCGCCGCAATCCCGCGCCCGCCAATTGCTGGCGGCACAATTGTATGTGTGGCGACCCGCAGGCCGTCGCCGGCCGGCTCCCATTCGAGATAGCCCACCTCACTCTCACCGGGCACAGATGCGACATATTTGCCGCCATCGCCGCGCCTTTCATGCGTGATTGTCACACCTTCATTGTGCTCGCCCATGCCTGCTCCTGCTTGCACTTGCGGTCACGGCGGCTAGAGGCCGGAGAACCATGACCCAACTCAAACCCTTCCTCTCTGACAATGCCGCGCCAGTCCACCCCAAGGTTTGGGAGGCCATGCGGGCGGCGGACAACGCAGACAATCCCTATGACGGCGACGCCTTGTCCGCGCAGCTTGATGAGCGCTTCAGCGATCTGTTTGGCCGCGAGTGTGCTGGTATCTGGACCGCGACGGGCACATCTGCAAATTGCCTCGCGCTGGCGACCATGTGTCAGCCCCATGGCGGTGTCGTTTGCCACGAGGAAGCGCATATCGAAGTGGACGAGGGCGGCGCGCCCGGTTTCTATCTTCACGGGGCCAAACTGATGCTTTGCGATGGCGAAGGCGCAAAGCTGACGCCTGTAGGAATCGCCGATCTGATCGATCCGATCCGCGACGATGTCCATCAGGTTCAGCCGCACGCCATCGCGATCACGCAGGCCTCTGAATATGGTCGCAGCTACAGCCCGCGCGAGTTGGAAGAGATTGCTGATTTTGCCACGACACGCGGGCTTAGCCTGCATATGGACGGCGCCCGGTTTGCGAATTCGGCCGCGTTTCTCGGTGGTTCGGCGAAGGACGCGGCGGGGCCAGTCGACAGTCTGGCGTTCGGCTTCATCAAGAATGGCGCGATGAGCGCCGAAGCCGTTGTGCTGTTCGATCCAGCGCAGGCCGATCTGGTTAAGTATCGCCGCAAGCGCGCAGGCCACCTGCAATGCAAGGGCCGCTACCTCGCGGCGCAGATCCTCGCCATGTTGGAAAATGATCTTTGGCTTGCCAACGCTTCGCACGCCAACGCTGCCGCGCAAGAGATTGCTGCCGGCTGCGCTGAACGGTTGATGCACCCGGTTGAAGCCAATGAATTGTTCGTGCGCATCACAGCAGACGAACGCGAGGCGCTGCGCCAACAGAACTTCGCCTTTTATGATTGGGGCGATGATGCTGCCCGCTTCGTAACCGCATGGGATACCCGCGAGGAAGATGCAGCGGCTTTGGGCAAGGCCATCGCATCGCTGTGAGCGCGTCCTCAGCCAATATGCTCAGCTGGCGTGTGATCATTCCCTTTGTGCTCACCGGCTCAATCTGGGGATCAACCTGGCTGGTGATCACCGGGCAAATTGACGGCGTGCCGGCGGCTTGGTCGGTGTTTTACCGCTTTGCGCTCGCAACGCCCGCGCTTTTTCTTGTCGCGTACCTCATGAAACGGCGTTTGATTCTAACGAGCCCGGAACACCGGCTCGCCGCGCTTGTTGGCTTGTTCCAGTTCAGCGGCAATTTCCTGTTTGTCTATCACGCCGAACTTTATGTGACATCGGGCATTGTGGCTTTGATGTTCGGGCTGATGATGGTGCCTAACGCCTTGCTTGCCCGCGCCTTTCTGGGCGAACGCGTGCAAGGCGGCTTCATCTTGGGCAGCGCCATTGCGATTGTGGGCGTGTCATTCCTCCTCGTGCATGAATGGGTCGCCAATCCTGATGCAGGGGTCATCGGCGGCAATGTTGGCCTTGGGATCATCCTTGCCATGCTTGGCATTCTTGCAGCATCAGTGGCCAATGTGATTCAGGCCAACCCCACGGGCCGCGCCGTGCCAATGGTGAGCCTGCTTGCCTGGGCGATGCTTTATGGCACCGTCTTTGACCTTGGCTTTGCTTGGTTCACCGCGGGGCCGCCGCCTGTACCAAGCAATCCGGAATATTGGGCAGGGATCGTCTATCTGGCGCTGATCGGATCGGTCATCACATTTCCGCTGCACTACAATCTCGTGCGCGAGATCGGCGCGGGCCGAACGGCCTATAATGCAATCCTCACAATCTCGGTGGCGATGTTGTTGTCGACGGTGTTCGAGGGCTATCGCTGGACCTCGTTGACTGTGACCGGGATGGTCCTTGCCGTTATCGGTATGGTACTGGCGCTGCGTTCAAAGCAGCGACGCTAAGCCTTCGACATAGGTGGGATATTGCGGCTCCCAGCCCAGCACCCGCTTGGCCTTGCCGTTCGCCACACGCCGGTTCTCTGAGTAAAAGCCGCGCGCCATTTCCGATAAGTTCGCCTCTTCCAAGGTTTCGAGCGGAGGGGGCGCAAGTCCGAGCAACCGGCAGGCTTCCTGTGTGACGGCATTGCCGCTCGCCGGCAAATCATCGCCAAGATTGTACGCGCCCTTGGGTGCATCCTGCGTCAGTGCGGCGATCACCCCTTGTGCGATATCATCGACATGGACCCGGCTGAAAACTTGTCCTGGCAGATCGATCCGCCGTGCTTTGCCTTGGCGGACCCGGTCAAGCGCGCTGCGGCCCGGCCCGTAGATACCGGGCAGGCGAAAGACTCGGGCTCCCATCGCAAACCACGCTCTATCCGCATCAGAGCGGGCATTGCGGCGACCTGTTCCGGTAGGAGAGCTTTCATCAACCCAGGCGCCCTTTGCATCGCCGTAAACGCCGGTTGACGACAGGTAGTACAACTCGCGCGAGCTGAGTTCGTCACCATAGACGGCGAGCACCGGATCATCGCCAGAGGTCCTGTCCGGCGGAACTGACGAGAGGATGTGAGTCGCTCGGCCCAGCGCTTCCAGAACCGCATCCTTGTCTGCGAAGTCGACAGAGCCTGCACTGCCGGTCGCCTCGACGATCCAGCCGAGCGCTTCCACGCCCGCCCTAATTCTTTGTGCGGTGTATCCAAGGCCGAAAATCAACAAATGCGCCATTGCTGCTTCATTCGGTTGGACGCGAGGCAAAAGCAATCTAAATCCCTTGCCCATGGATATAGCAGCAACCCCTGAAACCGCCGAAGCAACGCCAACCCCAGCTCAGCCGCCGCTCATCCGGCGCGAGGATTATAAGCCATTTCCGTGGAACGTTCCTCACACTGAGCTGCATTTTGACCTTGGCATCGAAAAGGCGCGGATAACGTCCAAGCTCACGATTGAGCGCAATCGTGCCGCTGAACCGTCGAGCGAACTCAGGCTCGACGGTGATGGGCTGACGGCTTTGTCGGTGTCGGTGGATGGTGAGCCGATCAATGATTGGCACATGGATGGCCCGAACCTCGTCCTTACGCTTCCCGGAGACACTCACACAGTCGAAATCGTTACTGAGATCGATCCCAGCGCGAACACGCAATTGATGGGGTTGTATGCATCGAACGGGATGCTGTGCACTCAGTGCGAGGCTGAAGGTTTTCGCCGCATCACGTTCTTCCCGGATCGCCCGGACGTGCTTTCCACATACCGCGTCCGGATGGAAGGTTCGAAAGAGCTGTTCCCGATCCTGCTGTGCAATGGGAACAAAGAGCAAACCGGCGACCTTGGCGATGGTCAGCACTTTGCCGAATGGTTCGACCCCTGGCCAAAGCCGTCCTATCTGTTTGCTCTTGTGGCGGGCGATCTGGTTGCAAACAGCGGGCCTTTTACCACCGCGTCGGGCCGCGAGGTTGAGTGTAATATCTGGGTCCGAAAGGAAGACCTTGCGCGCACTGACCATGCACTGATCTCGCTCCACCGCTCGATGAAATGGGATGAAGAGGTGTTCGGCCGCGAATACGATCTTGATCTCTACAACATTGTCGCGGTGAGCGATTTCAACATGGGGGCGATGGAGAACAAGGGGCTTAACGTCTTCAACACGAAGTATGTTCTAGCCGACCAAGACACCGCGACGGATGCGGATTTTGACGGTGTCGAAGGGGTGATCGCGCACGAATACTTCCACAATTGGTCGGGCAACCGGATCACCTGCCGCGACTGGTTCCAGCTCAGCCTGAAAGAAGGCTTCACGGTGCTGCGCGATCAATTGTTCAGCCAGGATATGCGCGGAGAGGCCGTCAAGCGGATTGAAGATGTGCGCATTCTTCGTGCGGCGCAGTTCCCGGAGGATGCAGGTCCGCTCGCTCACCCGATCCGCCCTGACAGCTACCGCGAAATTTCGAACTTCTACACGGCTACTGTCTACAACAAGGGTGCTGAGGTTATCCGCATGATGCGCTCGATGGTTGGCGTGGATTGGTTCCGCGCTGGCACTGACCTGTATTTTGACCGTCACGATGGCGAAGCGGCCACTTGCGAAGACTTCGTCTGCGCCATCGAGGACGGCGCTGAAATGGATCTGAACCGGTTTCGCCTGTGGTATTCTCAGGCCGGCACGCCGACGGTTGCCGTAAAGCAGGAAGTGGTTGGCGACACGCTCAAGCTTAACCTGAAACAGACCATCCCGCCCACGCCTGGTCAGCCGGATAAGCAGCCAATGGTAATACCGTTGCGGGTTGCGGTCCATTCGAAGGCCACAGGAGCAATGGGTCCTGAAGTCCTGCTTATCCTCGATGCGGCAAGCAAGGACTTTGAAATTCCGCTTGCTGGGCCGGATCCGGTCGTTTCGATCAACAGGGGCTACACCGCGCCAGTGATCGTTGAGCGTGGTTTGGCGCAGCAGGACCTTGTATTCCTGGCCGCCAAGGATGATGATCCCTTCGCCCGGTACGAAGCCTTGCAAGAACTCGCGGTCGGCCACCTTGTCTCGGCTGCAAGGGGCGAGGCGACCAAGGGTGGAGAAGCATCCATCGTTGACGCGATGCGCGCGATCCTGAACGACAATGCGCTTGAGGAATCGATGCGCGGCGAGTTGATGATGCTGCCAAGCGAAACCTATTTGTTCGAAGCGATGGCAGCAGGCGAAAGCAAGGCTGACCCAGGCGCCATTCACGAAGCGCGCGAAGCGCTGAAGGCGGCGATTGGCAGCAATCTGTCTGCAGAGCTTGAAGCGCTCTATGCGCGCCTTTCCGGCACGCCGTTCGATGATCCCAATGGCCGCGGTGCGCGCAAGGTGAAGACCAATGTGCTTGGAATTCTTGCTGCAAGCGATCCGGCGCGTGCAGCCAAGCTAGCTGCTGCGCAGTTCGATGCCGCAGACAACATGACTGACCGACAGGGCGCGCTGATGATCTTAGCGGGGCTCGTATCGCCGGAGCGCCAGCCAAGACTTGATGCTTTCTACGATCGCTATGCGGAAAATGCGCTGGTGGTCGACAAGTGGTTCACGCTGCAGGCATTGTCGCTCCACCCCGATGTGATCGCACAGACCAAGGCTTTGGCGGCGCATCGCGATTTTACCATGAAGAACCCGAACAGGGTCCGTTCGTTATACATGGCGTTTGCTGCCAACCCGTCCGCATTCCATGCTGAGGATGGTTCGGGTTACCGCATGATTGCAGATGTGATCCTTGAGCTTGATCCGATAAACCCCCAAACCGCCGCGCGCTTCGTTTCTCCACTGGGCCGTTGGCGGAGGATCGAACCGGTTCGCGCGGCGCTGATGAAGGCTGAGCTGGAACGGATTGCCGAGGCAAACGACCTTTCGCGTGACACCTATGAGCAAGTGAGCAGGAGTCTCGATGGCTGAACCCGAACAATCAGAGGGCGCAATGAACACCCCATTTGATATCGAGCGCGCAGATGTCCTTGATGGGGTGCCGCACGGCTTTTTCGGACATGCGGGCGGGGTTCACCAATTCGGATATGGTGGGCCGGGCGATCCGCGCGCGATCCACTCGCTGCGTGCGCGCGCGGCTGATACGATCCTTTCGGGCGCTCCGCTCATGGCTCCTCATCAGGTTCATTCACCCGAAGTCGTCACGCTTGGCACGCCGGGCGTGCGCAAGTGGCCTGATGATGCCCGCAACCGACCGGTTGCCGATGCTGTGGTGACAATGCGCCGGGATGTGGTGCTCGGCGTGGTCACGGCTGATTGTGGGCCAATTCTGTTTGCCGACCGCGAGGCAGGCGTCATGGGAGCGGCTCACGCTGGATGGCGCGGCGCCCAGGCAGGCATAATCGAGAACACAGTGTCCGCGATGGAGGCCTTGGGGGCACACCGGGGCCGGATCGCCGCTGTGCTTGGCCCAACAATCGCGCAGCCAAGTTATGAGGTAGACGCGGCCTTCCGGACTCATTTTTCCGAGGATGACGAGGTTCATTTCCAACCTGCGCCCGTGCGAGAAGGTGCGGAGAGATGGCACTTCGATTTGCCAGCCTACATTCTTGGCAAGCTCCATGGCAGTGGCCTGACGCAGGTGGCGTCCATCGGTGGTGATACGCATGCACTTGGCCAGAAATACTTTTCCTATCGCCGTGCTACGCAAGCGGGAGAAGCCAGTTACGGGCGTCAGCTAAGCGCGATCGCGCTTGGTCCAGCGTGATTGCACCAGAACGAACAGGTCGTGTTCAAAACACGGTTGGATTCTTGCAAATTTACCGTATACGGCGCTCCAGACTGGAACCGATCGCATCTCGGTGCGTAACAAAGTCCAGCAGGGATAATCACTAAGGCTCTGACGCCAGACGGGGCGAAGAGTTCAAACAGAAGCCACGGTGAGCAAAGGCTCGTCGTGGCAAGACGAGCAGGGTAACACATCATGGCTTCCACTGCAGAAGGTACCCAGGAAGGCGCTGCCCAGGAGGGTGTGCGCCGCCGCGACTGGATCCACATTGCAGCTATCAGCACAGCTGGCGTTGGCGGTGCTTCGGTTCTCTTTCCCCTGATCAGCCAGATGGCACCGACCGCGGACGTGCTCGCAGCAAGCACCACCGATGTCGACGTGTCGTCGCTTGAGCCTGGTCAGTCAGTGAAGTCGGTGTTTCGCGACCAGCCCTTGTTCGTGAAGCGCATGACCGCCGAAGAAATTGCCGAAGTTAACGCTGTCGATGTGGCCTCCTTGCGTGATCCGGAAACGCTCGAGGATCGTTTGGGCGAAGGCAATGCCGACATCCTCGTCAACCTCGGCGTTTGTACGCACCTTGGCTGTGTTCCGCTTGGCGGCGGCGAAGGCGAGGACAAGGGCGAGTATGACGGTTACTTCTGCCCTTGCCACGGATCGCACTACGATGCGCTTGGCCGGATCCGCAAAGGTCCCGCACCAACCAATCTCGCAGTGCCGGAATTCGCATTCATGTCAGAAACCACCATCCGCGTCGGCTGATCTGACGTATCTGCGCACACATTTAATTCGCTGAGAACGAGCAAGAGAGCATTATGAGCTTCGCCTGGGCAAATCAGTACGAACCGAAACACCCGTTCATGGTGTGGATGGATGAGAAACTCCCGCTTCCGCGGTTGGTCTATAACGCGGTTGGCGCAGGGTATCCTGTTCCGCGCAATCTCAACTACATGTGGAATTTCGGCGTGCTCGCCGGCTTCTTCCTGGTGTTCCAGATCATCACCGGTGTGGTCCTTGCGATGCACTATGCCGCGAACACCGAAGTCGCCTTTGGTCAGATTGAGCACATCATGCGCAATGTGAACTATGGCTGGCTGCTCAAATATGCGCACGCCAACGGCGCAAGCTTCTTCTTCATGGTGATCTACCTGCACATTTTCCGCGGATTTTATTATTCGTCCTACAAGGCGCCGCGTGAGATGATCTGGCTTCTGGGGGTGGTCATCTTCCTGTTGATGATGGCAACCGCATTCATGGGCTATGTTCTGCCTTGGGGCCAGATGAGCTTCTGGGGCGCGAAAGTGATCACGGGCCTCTTCGGCGCGATTCCGTTGATTGGTGAACCGCTGCAGGTTTGGCTCGTTGGTGGCTATGCACCTAACGATTCGACCCTGAACCGCTTCTTCTCTCTCCACTTCCTGCTGCCGTTCGTAATTGCCGGTGCGGTTATCCTGCACATTTGGGCGCTGCATATCCCGGGTTCTTCCAACCCCACTGGTGTTGAAGTGAAGAAGGAAAGCGACACCGTTCCTTTCCACCCATATTACACGGCGAAAGATGGCTGGTTCCTTGGACTGGTCCTCACCTTGTTCGCAGCAATGGTCTTCTTCGCACCGAACGCCTTGGGCCACGCAGAGAACTGGATCGAGGCGAACCCGCTTTCGACCCCCGCGCTGATCGTTCCGGAATGGTACTTCTATCCATTCTACGCGATCCTTCGTGCCTTTACCGGTGACCTTGCGTTGTTTGGCGTCACAATCATTCCCGCCAAACTGCTTGGCGTGATCGCAATGTTCGGCTCGATCCTGGTGTGGTTCTTCCTGCCATGGCTCGACAAGAGCCCGGTTCGCTCGGGCGCTTATCGTCCGCTGTTCAAGAAATTCTTCTGGTTCGGTCTCGTGCCGTGCATGGCTGCGCTGTTCTATCTCGGCGGTGCCAAGGCAGAAGAGCCCTATATCGTGCTCAGCCAGATCGCGACGGCTTACTACTTCCTTCACTTCCTGGTGATCCTGCCGATCGTCAGCCAGATCGAAGTGCCAAAGCCGCTGCCGTTCTCAATCACAGAGGCGGTTCTGGGTAAGGATGACGACACGGCTTCGGCTGAAGCGGTGCCGGCAGAGTAACCCGGTACGCTAGGTTCGACGCATACATATTAGTTTCACTGACCCGATAACGAGAAAGAGTTAGGTCATGACCATTCGACTTGGAGGCATCATCTTCGGCCTGGGACTTACAGCGGTACTGCTGCTGTGGTCGCTTCTGCCCGGTGCGATCAATTTCGCGATGCCGGAGAAGCCCGATTATTACGCGTTCCAGGAGAAGAATATCGCCCCTGAAGGCGGGTTCTCGTTCGAAGGCCCCGTGGGCACCTGGGATTACCAGCAGCTTCAGCGTGGATATCAGGTTTACAAAGAGGTCTGCTCGGCCTGTCACAGCCTGAAGTTCGTCGCATTCCGCAACCTCGAAGAGCTCGGATACACCGAAGACGAAGTGCGCGCTGAAGCCGCGACTTGGATGGTTCCGGGCATTGACGAGAAGGATGGCTCGGCAATCGATCGTCCTGGCCTTCCGACCGACATGTTCCCGTCGCCCTATGCCAACGATATTGAGGCACGCGCGTTCAACAACAACGCAATCCCGCCTGATCTTTCGCTGATCACCAAGGCGCGCAAGGACGGCGTCCACTATGTTTACTCGCTGATGCTGGGCTATAACGAGCCTGATCCCGATGATGTCGCAAAGTCCCCCGACTTCGAAACGCCTCCGGGTCTGTATTTCAACGAGTACTTCTACAACATCAACATCGCCATGCCGCCGCAGCTTCTCGATGGCATCGTGACCTATTCAGACGGCACCGAGTCCACCCCTGAGCAGATGGCGGCAGACGTCACCGCGTTCCTGACCTGGGCAGGTGAACCTTCGCTGATCAAGCGCAAGCAAACCGGCTGGTTCGTGATCGGGTTCCTGCTGTTCGCGACGATCCTTGGCTTCCTGTCCTACAAGACTGTTTGGGCAACCAAGAAGAAGAAGGCCTGACACCGGCCCGTTGCCACAAGGCTGCGATTTATTTCATGAAGCGCCTCATCATCCCTTGCGGATGGTGGGGCGCTCATGCTTTTAGGGTATTCAATCCAACGGCACCAAGGAACCCTGGATGAGCGCTGCAATGATGACTTCGGAGGCGCTCAAGGGCCTCATTCGCACAGTCCCCGATTTTCCAGAGCCCGGGATCCAGTTTCGCGACATCACCACGCTTATCGGGCACTCCGAAGGCATGGCGGCTAGCGTGCATCATCTGGCCGAGCGGGCCCGCGCTGGCGGTGCGCAGAAAATCGCGGGAATGGAGGCGCGCGGCTTCATCTTTGGCGCTGCTGTCGCGGTTGCCATGGGGGTGGGTTTCGTGCCCGTCCGCAAGCCGGGCAAGCTTCCGATCGAGACGATCGGCATCGATTATGCGCTCGAGTACGGCAAGGACCGGCTCGAAATGGATCCAGCCGCGATCATGGCTGGTGAGAAGGTGGTGATCGTTGATGATCTGATCGCAACTGGCGGGACAGCGCTTGCGACTGCGGAATTGCTCCGTCAGGCCGGCGCTGTGGTTGAACAGGCGCTGTTCGTGATTGACTTGCCTGATCTGGGCGGGGCGGACAAACTGCGCGCTGCCGGATTGAGCGTTGACGCCCTGATGGATTTCGAAGGCGACTGATTACAACACTCGCCGATAAAGCAGACCAGATTGCGGGCACTCCGCCTGCATTCCAGCCTTAAGGGAGCTAGCAATCTCGGTGGAATCGCAAGCCGTGGTGATTGCCGCAGTCGGCGCTTTGGGCGTCGGCGCGCAGTGGATCGCATGGCGTACGGGATGGCCGGCGATCGTCTTGATGCTTGCTGCCGGTTTCATCGTTGGCCCCATCACTGGTCTGATCGATCCTGAGACTGCCTTTGGCGAATTGCTTGACCCGATGATCAGTGTCGGGGTGGCGCTGATCCTGTTCGAAGGCGGTCTCAGCCTAGACCTTCGCGAGCTGCGCCATTCGGGAAAAGCGGTTTGGCGGCTCGCAACCGTAGGCGTGCTGGTCGGATGGGCATTGGGATCTCTGGCTGGCTATTACATTGCCGGTCTCGTCTGGCCGGTTGCTGTGCTGTTTGGCGGCATCCTTATCGTGACGGGTCCGACCGTCGTTATTCCGCTGCTCAGACAGGCCAATATTCAAACGCGGCCCAACTCTATTCTGAAATGGGAAGGGATTGTGAACGATCCGACAGGCGCATTGTGTGCCGTAATTGCGTATGAATACTTTCGCAGGGTCAATGAATTTCCTGACGCATCGGTTCTCGATGTTGTTCCCCCGCTGATCTTTGCGGCGATCCTTGCAGGCCTCATAGGCTATGCGGCGGCGCGGCTTATCTCATGGCTTTTCCCGCGCGGCGCAATTCCCGAGTATCTCAAGGTCCCGGTGCTCTTCACAACGGTGATCGCGGTCTTCGTTCTTACCAACCAGATTGAGCATGAAGCGGGCCTCGTCGCTGTTACCGTCATGGGGATCACACTTGCCAATCGCGATGTCTCGCACATGCGATCAATCCACCCGTTCAAAGAGAATATTGCTGTTCTGCTGGTCTCGGGCATCTTCATCCTGCTTGCGTCCTCGCTCAAATGGGAAGAGCTGACCTATCTGCAGACCAGCATCCGACCATGGCTGTTCCTTTTGGCGTTGTTGTTCCTGGTCCGGCCGATCACGGTGCTTGTCAGCCTGCTCGGAACAAACGTGCCATGGCGCGAACGCCTGTTTGTCGCCTGGATCGCCCCGCGCGGCATTGTCCTCGTCGCGATCTCCGGTCTGTTTGCATTGCGCCTTGGCGATTTGGGGATTGATGGCGGACAGTTGCTGATCGGGCTGAGCTTTGCGGTCGTGGTGGTCACTGTGATCGCGCATGGCTTTACGATTGAATGGGTGGCGAGGCTGCTTGGCGTAAAAGGGACCTCACGACCCGGCCTGCTCATCGTGGGCGCAACCCCTTGGACGATCGCTCTCGCCAAGCAAATGCGTTCTCTCGATACGCCGATCATGATTGTTGACCAGAGTTGGCAGCGCCTCGGTGCCGCAAGGCGCGAGGGCCTGCCGTTCTATCACGGAGAGATCCTGAATGAGGCGACCGAGCACAATCTGGACCTCACGCCGTTTCAGGTCCTCGTCGCAGCGACAGAAAACGAGGCGTACAACGCGCTTGTGTGCAACGAATTCGCGCACGAAGTGGGCCGAGATTCAGTTTATCAACTGGGTGAGAACGTCAATGATGATGACCGTCACGCTCTGCCGGAAAGCATTCGCGGGCGCGCTCTGTTTGAAGACGGGTTTGGTGTGACTGACGTCAATGAACGCCAGAAACAGGGGTGGGTTTTCAAGAAAACCAAATTGTCCGAGGCGTTCAATTTCGAAGATGCGCAAGAGAAACTGCCGGACAGTGCGACTATGCTCTTGTTGGTGAGGCGGACGGGTACTTTGCGCTTTTTCACTCATGCCGCGCGCCCAGAACCGCGTGCGGGCGATACGATTGTCACATTTGCGCCTCCACAGGTGAAACGACCTGAAGCCAAAACCTCTGCCGCCTCGCGCGCGCAGACGACTTAAGAATTCCAAGAGGATAGAATGCAGTTTCGCACCTTGATCGCCCTGCTTGCCGCCACCTCGGTCCTCAGCGCGTGTCAGACGGATACGTCTGAAGACCCAGCGCCGGAGGTGCCAGAGACCGAACGTGAAGCAAGCCCAGAACCGGAACCGACCGCGACCGTCTCGATCCTGCGCCCGGAAGTTGAACAGCCGCCCGAACCAGAGCCGGCGCTTGAACCGCTGAACGTGACAATAGGCTTCCCGCAAGGCGGAGCCGACCTGGACGATGCTGCAATTGCCAGCCTCGAAGAAGCGCTGGCATCTGATCAAATGGCGCAAGGAGGGCCAATCATCCTTGGCGCGCACAGCGATAGCGCGGGAAGCGATCAGGCGAATGAACGGGCTGCCGAAGCGCGCGGTTTGGCTGTTGCGCAATGGCTTGTCGAAAACAGCGTTGAGCCAGATCGCATCGACGTGATCGTGTTTGGAGAACAGAACCCGATTGAACCCAATGCTCTCCCCGATGGAAGCCCTAACGAAGCAGGGCGAGCTGCCAATCGCCGGGTCGATATACGGGTAGACTTACCGGAGGCTGCTGCAGAAGAAGCGTCAGGCGAGAGTGGCAACTAGGCCAAGCACTTTGTCGGCATATTCAGGGCGGCAGATCAGCAGGTCTGGCAGGTAAGTGTCCTGCTGATTGTAAGTGAGCGGCGTCCCGTCGATCCGCGAACAATGCAGACCATGCGCAAGCGCCACTGCCACGGGCGCGCAGCTGTCCCACTCATACTGACCGCCGGAATGTAGATATATCTCCGCTTCACCACGCACGACCGCCATCGCTTTGGCACCGGCACTTCCCATCGGCACCAGTTCGCCGTTCATCCTCTCGCACACAGCAGTCGCTTCTTTCGCGGGCCGGGTCCGGCTGACAACAAAGCGAGGGAGCGGGGCCGCATCGGACAACGCCGAAGATTGATCGCTGCGGATCACCACTCCGCCATCAAGCCCCGGAAGCGCCACGGCCCCTGTGGTGGCTACACCGTCGACCGACAATCCGACATGGACCGCCCAATCGGAGCGCTGCTCACCATATTCGCGCGTGCCGTCGACCGGATCGACGATCCAGACACGGCGTTTGGCAAGCCGCGCGGGATTGTCCTTCGCCTCTTCCGACAAAAGGCCGTCCGCAGGCCGCGCAGCGCGAAGCGCGTGGCACAGGAATTCATTAGCGGTCGCATCTCCGGCCTTGCCCAGTGCCTTGCCTTCGAACGCCCCGCTTTCACGCACTTCGATCAGGATGCGCCCGGCGATTTGGGCAAGGTGCGCAGCCAGATCGGCGTCGGTCATTTCGGCAAGGCTCATTTGAGCGGCATTATCTGAGCGATAATGTACTCGGCAGCCTCTTGCGGGGTCATATCCACTGTGTTGACGCGGATCTCGGCGTTTTCCGGCGCTTCATAAGGGCTGTCGATCCCGGTGAAGTTCTTGAGCTCGCCAGAACGCGCTTTTTTGTAGAGGCCCTTCACATCGCGTTCTTCCGCAACTTCCAGCGGCGTATCGACGAACACTTCGATGAATTCGCCCTCGGGCAACATTTCGCGGACCATCTGTCGTTCGGCCCTGAAGGGCGAAATGAAGGCCGTCAGCACGATGAGGCCAGCATCCGCCATCAACTTTGCAACCTCACCAATGCGGCGAATATTCTCGATCCGGTCGGTTTCGGTAAAGCCGAGGTCCTTGTTGAGCCCATGGCGCACATTGTCGCCATCAAGCAGGAAGGTGTGGCGGTTCATCAGCGCCAGCTGTTTTTCGACCTCATTGGCGATCGTCGATTTGCCCGAACCCGAAAGCCCGGTGAACCAAAGAACGCGTGGTGCCTGGTTCTTGAGGTTCGCATGCTCTTCGCGCGTTACCGTGGTCGGCTGCCAATGCACATTCTGCGCGCGGCGCAGGCTAAACTCGATCATGCCCGCGCCAACGGTGGCGTTGGTGAACTTGTCGATCAGGATGAACCCACCAAGGCCGCGGCTTTTGGCATAGGGTTCAAATGTGATCGGCCGGTCGGTGGCGAACTCGGCGACGCCAATGCTGTTGAGCTCAAGCGTCTTGGCCGCAAGGTGATCGAGCGAATTCACGTCGATCTCGTATTTCGGAGGATGGATCGTGGCAGTCACCGTTTGCGATCCAAGCTTGAGCCAGTAACCCCGGCCCGGTTTGAGCGCGGTTTCATCCATCCAGACGATGGTTGAACAAAACTGGTCAGATGCCTCTGGTGGATCATCAGCCGCCGCGATCACGTCGCCGCGCGAACAATCGACCTCATCTTCCAGCGTGATCGTGACCGATTGTCCGGCCACGCCTTCTTCCAGATCACCGTCGAAGGTTGAAATGCTTTTGACCGTGCTCGTCTTACCGGCAGGCACAATCCGCACTGCGTCACCCGGCCGGATTGTGCCGCCTGTGATAAGCCCCGCGAAACCGCGAAAATCGAGGTTGGGCCGGTTCACCCATTGCACCGGCATGCGGAAAGAGCGCTCTTGCGCCGCAGTATTCGCAATCTCGACTGTTTCGAGATGCTCAATCAGCGCGGGACCTTTATACCACGGCGTATTGGAAGAGGGCGCAGACGTGATGTTGTCGCCCTTGAAGCCTGAAATCGGGATCGCAGTGAAACCCTCGATCCCAACTTCATCCGCAAACTCCGAATACTCAGCGACAATCTCATCAAATGTGCCGCGATCATATTCGACAAGGTCCATCTTGTTCACCGCTAGAACCAGATGTTTGATACCAAGCAGATGCGCGATGTAGCTGTGCCGCCGGGTCTGCTGAAGCACGCCCTTGCGCGCATCGATCAGGATTACGGCGAGGTCAGCGGTCGAAGCACCGGTGACCATGTTGCGGGTATATTGCTCATGCCCCGGCGTATCTGCGACGATGAACTTGCGTTTCTCGGTCGTGAAGAAACGATAGGCAACGTCGATCGTAATGCCCTGTTCGCGCTCTGCTGCAAGACCGTCAACCAGCAACGCGAAGTCGATCTCTTCGCCCTGCGTCCCGTGCTTTGCGCTATCGCTCTCCAGCGCTGCCAATTGATCCTCGAAGATCATCTTCGAATCGTACAGCAGCCTTCCGATAAGCGTGGACTTGCCATCATCCACGCTGCCGCAGGTGATGAAGCGCAGCAATTGCTTGTTCTGATGCTGCGCCAGATAGGTGTCGATGTCCTCTGCGATCAGCGCATCGGTTTCGTAGGCGGGGTGCTGGGTGTTCATCAGAAATACCCCTCCTGCTTCTTTTTCTCCATGCCGGCACCGCCTGCATCCTTGTCAATCACGCGGCCCTGCCTTTCACTGGTGGCGGTCAGCAGCGTTTCCTGAACGACTTCGGACAGAGTCGAGGCTGTGCTTTCAACCGCTCCGGTCAGAGGGAAGCAGCCCAGCGTGCGGAAGCGGACTGAGCGCATTGTAATTTCCGGTTTCTTGCCCAGAACCTTCTCAAGCCGATCGATATCATCGGCCATGAACAGCCCGCCTTCCCATTCATAGGTTGGTCGTTCGGCTGCGAAATAGAGTGGCACGATCTCGATCTTCTCGCGCATGATATATTGCCAGATGTCGAGCTCGGTCCAATTGGACAGCGGGAAGACGCGAATGCTTTCGCCCTTGGCCTTCTTCGCATTGTACAGGTTCCACAGTTCGGGACGCTGATCCTTGGGGTTCCAGCTGTGGCTCGCGGTGCGGAAGGAGAATACACGTTCTTTCGCCCGGCTCTTTTCCTCGTCGCGCCGCGCCCCACCGAAAGCCGCGTCAAAACCGTAGTGGTCGAGCGCCTGTTTGAGCCCCTGTGTCTTCCACATGTCGGTGTGGAGCGGACCGTGATCAAACGGATTGATCCCGCGTTCCTGAGCTTCCTCGTGCTGCCAGACGAGCAGCTTCATGCCGGTCTTCTCAGGCACCGCGTCGCGCAGCGCGTACATTTCCTGGAACTTCCAGGTCGTATCGACATGCAGCAGCGGGAAGGGAGGGGGCGCGGGATGAAAGGCCTTGCGGGCAAGATGCAGCATCACTGCGCTGTCCTTGCCGACCGAATACATCATCACCGGGTTTTCAGCCTCGGCGACGACTTCACGCAGGATATGAATGCTCTCGGCTTCGAGCCGCTCGAGATGGGTAAGCGTTCTCATGTTCGTGCAGCTAGTCGCAAAGCTGCGCTGCGCAAACCTAGAAAAGCTTGAGTGTTGGAAAGTTTGGAGCGGGTAAGGGGAATCGAACCCCTCTAGCCAGCTTGGAAGGCTGGAGCATTACCACTATGCTATACCCGCCCGCTCGACAGGCCAGCGCCTTTGCCACCGCCTGATACGAATTTCAAGAATTACTGAGCGCTAACATCCTTTATCGCTTCGCCAGTGGGCAGGATCGGGTCAGTCGCGGTTTCCGCAGCGCCTTCGCGCGCGTTGTTCCTGTTCCAGCGAACCGAAGACCAGAAGGCAAGACCGATCAGGACAGCCCCAATCAGGCCGGTGATGACCTCGGGAATGTGCGAGAATGTGTTGATGTACATGATCGTTGCCAAAGCGAGGATGGCGTAGAACGCGCCGTGTTCAAGATAGCGATATTCCGACATTGTGCCCTTGCGCACCAGAAAGACCGTCATCGAGCGAACAAACATCGCTCCAATCCCAAGGCCAATTGCGATGATGATCAAATTGTTGGTGAGAGCAAAGGCGCCGATCACACCGTCGAAAGAGAAGCTAGCGTCGAGCACTTCGAGATAAAGGAAGGCACCAAAGCCAGCCTTTGCAACATCTTCGGTCGAAGGCGTGGGCGGCTCAAGCACGTGGTTGACGATCTCTACCGCCAAATAGGTCAGCAGACCTGCAATTGCCGAAGTAATGAATGTCAGTGCGTCGCCATCGGCCAGCATGGTCGATGTGGCCCATGTCGCCAAAAGGACAAGGCCGATCGACATCGCCTCGATATTGGCAACCTTGGAGAGTGGCCGCTCAATTGCGCCGATCCAGCTCAATTCCTTGTCTTCATCGAAGAAGAATTTGAGCCCCACCATGCCAAGGAACGCACCGCCAAATCCCATCAGGCCAATATGCGCATCGCTGACGATCCGCTGGTATTCCGATGGCTCTCTCAACGCCAATTGAATGGCATCAATCGGGCCAAGGCTCGCTGCCACCATCACGATCACCAGCGGGAAAACAATCCGCATCCCGAAAACCGCGATGGCGATCCCCCAGGTCAGGAATCTTTGCTGCCAGACCGGGTCCATATCCTTCAGGATCGAGGCATTGACCGCGGCATTGTCGAAAGAGAGAGACACTTCGAGCACGGCCAGCACCGCGCAGATCCACAAGATCCCCAGCATGCCATCGATCGTGCCGTGAAGCGCCCAACCATACCAGCCGCCCAGCGCAAGGCCGATGGCTGTAAACAGCAGCGAGCCCCAGAAATGCTTTATCATTAAGCCCTATTCCCTCGCGCCGCGCACATGCTTGACCATCAGGACACTGCCATATTGTCGATCAACCGTGTGCCTCCGATCCGAGCCGCTACCAGCAGGCGCGCAGCGGCGCCAGTCAGGCTGTTGATAGGTGCAAGCGAGGTGGCATCGGCCAGAACCGCATAATCCACGCTTTCAAAGCCTGCGCTGAGCAAGCTCTGCTCAAGCGTCATGAGCGCGCTCTCTACGTCGTCTCCGCCCTCAATCGCTGCGATTGCGGATTGCATCGCGGCAGGCAAAGTTGCGGCTGCTGCGCGATCAGCCTTGGAAAGATATCGATTGCGGCTCGACATTGCGAGCCCGTCTGCCTCTCGAACAGTTGGCACACCAATGATCGAATGGACATGCGGGCGCACCAGATCAAGGTCGCGCGCCATGGCGCGAATGACGGCAAGCTGCTGGAAATCCTTCTCTCCAAAAAAAGCGCAATCTGGCTGAACCTGGTTGAACAGCTTGCACACCACCGTTGCCACTCCGTCAAAATGGCCGGGTCGTGAAGCGCCGCACAGGCCCTCGCTCACGCCGCTGACAGAGATATTGGTGACAAAGCCATCGGGATACATGGCCGCAACCCCGGGTGCCCATAGCAGCTCGCATCCCTCAGCCTCGAGCATATCGCCGTCAGCTTCGAGTTGGCGGGGATAGGCATCAAGGTCTTCGTTGGGGCCGAACTGAGTTGGATTGACGAAGATCGATGCGACCACATGATCGCACACTTCGCGTGCCCTGCGCACCAAGGTGAGGTGCCCTTCATGCAGAGCGCCCATCGTCGGTACCAGGCCAATCGTTGCCCCTTCTTGCCCTCGCAGCTTTGCAACCTGTGTTCTCAACACATCGAGCGTATGTGCTATTTGCACGGCCCATTCCCCTCCGATATCATCCCGCAATCGCTTAGCCCCTTGGCACGCATTCGCCAACGCCCCGCACAGGAACCTCCCCGAAGATGCCCCGCAAGACTGCTCACCGGATTGTTTTTGCCAATGAAAAAGGCGGCACGGGCAAGTCTACCACTGCGGTGCACGTAGCGGTCGCGCTGTCCTATCTGGGTGCCCATGTGACCATGCTCGATCTCGATCCGCGTCAGCGCACCTCGCATCGTTATATGGAGAACCGCTATCACACGATGCGGCGGCGCAATCTCAATCTGCCGACACCTGCTTGCGAAGTCTTCGCCAAGAGCGCGCCTGAAAAGCTGATCAAGACCATTCACGCGCTTGAGGAAGACTGCGATTTCCTCATCATCGACAATCCCGGGCGCGATGATCCAATCGCGCGAACCGCTGTCGAACATGCCGATACGCTTGTCACCCCGATGAATGACAGCTTTGTCGACTTTGACCTTATCGGCCAGGTTGATCCGGAGAATTTCAAGGTCAAAAAGCTCTCCTTCTTTGCCGAGCTCATCTGGGAAGCGCGGATGAAGCGGACCAAGGCGGCGATTGAGGAAAAGCGTCCCGAGATGGACTGGATCGTGGTGCGCAACCGCACCGGCTACACCGAAGCGCGCAATATGGCGCGTATTGAGCGGGCGCTTAAGGAGATGGCCAAGCGCGTCGGTTTTCGGGTCGTTCACGGGCTTTCTGAGCGTGTGATCTATCGCGAGCTGTTTCCATCGGGTCTGACCTTGCTCGACAAGGGGCATCTCGGGGATCTGGGGACCAGCCATATCGTGGCACGGCAAGAGCTCCGCGCACTTGTGCAGGCGTTGAAACTGCCCGAAATCACTCGCAAACAAGCTTCATTGGAGCCCGCCTAGGCCATGCTGCTTCGTATCGCCATTGTCCTCATTCTCGTATGCGTCTTGTGCCGGTGGGCGCTGGGCCAATGGCCGTGGCAATATCTCAGCACGCCGCCGACACGCGCGCAGGCGCTGCTTAATGCCCGCAAGCTGTTGAAGGTTGAACACGGGGCCAGCCGCGAACAAATCATCGCCGCACACAAACGGCTTTTGGCGACGGTGCATCCTGACAAGGGTGGGTCTAGCGCACAGGTCCACGAGGCCAATGATGCGCGCGATTTGCTGCTCGCCGAATTGCCCGATCGAGGCAACGAGCCGGTTAAGGATGACCAATCGCAAGATTGACACATTTGCGGTCCAAGCGCGGCTGCATCAGGGAAGTTTCGTTTAGGATAGTATGACAATGGCTCATAATTTCGACCCCACCGTTCTGCGCGAATATGACATCCGCGGCATTATTGGTGAAACTTTGGGCCCGGACGATGCCCGCGCGATTGGGCGCAGTTTCGGGACGCTGCTTAAGCGTGAGGGCGGATCATGTGTCGCGGTCGGCTATGATGGGCGGGTCAGCTCGCCAATGCTCGAACACGCTCTGGTCGAAGGGTTGACCGCCAGCGGGTGCGATGTGGTCCGGATCGGCATGAGCGCGACCCCGATGCTGTATTATGCCGAAGCGTCATCCGAAGAGGTGCACGGCGGCATTCAGATAACTGGCAGCCACAACCCCCCCAATTACAATGGCTTCAAAATGGTATTTCAGGGGCGACCGTTCTTCGGTGCGGACATCCAGGGGCTTGGCGAGCTTGCGGCTGCCGGGGAATGGGATGACGGTGCCGGCGGCGTTTCCACCCGCGATATCCTTACCGAATATGTCGAGCGCATGCTTGCCGGTCTTGCCGGGGTCGACGCGGCTGCGCTGTCCTCGCTCAAGGTTGGCTGGGACGCTGGAAACGGGGCGGCTGGCCCTGCGCTTGAGGCGCTGGCTGCGCGTCTCCCAGGAGAGCACCACTTGTTGTTCACTGAAGTCGACGGGCATTTTCCAAACCACCATCCTGATCCAACGGTCGAGGCAAACTTGGCCGATCTGCGGGCGCTCGTCGCGGACAAGAACCTCGACTTTGGAGTGGCTTTCGATGGGGATGGAGACCGGATCGGCGCTATCGATGGCCAAGGCCGCGTGATCTGGGGCGATCAGCTGCTGATGATCTATGCCGAAGATGTCCTCAAAACCCACGCTGGGGCAACGATTATCGCCGATGTGAAGGCCAGTCGCGCTCTGTTTGACCATGTTGCAGAACATGGCGGTGAGCCACTGATGTGGAAGACCGGTCACTCGCTGATTAAGTCCAAAATGAAGGAAACTGGCTCGCCCTTGGCTGGTGAGATGAGCGGTCACGTCTTCTTTGCGGACGAATATTACGGGTTTGACGATGCCTTGTATGCCGGTGTCCGCCTGCTCGCGGCTTCGGCGCGACTCGGCAAATCGGTGACCGAATTGCGCGGCGCGATCCCTGAAATGCTCAACACGCCGGAAATGCGCTTCCAGGTCGATGAAAGCCGCAAGTTCCCGGCCATCGCTGAAGTGACCGAGCGGCTGACCACCAATCCGGGGCCGGATGTGGAAGAGGTCAACGCAACAGACGGCGTGCGGGTTAACACCAAGGACGGCTGGTGGCTGCTGCGCGCCTCGAATACGCAGGACGTTCTGGTTGCGCGCGCAGAAAGCGACAGCGAAGAGGGGCTCGAGCGCCTGATCGCGCAGATTGACGAACAGCTTGAACTGTCTGGTCTCGAACGCGGGGAAAGCGTCGGGCACTGATCGGACCTATTGGGGAGTCGCAACCATGAAACGCACAATTCTTGCCGCAGCGTCGGCGCTTGCTCTTGGATTCTCATCACCTGCATTGGCGCAGGGATCCGACCCCAGCGCAGCCGAAGTGGAAGCCGTGATGGCGCAACTTTCGGGCATGTTCGCCGCAGAACCGCTTACCGAAGATCAGGAATCGCGCCTGCCGCAGGCCACACGGATCGTGTCACTGATGATCCCCGAAGGTTCGCTGGCAGAGCTGATGGGCTCAATGTTCGATGAACTCATCGGGCCGATGATGCAGATTGAAGGCGGTGCATCCTCGACGACGGTTGCAGAAGGGATTGGGGTTGAGCCGTATGAGCTTCAGCTGACCGATGAACAGGCTGCGGAAGCTGCCAGCATCTTTGACACCGCCTGGGCCGAGCGCCGCGACCGGGAGGCTGAAGTGTTCCCGAAGATCATGGCAAACATGATGGGCGTGATGGAACCCGGCATGCGCAAGGCCATGTCAGAGCTCTATGCGATCAATTTCACCCAGCAGGAGCTCGACGATATCGAGGCCTTCTTCACAACCGAAAGCGGCGCGAGCTTTGCGCGCAAGAGTTTCACCATGTCGAGCGACCCTCGGATTGTCGCGGCGACGATGGAATCGATGCCAGCCATCCTTCAGTCCTTCACCGAGATGGAGGCGCAGATGACGCAGGCAACCGCCGATCTTCCGCCCGTCCGCGCGTTCGCCGATCTGAGCGCAGCCGAGCAGGCACAAGTTGCAGAAATCACCGGATACACGACCAAGGAGATCAAGGAGCTCCTGGCTGACCGCACGGTGACGCTGGATGGGGGCTCAAATTGAGGCTCACACAAGGGCGCCCGCTTGCAGCTGAGCGCTGCGCTTGCCATCTCACCATTAGTGAACGGCCTTTCCACCTCCTCAGCGATCCCGCCTGAAGTTCAGGCCTGGTTCGATGCGCGCGGTTGGCGCATTAGGCGGCATCAGTTGGATATGCTTGGCAAGGCGTGCGAGGGACGCCATGCGCTGCTCGTCGCGGATACGGGGGCGGGTAAGACGCTAGCCGGTTTCCTGCCGACCCTGTGCGACTTCGCGCCTTCAGCTGGCGGTGACATGCCGGAAGGTCTGCACACGCTCTATGTCTCGCCGCTGAAAGCGCTCGCGCATGACGTGAAGCGGAATCTGCTGACACCGATCGAGGAGATTGGCCTTCCCATAACGGTCGAAACGCGCAGCGGAGATACCTCGTCGGACAGAAAGAAGCGCCAGCGCAGCACGCCTCCAAATGTGCTTTTGACCACGCCCGAGAGCCTGTCGCTGCTGCTGTCGTACCCTGAGGCCGCCGATCTGTTCTCAACCCTCAAACGGGTTGTCATCGATGAGGTTCATGCCTTTGCGACCGGCAAGCGCGGCGATCTTCTCGCACTGGCGCTTGCCCGATTGCAACGTATCGCGCCAGCCATGCAGCGGGCGGCGCTTTCCGCGACGCTTGCAAATCCGCTTGCCTTTCAGGAATGGCTCGCCCCGCAATCCGCTGATGACACCGGCGAAATTTGTGCAGCCGACCTTGTCCTGGGCGAGGAAGGGGCAGAGCCTGAGGTTGATATTCTCCTTCCCATCGAGGAGCGCGTGCCATGGGGCGGCCATGCGGGACGCTGGGCGGTTGCCCAGCTTTATGAGGCGATCCAGCACAATCGCACCACTCTTGTCTTCACCAATACGCGCTTTCTCGCTGAGTTCATCTTCCAGTGTCTGTGGGAAGTGAACGAGGAGAACCTGCCGATCGGTGTCCACCACGGCAGTCTTTCAAAAGAAGCGCGCCGCAAGGTCGAAGACGCGATGGCAGCGGGTGAGTTGCGCGCGCTGGTCTGCACCGCAAGTCTCGATCTCGGAGTCGATTGGGGCAACATTGATCTGGTTGTGCAGATGGGCGCGCCCAAGGGCTCTTCGCGATTGCTCCAGCGGATAGGGCGCGCTGGACACCGGCTCGACACAGCAAGCCGGGCGATGCTCGTGCCGGGCAACCGGTTTGAATTCCTCGAAGCCATGGCGGCCAAGGACGCTGTCGACGAAGGTCAGCGCGATGGCGAGGATTTCCGCGAAGGCGGGCTCGACGTTCTGGCTCAGCACATCATGGCTTGCGCCTGCGCGGGACCGTTTCATGAAGACGACCTGCTCAAAGAGCTGCAATCCTCGCTTGCCTATGCGTGGATTGATCGTGAAGGGCTCGCAAGGGTGCTGCGCTTTGTCGAGAATGGCGGCTACGCGCTCAGGAATTACGACAAGTTCAAGCGGATCGTGCGCCTTAAGGACGGGACCTGGCGGCTCGCTCACCCCAATCAGGCACAGCGGCACCGGATGAATGCCGGCATTATCGTTGATTCTGAAATGCTGGTGGTGCGCTTCAAGAACGGTCGCCAGCTTGGCAAGGTTGAGGAGCGTTTTGCGGCGCAGCTCTCCCCCGGCGACACCTTCTTCTTCGCAGGCATGAGCCTTGAGGTTGAGGGGATCAAGGACATGGATCTGATCGTCCGCGCATCCAAATCCAGCGCGACGATACCGTCCTATGGCGGCCTGCGCTTGCCGCTCACCACTCATCTGGCAACGCGGGTTCAGGCGATGCTGGATGACCGGGCGGGTTGGGGGCGCTTTCCCGATGATGTGCGCGAATGGCTGGAAGTGCAGGACTATCGCAGCCGGATGCCCAAGCCCGGGGAGCTTCTGGTCGAAAGCTTCCCGCATGCGAAGAAACACTACACAACCTATTACACCTTCGAGGGTTGGAACGCGAACCAGTCGCTCGGAATGCTGATCACGCGGAGGATGGAAGATCGCGGGCTGATGCCGGGCGGCTTTGTCGCCAATGACTATTGCTTGGCGGTGTGGGGCTTGAAACCGGTCGATGATCCAAAACCGCTGCTCTCTCCCGATATTCTCGCGGATGAATTCAGCGAGTGGGTCACTGAAAGCCATCTCCTGCGCCGCGCTTTCCGCGAAGTGGCGGTGATCAGCGGGCTGGTCGAACGCCAGCATCCCGGCAAGCGCAAGAGCGGCAAGCAAGTCACTTTTTCAACTGACCTCATTTACGACGTGCTCAAGAAATATGAGCCTGATCACGTCCTGCTTGAAGCCGCATGGGCCGATGCCCGCGCGCGAATGACGGATGTAGGCAGGCTTGCAGACCTGCTCGAGCGTTCACAGCATGAGTTGGTGCATGTCGAACTGGAGCGGGTCTCACCGCTGGCCGTGCCCGTGATGACCATGATCGGCCGCGAAGCCGTGCCGCAAGGCGCGGTCGATGATGAGTTGCTGCTGGAGGCGGAGAGCCTGGCGGGCGAGGCTATGCGGATTGATGCGCCGTTGGATGGGGGAGATTAGTCTGGCTTGTGGACCACATAGCGGGCCTCGCAATCCGAATGATCCGAGATGGAATGGTACCTCTCCAAATACTCTTCAATATCAACAAAGACCGAGTGCAACATCGCCAGGCGGGAGCTGGAATTTAGGTCGGCAAATCGGTCGTCCCAAAACTGACAATGCTCCTCGGTGCCAGCAATACGGAAGCGCGACCCGGTGTACGCCATATAATGGAGCGCTTCGACTGCTGCTCCATAACTGGCATTGGGGTCAGGCTCGAACTCGATGACCGGCAAGGGGTCAAGCGTCTGGACCTCGCGCAACAGTGTGAAGAACGTATTTTGGCTGACTGGCGTTCCATTCCAGGTGAGCACGTCATCCTGTGAGATCGAAACTCTGTTTATTGGAGCGTTTGCTTCGAAGGCCTCGTTCTGTTTGTTCGAAGGAACAATTCGGTTCTTTGTCTCGCCATCCCAAAGGCCGATATAGAATGCGTGCGGTGTGATGTGGCTCGCGGCGATCAGGAAGAAGGTTGCTACGATCATCACGACAATGAGCAATGGGCGAGTGTCGATCTTCGAGATTGGCTGACCGGGATGAAAGCGTCGCGCAAGGACGGGGCTGGCGCGGCGTAGGCCTTTGTAGTGCTTGCGTGTTCCGCTTGGCATGCCGGCCTCTCCTTTGCTCTCAGCGCTTTACTGCGCGTCGAATGCGGCGTATTTGTGATTGCCGACGAAGGCGAAGCGCTTGGCGCCTGCATCCTTGATCGTGGTGATCGCTAGAGCGGATACGTTATAGCTCGCATTGGCCGCGGGTTCGAACCGCAGAAGCGGCTGATCCTCGCCGATGCTGACCGCTGCGACCTGCGCGGAAAGCTGATCACGCGTGACCGGAGTGCCGTTCCACAAGAGTTGATCATCGGCAGAGATCGCGACTGTGTTCTGATCAGTCTGTATGATGCAGCCGGTGCACGGCTCTGTCGGCAGATCAATTACTGTCTCATGCACTTTGATCGGCACGGCCATGATCAGCATGATGAGCAGCACCAACAGCACATCGATAAACGGGGTGACGTTCATGTCTCCCATGGAACGCGAATTTTTCGGGGCAAACATATTGGGACGAGTGACAGTTCTTGGCATTGCTTGTCTCCTCTCAGCGTACCGCATTAGGGGGGCGGCACGAGAGGATTGTATAACAAATCCAATAAGTTGCCTAACGCGTATCCGTATGCCTGATGCAACGCTTTTCCGCCGCACTTCCTATCAACATGAAAACCCCAATGAAAAAGGGCGCCGCGGTTGCCCGCAGCGCCCTCAATCTCGTCGCTTGTCAGCTTTGGTCGGTTACTGACCCGAGCCAAACACGCGATATTTTTCGTTCCCGACAAAGCCGAACTTCGTCACGCCAGAACCCTTGATGATCTGCAGCACGCGTGCCGACAGGTCATAGCTTGCGTTGGCTTCTGGTTCGAACTGCAGTTCAGGCTCAACCGCCATTGAGGTGGTTTCAGCCAGAAGTGTGCGCAGCTGGTTGCCATTGATCACTTCGGCGTTCCAAAGGATCTGGTCGTCCTGGGTCAGGACCAGCTTGTTCTTGATCGGGTCGATTATGATATCCTGCGGGGGCGGATCGCCCTGCGGAAGGTCAATATCAACCGAGTGGGTGGCCACTGGGATCGTGATGATGAACATGATCAGCAGAACGAGCAGAACGTCGATCAGCGGGGTCATGTTCATGTCGATCATCGGATCGCCGTCGAGTTGGCCTCCGGACATACCCATGTCAGTTACTCCTCAAAAAATTGCGGTCGATCAGCCGTTCGGATCGACCGGGTTGGAGATGAAGCCAACGGTCGGATAGCCAGCGGCCTGGATGTTGTAGATTGCACCTGCAACACAGCGCCACGGAGCATTCTTGTCCGCACGGATGTGAACCTGCGGGATACGATCGGGGTCTTCCATAATCGCTTCGGGTCCGCCGGCAGCCTGCACGATGTTATCAAGACGCGTGAACGCCTGATCGTACAGTTCTTCCGAAGTCACCGGAGTGATGTTGTTGAAATAGATCCGGCATTCGCCATTGCGCGTTGCGCCCTGGAAACCTGTGCGGATCGTCGCCGCGGTGTTGCCTGCTGCGTCGGTCGTGCTGACGGTAAGCTGCAGGTTTTCGACCTTGTTCTTTGACTCGACCGATTCAAACACCGGGATCTCGAGCTGCTCGATCGTCTGAATCGCAACCGGAACCGCGATGAGGAAGATGATCAGGAGAACCAGCATCACGTCCACCAGCGGCGTGGTGTTGATGTCGGACATCGGGGTTTCCCCGCCTCCCATCGAAATCGCCATTGTGAATTCCCTATCTGCTCAAAAGAGCGCTTTTTCCAATATCGGCGCGCGCATTTCTGGCACGCCGCCTCGAAGTCTGAACTTGAGAGCCGGGTGGGATTGCTTGTGCGCGCCCACCCGGCTTGAACCTCAAGTTCTTACTTCTTTGCAGCCGGAGCAGCAGCAGGCTTGGCAGCCGGCTTAGCGGCCGGAGCAGCGGTCACAGCAGGCTTAACCGCACCATCCGAGCTGATGTAAGCAAGGATGTCGGTCGAGAAGCTGTTGAGCAGCTCAGCGATGCGGCGGTTGCGCGACTGGAGCCAGTTAAACGCAAGCACAGCAGGCACAGCCACGAGCAGACCAATTGCGGTCATGATCAGTGCTTCACCAACCGGACCTGCAACCTTATCGATCGAAGCCGAACCTTCGATACCGATGTTGATGAGAGCGCGGTAGATGCCGATCACGGTACCGAGCAGGCCGATAAACGGAGCGGTTGCACCAACCGATGCGAGGAACGGCAGGCCGCCCGACAGCGCATAGTTGATCGAGTCTTCCGAACGCTGAAGCGAACCGTGCATATAGTCGTGCGCTTCGAGCTGGTCGGTCATCTTGCCGTGCTTTTCCTGAGCGATGATCGCATCGTCAGCGATCTGGCGCCATGCCGAGTTCTTCTCAAGCTTGGCAGCGCCTTCCTTGAGGCTGCCTGCGCGCCAGAAAGTGCCAGGTACGCTCTTGTACTGACGCATCACCTTGTTCTGTTCGAACAGCTTGGTGAACAGGATGTAGAAAGAGCCAACCGACATGATGATCATCACGCCAAGGATCGACCAGGCGACCGGGCCGCCTTCTTCCATTGCTTTCCAAAAGCCGAATTCGTTGACCGGCGCTTCGGTGTCTGCTGCCGCAGCTGCGAGGTAATAAAGGTTCATTGCGAGTAGTCCTCTTAAAGAATTGTCCCGAAGGTCCCGGCCTTTCCAGTTGGCCGGGAGCCTCAAAAATCGATCAGTTCAAACGATAGGTGATCCGCGTCGAGTACGAGCCCGTGGTCTCGTTACCCGCAGCATCCAGCGCCGGGTTGAAGCGCGCATAGCGTTCCATCCCGCGGCAAGCAGCCTGGTCGAGAATGCTCGACCCGCTCGATGCGGTGACCTGACATCCCGTTGCGCGACCATTCGCCGTAACGGTGACGCGAACGCCAACGGTGCCTTCAATCTCCTCACGCAGAGCGCGCGAGGGATAGTTTTCCTGAATACGCGCAGCCCAGCGACGTTCGTTGCGGGTCGTCGCACCACGTGCCAACGAAGGCGGTGGTGGCGGCGGCGGGGCAACCGGTGCGGGCGGCGGAATAATCAGCGCCGGCGGTGCAGGCGGCGGAATCGTCGGCTGCGTTTGAATTGGCGGTGGTGCCGGCGCGATATTGATCGGCGGCGGCGGAGCAACCGGCGGCGGCGGTGCAGTTTCCTGCTCCGGCGGGGGCGGCGGTTCCTCTGGCTCCTCGGGGGGCTCGGGCTCCTCAATGTCGACCGTAGTAACGCGCTCAACGACTTCCTGAACTGCCGAAATGGCAAGGCCGGAAATGAGCAGGTACCCGATCAGCACATGGATCAACGCCACAATGATAATGGAAGTTACCTTACTCCCACCCATTTGTTGGTCAGCGTAGGCCATCCAGTCGCTTTCTCTCCATTTATTCAGTCGAGCGGGGTGCCCGACACAATTCTCGCAAAACAGGTCAGTATCCCGACGCAACCGATTCGCATCGCGCGTGAAAACTGACCTGGGCTGCGAATCCCAGAATCTCGAATCTCGGTCGATCTCAGATCCCCGCAAACGACGCCCGTCAACCCAGTGAGCGCTCGTCCGATTTCCGATCCGACCATCCGCGCAAACTGCCTTATGTGAAAGCAGCGCTACGCAGTTACACTTGCCTCGATCTTGTCCCCAACCTCGACACAAGCCTTCGCGCTTTAACCGCCTAGAACTAGGCAATCAAACGAATTTACGGTTCAGGAGCGATTCACTGGCGAGCCGTTCGAATGTCGGCTAGCTGGAAGAAACACGAGCCGGGAAAACAGGATAGGTCGATGATGGCGTGCGTTAACGCAAATTTAACCATTAAACTCAGCGGTTTAATTCGGGTCTTGGCGGCCGCGCTTGGGTTGGCTGTGTTTGCTCCTTCGGCGATTGCGCAAGAAACAGATATATTGCCGCCGACCCCGGCTGAGCTTGCGACCTATGCCGACCTCGTCGATATGGCTGAGCGCAGCGATCTGGTGATCCGTGTTCAGATTCGCCGCCAGATCGTGGTTGAGGCCGAACGTGCGCCCGGCCTCGCCCCCGGATTCGCGCGGCTTTATATCGAGGCGCGCACGCAGGCACTGATCTCAGGCAATACGACATTGGGCGAATCGCTCGTTTACCTTGTTGATGTTCCGCTCAATGAGCGCGGCAAGCCTGACAAGCTCAAGGACAAGGTCATGCTGCTCTTCGCGAACCCGGTGCAAGGGCGGCCAGGTTCAATCCAGCTCACTGGCAAGCACGGACAACTTGATTATTCGCCCGAACTTGAGGCGCGCATCCGTCCGATCCTGACAGCGTTGGTGTCGCGTGAGCAGCCTCCGATCATCACCGGTATTCGCGATGCTTTGGCCGTGCGCGGCACGCTGGCAGGCGAATCGGAAACGCAGATCTTTCTTGAAACAAAGGACCGCTCGCCGGTTTCGATCACGGTTTTGCGCCGCCCGGGTCTCAATCCGGTCTGGGGGGTGTCATGGGGTGAGATCATTGATGCGTCTGCGCGCGCGCCCTCTGCGCGCACCTTGCGCTGGTATCGGCTTGCCTGTTTCCTCCCTGCTCGCCTGCCATCGAGCGCCAATCTCGCACGGGAGCCTGATGCGCGGCGTCTGGCAGAGGCCGATTATGCCTTCGTCATCCAGCAGCTTGGCCCGTGTGCCCGCGAGATCACCGAGGCGAAATGAGCCCGTATTATGGGTCGCCTGCGCGATTCTCCGCTTGACGGGGCGCGCCTGTGGTTGCAGCGCGTCGAGCGAATTTTCGCATCGCACAATAATCGCATAACGGAGCATCCGCTTGGCTGAGAGCCTTCCTTCATCAACGCCCCCTTTGCGCATCGCCATCGCTGGACTTGGCACTGTCGGTGTCGGCGTTATTCGCCTGCTCGCGACCAATCACGACCTGATCGCCGCGCGCGCAGGCCGCGCGATTGAGGTTGTCGCGGTGAGCGCGCGTGAAAGGCACAAGGATCGCGGCATCGATATCGCTCCCTTTGCGTGGGAAGACGATATGACCGCGCTTGGTGCGCGCGAGGATATCGATGTCGTGGTCGAACTGGTCGGTGGCTCGGACGGGCCGGCACTTGCCCTATCGCGCGCAGCGCTCAAAGGCGGCAAGGGGTTGGTGACAGCCAACAAGGCCATGGTCGCGCATCACGGGCTGGAGCTTGCCAGCATCGCCGAGGACGAAAGCGCACCGCTCAAGTTTGAGGCTGCGGTTGCAGGCGGTATCCCGGTGGTCAAAGGGCTGCGCGAAGGGACGAGCGCCAACGCGCTCACCAAGGTTTACGGCATCCTCAACGGCACCTGCAATTACATCCTTTCAGAGATGGAAGAGACAGGCGCCGACTTTGCCGAGACGCTAGCCGAGGCGCAGAAGCTCGGATATGCCGAGGCTGATCCCACGTTTGACATCGAAGGCATCGATGCCGCGCACAAGCTCGCCATTCTTGCAGCGATCGGATTTGGCGCGAGTGTTGATTTCCCCGCGGTCAGCACAACGGGCATCGTTCAGGTCCGCGCCGCTGATATTGCGCAGGCCGATGCACTTGGCTTTGTGATCCGCCTGATCGCAGAGGCTGACGTACAGAATGAAGGCGGTCAGGCCAAACTGCTCCAGCGTGTGCGGCCATGCCTTGTTGCGAAGGATCATCCGCTAAGCGGCGTCGACGGGCCAACAAATGCGGTGGTCGCTGAAGGCAATTTCTCTGGCCGCCTGCTGTTCCAGGGTGCGGGTGCAGGCGATGGTCCAACCGCAAGCGCTGTCGTCGCTGACCTCATCGATATTGCGCGCGGCGATGGCGGCGATGTCGGCGCGCCGTTTGCTATGCCGGTCAGCCAGCTGGCATCGCTTGGCCCTGCCGATCCCGGACAGCGGACCGAACGGACATATCTGCGTTTCACCGTCAACGATCGCCCCGGCGTTCTGGCAGAGATAACCGCTGCCATGCGCGATGCGGACGTCTCGATTGAAAGCCTGATCCAGCAGGGCCGTGCGAATGGCGGCGGCGAAGTGCTGGTCGCCATGGTGACGCATGAAGGGCCAGAGGCGAACGTCGCCAAGGCGCTGTCTCTGCTCGAAGGGTCTGACAGCCTGACCGGAGATCCCTTGGTGCTCCCGATCCTGCCGAGCTAGCGCTTTGGCCTAACCTTCCGGCACGGGAGGCGCTTCGAGCCCGAGTTCGCGCCGGCGCCGGGCGATCTCTTCTGCGGTCGGTTCCGGATCCCTGCCGAGCGGCGGCAATCCGCGCGAAATCCGGTCCGCGTCAGAGCCTTCGGGCGCATCTGGCAGGGCTTCGACATCAATCATCAACGCCGCTTCAGGCGGGCAGGGCGGGATCACGCACAATCCCCCAATTGTCGCAGGACCAGTAAAGATGCCGCCGCCCGCAACGTTCACAGGCTGCTCGCCCTGCGTACGCCTTGCATAGTCGCGTTGCCATTCCTCGCGGTTCCACGACCCATCGGTTGCTTCTCCCAATTGGCGGCACACCACGATTTCCCCCGCTATGCGCCCGGCATCGGCCTCTTCTTCGCAATCCTCTTCGAGCAATTGGTCGGATTCGTTTTTGGGCACCGTCACCGTCAGATCGATCCGGTCAAACTGCCGCCGGGTTGAAACAGGGGTAGGGGCAGGCGGTGCGCTCTCCTCCAAAACGGCGGCGCTTTCATCTTGCTCGGTTGTAACCGCCGGGTCATCCTGCGCCGCCACAGGGGCCGCAGCGAACAGGGCAGCCGTAACCAGACCAAGCGAACAAGCGGTTTTCGGGGTTTGGGGGCCTGCTTTGCTCGACAAACGCGGCTCCTCCTGTCTAAGCGCTTTGAGATAAGGCGCGCGATCAAAGGCTGGGCCGCACACACTTCCCGCCATAGGGCGCAAGAGGACTGAATTTCGCATGAATACCCCTACTGACACAGATGTGCTGGCTGCAAAAGAGGCCGATGATAACAACGCGATTGATCGCGTGCTCGTGCTCGAAATGGTGCGCGTGACAGAGGCGGCTGCGGTCGCTGCGGCACAGCTGATTGGGCGCGGGGATGAAAAAGCAGCAGACGCTGCTGCGGTAGAGGCAATGCGCCGCGCGTTCGACACGCTTTATATGGATGGCACCGTCGTCATCGGAGAAGGCGAACGGGACGAAGCGCCGATGCTTTTCATCGGTGAGAAGGTCGGCATGGGCAAGGGGCCCAAGATCGACATTGCTCTCGACCCGCTTGAAGGGACGACGATCACGGCCAAGGCTGGCCCCAATGCGCTCGCTGTGCTGGCTGCCTCGGAAAAAGGCGGCCTGTTGAATGCGCCTGATGTCTATATGGACAAACTTGCTGTTGGTCCTGGCCTTCCGGCTGACATCATCGACCTTGCCAAGACGCCAACCGAGAATGTCGAAGCGGTCGCCGCGGCGCGCGGGGTAAAGCCGTCTGACATCAATGTGTGCGTGCTGGACCGTCCGCGCCATGCTGATCTTATCGCAGAGCTGCGTTCGATTGGCTGCGGCGTCCACCTGATCGGTGATGGCGATGTTGCAGGCGTGATTGCAGTGACCGATCAGGACACGGGCGTTGACATGTATATGGGCCAGGGCGGCGCGCCCGAAGGCGTACTCGCAGCAGCTGCGCTTCGCTGTATCGGTGGCCAGTTCAACGGGCGTCTTGTGTTCCGCAACGACGATGAAAAAGCGCGCGCGAAGAAATGGGGCATCACCGACCTCAACAAGATCTACAAGCTTGAAGAGCTCGCCAAGAGCGACTGCATCTTTGCCGCCACCGGGGTGACCTCAGGTTCGCTGCTCGACGGCGTGAAGAAGCGCCGCAAATCGACAGGCGCAACCATTATGACCACTGAAAGCGTCGTGATGCGCGCATCGTCTGGCACGGTAAGGTGGATTCGCGGAGAGCACCGGATCGCGCCACATCGGGGGTAAGCCGGTGGCACTCAATGGTTTGAAGGCTGAACCCTTCGAAGCCATGCTCACAGGTGGCCATCCCAACTCACTCGGTCGCACCATCGAAGTCGTCGATATCGTCCTCGCCAACCCCGAACGTTTCGACGAACTCTACCGATGCTATCGCAGCGAAGATGAGGTTGTGCGCCTGCGGGTTTCCAATGCGATGCGCCGGGTCGAGGCAGAGCGGCACGATCTGCTCGTGCCCTATATCGACAGCTTCATTGAAGAGATTGGGTCGCTTGATCAGCCATCAGCTCAATGGACGCTTGCCAAGCTGTTTGAAGCGCTGAGGCCTGATATGAACGCCGCGCAAGAGGAGCAGGCTCTCGCCATCATGAAGCGCAATCTGGCTGAACACAGCGACTGGATTGTCCTCAACAATTCCATGGAAGCTCTGTTTGCCTGGTCTTCGGATGACCCTGATCTTCGCGCATGGCTTAGGCCGCATCTTGATCGGCTGACCCAAGACAAGCGAAAATCTGTCGCGAGCCGGGCAGCGAAACTGATCGCCAAATTCTAGCGCGCCGCACCGCTCCTTGAGGGCAGCCCATCTCCTGCGTCTTGCTATCGCATAGTGAACGCCCATTCTGGCGCGTGTCAGACAGGAGCCCGCTATGCCTTTGATCTCTTTCCTGATTGCGCTTGCCACCAGCGTCGTTCCTGACCCGCCTCAACCGCCTTCGCAGCAGCCTGAAGTGCTTGGCGAGGGAATTGTCTCTCTGCCGGATCGCTACGAATATTGCTCAAGCTTTTCGCGCGACCGCCGCACACTTTACATTGGGATCGAGCATGGCAGCTGGCAGTCGCTTGAGGCGTATGATTGGGATGGTGAGCGCTGGACCAACAAGCGCCACATAATCGGCAGCCCCGATTTCAACGCGCATGATCCCTATCTGTCGGCCGACGAACAGCGGCTCTATTTCATCACCGCATCACGAGGTAGCGCCGATATCGCTTTCCTCCCGCGACAGGAGGATGGCACATGGGGTGAGCCTGAATTCCTTGGCGAATGGGCGAACAGTGAGGCCAACGACTATTACAGCACCTTCACCGAGGATGGCGCGCTCTATCTCTCGTCCAATCGGGCAGGTGATGATGGCGGCTATGACATCTACGCCGCCAAGCCCGGCGAAGCGCCTGTTCGCCTGCCCTCACCGGTGAACACCAGCGCGTATGAAGGCGATCCTTATATCGATCCTGATGGGCGCTATCTGATTTTTGCCTCAAGCCGCCGCCGAGGATTGGGGCGAGGAGACTTGTATCTGAGCATTCCAGATGGCGAGGGCGGCTGGTCCTACCCGATTGCGTTCGATGAGCGGGTGAATACAAGCGGGCATGAATTGTGCCCGCTTGTCTCGCTTGATGGCTCAGCCTTCATGTTCACCAGCAATGAAGAAATTCGCTGGGTCTCAAGCGCGATCATTGACGAGATGATCGCCGAATTCAGAGCCACAAACAGCGCCAACTGACGACAACCGCACCTCCTGTGTTGCATTTGGATGACGCTGCTCTAGGCGGGACTCATCCAATCGCAGCCGGGGATTCGCATCCATGAAAATCATGTCGGGCAATTCGAACCTGCCGCTGGCCCGCGCCATCGCGGCCTATCTCGAAATCCCGCTGACCGATGCAAGCGTGCGCCGCTTTGCAGACGAGGAAGTCTTCGTCGAAATTCACGAAAATGTGCGCGGGGAAGACGTCTTTATCGTCCAGCCGACAAGCTTCCCGGCGAACGATAATTTGATGGAGTTGTTGATCTGCATCGATGCGCTGCGCCGCGCATCGGCCAAGCGGATCACGGCGGTGGTCCCTTATTTCGGCTATGCGAGGCAGGATCGCAAACCCGGCCCGCGCACGCCAATCTCGGCCAAGCTGGTCTCCAACCTGATCACGGAAGCCGGTGCAGACAGAGTGCTTGCGGTGGATTTGCACGCTGGGCAGATTCAGGGCTTCTTCGATATCCCGACCGACAATCTGTATGCAGCGCCGGTGATGGCTGCTGATATCCAGGCTCGCTATGGCGATCAGGACCTGATGGTTGTCTCGCCAGACGTCGGCGGCGTGGTGCGCGCCCGCGCGCTCGCCAAACGGCTCGACAATGCGCCGCTCGCCATCGTTGACAAACGCCGCGATCGCCCTGGTGAAAGCGAAGTGATGAACATCATCGGCGATGTCTCCGGACGGCACTGCATCCTGATCGATGACATTGTCGATTCGGGTGGCACGCTTTGCAACGCGGCGGACGCTTTGCTTGAAGGCGGGGCGAAGTCGGTGGCCGCTTACATCACTCACGGCGTGCTTTCCGGCGGAGCCGTTGCCCGGATCGACGGTTCGCAATTGCGCGAGCTGGTTATTTCGGATTCGATCCGTCCGACCGAGGCGGCCGAGCAATCGGAGAAGATCCGCATCCTCACCATGGCCCCGCTCGTCGGAGAGGCTATTCGCCGGATTGCCGATGAAAGCTCGGTTTCCAGCCTGTTTGATTAGGGCCTCAATATGACCCCTGCTGATTTCGATTTTGCCAACCGTCTCGCTGATGCGGCAGGGTCAGTGATCCGTCCGCTGTTCCGCGGCGATTGGGAGGCGGAAACCAAGTCGGACAATTCGGCTGTGACCGAAGCCGATCGCGGCGCAGAGGCGGTCATGCGCAAGATGATTGAGGAAGAGCGCCCGGACGACGGCATCATTGGCGAGGAATATGGCGCGACCCGCGAAGGTGCAGGCCGGCAATGGGTGCTTGACCCGATCGACGGCACGCAAAGCTTCGTCGCGGGCCGGCCGATCTTCGGGACATTGATTGCGCTTATGCAGGATGGCTGGCCGGTCCTTGGCGTGATCGATCAACCGATTCTCAAAGAGCGCTGGGTTGGGCGGATTGGCGATGGCACGACCTTTAACGGCAAGGCGATCAAGACGCGGACCTGCCCTGCGATCGAAGGCATGTCGCTCGCGACCACCAGCCCGCATTGCTTTGACGCGGATCAGTCGGATGCGTGGCTGAACGTGGTCGTCAACGCCTATCCCAAGAGGCCGTTTCCGATCTATGGTGGGGACTGCTACAATTACGCCTTGCTGGCGAGCGGCCACATTGACTGCGTGATGGAAGCCGGGCTGAAGATCCACGACTACGCAGCTCTTGTCCCCGTGGTCGAAGGTGCAGGCGGGATGATGGCCGATTGGCAAGGCAACCCGCTTGATGCTGACAGCGATGGCACGGTGATCGCGCTTGGCGATCCGGCGCGGTTGGAGGATTTGCTTGCGGCCATGGGTTCGAGCGAGATTGCCCCCAACATCCGAGAATCTTCCAACCCCTCGATCTTGCCGAGCAGTGGCGGCTTTAGCTTTCCTTCGGATGACGACTGAAACCAGGTTGGCCATTGGTTTCTTTGTCTCGCAATCGCCGGTTTCCCGTATTCCCTAAGGCTCAATCGATCGGCATCGCAGCGAGGATACGCGCCATTCCTTCTTGGTGAGCGGCGCTGCTTTCGACTTCGCCAAGAAGGCCCTTCGACGCCATGTAAAGCGCATAGGCGATGCTATCTGCTGGACCATCTTCGGGCGCGCCTGTGTGCGCAATGATGGCTTCGGCCAGCGCCGCCCTGATCGCCTGCGAACTGCGTTCTTTCTCTTCGCTTGAAGCATCGCCGACCATCGCGATGATCTCAACGCTGTGTGGCGACGCGCGCATCAGATCGACATATTGCCCGACCCAGGCATGCAGAGCGTCGCTGATTTTGCCGCGCAGTTCGCGGTCTTCCTTGAGGATAGCGATACAGGCTGCCGAGCTGTCTTCGATCAGCGTCTTGGCTGCCCATTCAAACACGTCCTCCTTCGACGAAAAGCGATTGTAGAGCGCCTGGCGCGAGATACCGAGCCCGTCGGCAAGGTCACGCATCGAGGTCTTGCGAAACCCGTACTGCGAAAAAACGCGGACAATCTGTTTGAGTTCTTCGGCGCGGCTCATGATACTAACTTGACAAAAAATGCATAAAATGTCAATTGCGACTCACTTTCTCTCCACATAAGGAATGTCTCATGCCCCTCGTCAATGCCACTGGCATCTCACACTGGACCCCGGATGGCCTCCCTGATCTTAGCGGCAAGCTTTACATCATCACCGGCGGAAACTCGGGTATTGGGCTTGAAGCGGCAAAAATCCTGGCCGAACGCAACGCCGATGTCGTGATTGCGGCGCGCAATCCGACAAAGGGCGCCAATGCGGTAACTCAGATCGACCAGCTCGGCTCTGGCAAGGCGCAGATGCTCAAGCTTGATCTTGCAGACATGGCATCAATCCGCGCTGCGGCAGAAGAGGCCAAGACCCGCTTCGGCTCGGTTGCCGCTCTCATCAACAATGCCGGCATCATGCAAACGCCTGAACAGAAAACCGCTGACGGGTTCGAGATGCAGATCGGCACCAACCATCTCGGCCACTTCTTGTGGACCGCGCTGATGATTGGTCAGGTCGATCCAGAGGATGGTCGCGTGGTCACACTGTCAAGCATCGCCCACCGCCTCGGCAAGGTGAACCTTGATGATCTGATGTTTGAGAAAGCCCGCTATGACGCGACGCAATCATATGGGCAAAGCAAGCTCGCCAATATGCTGTTCGGGCAGGAGCTGCATCGCAGGCTTCAGGCATCGGGTTCAAAGATCAAGTCGATCGTTTGTCACCCCGGCTATTCAGCGACTGAACTGCAGAGCACCGGTCCCACAGGATTGATGAACGCGATCTACAAGCTCACCAATGCCTTGATGGCACAACCGGCCAAGCTCGGATCATATCCCACGGTTCTTTCTGCAGCGGATCCAGCGGTCGTCTCAGGCGCATATTACGGTCCAACGGCGATGTGGTACACGCGCGGCCCTGTTGGCGATTGCGACGTTGAAAAGCGCGGGCTTGATGAAGCGACAGCCAAGGGCCTTTGGGACTTGAGCGAAGAGCTGGTCGGTGAGAAACTCACCGTGTGACCGATCCGAAATACCTCTTTTTCTATGGTGTCCTGCAGGAAGGGCTGGGCGACTGGCCCTTCCTTGAAGGTCTTGGCCTTGGCGCACCTGCCAGCACGCAAGGGGCGCTTTATGCGATCCCCTATGGTGATGAGTGGTTCCCCGCGCTGATCCCGACACAGGCGCGCTATGCCTCCAATGTCGAAGGCATGATCTACGAAGCGGGCGAGGTCGATCTGGCGGCAATCGACGCGTTTGAAGGCGATGACTACACTCGCGGGCCGGTCGAGGTCGATGGCTGGGATGGCTATGGCGAGACAGAGGCGGACGCCTATCTCTGGACAGCTGCGCTGCCCGATGGTGCAGAGCCAATCGCCTCGGGCAATTTTGCCCAATGGCTCGAACAGACCGGGCGCAAACCGTATTCAGGCGGCTAACGCGCGCGGTTTTCTCACTGGGTTTTCCTACTGGGTTCGCGCATGGCAAAGTGAGCGGATGGTTTTGTCTGCTCGCCTCTGTCAACGCTCTCGTGCCGCTTTGGAGCGCTCGGTTTTCATCGCTTTGGCCGAGCCGACTTTTTTACTCCAGGACCGTGTAACATGCGGTCCATGTGTTGCTCAGCTGCGATGAATGGAGTGAGCAAAGAGGCAAGCCGCCGATCATGCCTTGCAAGCATTGAATCGCTTGCAAATTGGCGCGAAACCTCTAGATGGCGCGTCTTCAACGACACGAATCAAGCGACCGGCCTGGCTCAAAGGGCTGCCAGGGCTGGCCAAACGTGTCTCTCACCAAGGAGATGAAAATGCCCAAACTGAAGACCAAGAGCGGTGTGAAGAAGCGCTTCAAGATCACCGCAAACGGCAAGGTCAAGCACGGTGTTGCTGGTAAGCGCCACCGCCTGATCAGCCACAATGCGAAGTATATCCGCCAGAACCGCGGCACCTCTGTCCTGTCGGAAGCCGACACGAAGACGGTGAAAAAGTGGGCGCCTTACGGCCTCGACTGATCGCGAATTAAGGAGAAAGAGACATGCCTCGCATTAAACGTGGTGTTACCACCCGCGCCAAGCACAAGCGGATCCTCGATCAGGCCAAGGGCTATCGCGGTCGCCGCAAGAACACGATCCGCATCGCCCGTCAGGCCGTCGAAAAAGCCGGCCAGTACGCGTACCGCGACCGCAAGGTTAAGAAGCGCAACTTCCGCGCCCTGTGGATCCAGCGCATCAACGCAGCCGTTCGCGCCGAAGGCCTCACCTATTCGCAGTTCATGCACGGTGTGAAGCTTGCCGGTATCGAACTTGACCGCAAGGTCATGGCCGATCTCGCGATGAACGAAGAAGCAGCGTTCAAGGCGATCATCGCTCAGGCGAAAAGCGCGCTTCCGGCATAATTGCCAGGGTGGATCGCTCGCTTTCCTACAGCGGGCAAACTCGCTAGCGATAGCGATGCAAAAAGGGGCTCGGTGCTGGATTGGCACCGGGCCCCTTTTGCGTCCTGGCGCACACAGGAACCGCCCCGGCTTGTAATAACGCGCCAAGAACCTTGTATGTTTACGCCAGATCGGTCAGGGTCGAGCAATGGGGATACAACACGACATGTATGCGAGAGCCTTGGCTCCCGCGAGCAATCTCCAGGGGCCGCGCCACTCGATCAAGACTCAGTTCCTCTCCCCTCCGGCTGAGTTCGACGGGTGCTTTACGACCTTCTACCATCTCGAACTTGATGTCGAAGATGGCGGCGTCCTGGAAGATTACCTTCAGCCTGAATGGGCCAACCTGCGCTTCTTCTCGGGCGGGCTTCCATCATCGCAGATCGGCGAAGCCAAACTGAGCGATACCCGCTTCATTGTTACAGGTCCAAGCTCGCGCCCATGCCATTTCGAACTTGGCACATCGCGCATGTGGGGAATTGGCCTACTACCGCTGGGCTGGGCACGGTTTGTCGATGTCGATGCTTATGACATGGCGAATGCGCTGCTGGATGGAACGGGCCATGCCGCTTTCGCCAAGTTCGATGAGCTGTCCGATCTGTTGTGCGATCCGCAGGCCACGCTCGAAGAGCAATATGCAGGCATCTTCGAAACGATGGGCAGATTGATGCGGCAATCGCGCGATGAGCCCAAAATTGTGCGCGTTCACACCGCGCTTGTCAGCGGTCAATTCCTCGCGGTCGGTGATCTTGCTGATGCCTGCGGGATGAGCATTCGCACGCTTGAGCGGGTCTGCTGCCGCTATTTCGGCTTCACGCCCAAGCTGTTGATGCGCCGCCAACGCTTCATGCGCAGCCTTGCAAGCTTCATGCTTCACCGCGGCACACGGTGGACCGAGGCGATGGACGGCGATTATCACGATCAGGCGCAGTTCACGCGCGAATTCTCGGAGTTCATGACGATGACACCGAGCAAGTATGCAGCGCTCGATCACCCGATCCTTGCATCTTTCATGGAAGCCCGCGCGCGCATCTGGGGCAGCGCGGCGCAAACGCTCGATCAGCCAAAGCGCGAGAGCGAAGACGACCCAGACTGTTGACCGCCGGAATTTTGCGGTTTCCTACCGGACCCGTGCTAACTATGTCACAAGAACTTCACATGTAGTGGTGTGAAGCGCACGATGGCTAAACATGGCGCCGTGCACTGGTCACGTGGGGGAACTGGTAGGCACTATGCGCAAGCAATTGGGCAATGCGATAACAATCCGCTTCGCGCTGCCAAGTGCGGAACTATCGCCCTATGTGACGACCTATTATTTCACGCAGGTCTCTGCCTCTCCGAATGAACCCGTGCTCGAAGATTATCTTCATCCTGAATGGGCCAATTTGCGGTTCATGGAAGAAGGCTGGTCCCAAAGTGCGATTGGCGATGCACCGCTTGCTGTCTCTCCCGCCTTTTCAGCAACCGGGCCAACCAGCAAGGCGACGCGGTTCCGGGTGGGGTCTGGGCGCAGCTGGGGCATTGGTCTGATGCCATTGGGCTGGGCAAGCCTGATCGATGCACCAGCCAGCAACTATGCTGACAAGGTGACTGACGGTAACGCTGATGCGGTGTTCAAGGCGTTCCAGCCGCTGGCGCGCAAGCTTGCGCAAAGCTCGGGCGATTTTGCCGAAGAGCTCGAGTTGATCGAAAGCCATATGGCGCAGATCATACCCAGTGAATGCCCAAGCGCCGCCGCGATCCAGCGAGTGAATGCGGAGCTGGTTGATCCAGAGTTGTCGACCGTTGCCGAGCTTGCCGAAAGAGTGGCGATGAATGTGCGTTCGCTTGAGCGTCTGTCAAAGCGCGCCTTCGGCTTTACGCCGAAATTGCTTCTTCGCCGCCAGCGCTTTTTGAGGAGCCTTGCGCAGTTCATGCTCGACCCGTCGCTCAAATGGCTGTCGACGCTCGATTTCCAATACCATGATCAGGCTCATTTTGTAAGGGATTTCAAACGCTTCATGGGCATGAGCCCGTCTGCCTATGCCAAGCTCGACAAGCCATTGCTGGTCGCTGCCGCGCGCGCTCGCATGGCCATTGCTGGCGAAGCGGTGCAGGGATTGCACGACCCTTCCAGCGCGGATTCCTGACAACACCCCATCCGGCCCGCGAAACCGGGCGAGATTAGAGCTTTGCATGTATGGCCAATAGGCGCTAGCGGACCCGCTCATCCTAGCAGGCCAGACATGACTGAACTGACATCGCAGAAACAAACCGCGCTCGAAGCGATTGCCGCTGCCACCACGCTTGATGCGCTTGAAGAACAGCGCGTTGCTGCACTCGGCAAGAAGGGCTGGGTAAGCCTCGCTCTCAAGACACTTGGGCAGATGAGCCCGGACGAACGCAAGGACGCAGCGCCCGCCATTCAGGCGGTTCGGGCCGAGGTCGCCGGCGCGATCGATGCGCGCAAGGAAGAACTCGAAGCGCAAGCGCTTGAGGCGCAGCTTGCCAGCGAGACGATCGACCTCACACTGCCCGCGCCTGATCAGCCGCAAGGCTCAATCCACCCTGTCAGTCAGGTGATGGATGAACTGGCTGAGATTTTCGCTGATCTTGGTTTCGAAGTCGCAACCGGGCCCGAGATCGAGGACGATTGGCACAACTTCACTGCGCTCAACATGGATGAAAGCCATCCGGCGCGCGCCATGCATGATACGTTCTATTTCCCGAACGCTGCGCCTGACGGCGGGCAGATGCTGCTTCGCACGCACACGTCGCCCGTGCAGATCCGTTCGATGAAGGCGCAAGGCGCGCCTATCCGGATCATTGCGCCCGGCCGCGTCTATCGCTCGGACAGCGATGCCACGCACACGCCGATGTTCCATCAAGTCGAAGGCCTTGTCGTCGACAAGGGTATACATCTGGGCCATCTCAAATGGACGCTGGAGACATTCTTCAAGGCGTTCTTCGAGCGCGAGGATATCGTGTTGCGTCTGCGCCCGTCCTACTTCCCTTTCACTGAACCCTCGGTTGAGGTCGATGTCGGCTATTCCAACGAAGGCAATCGCCGGGTCGTTGGCGGCCATGGCGATGCGGAAGGCCATGATTGGATGGAGCTCGGCGGAAGCGGAATGGTCAATCGCCGTGTGCTTGAAATGGCCGGCGTTGATCCTGATGAGTACCAGGGCTTTGCCTTCGGGCTCGGCATCGACCGGATTGCCATGCTCAAATACGGCATGAACGATCTGCGCGCCTTCTTTGACGGTGATCCTCGCTGGCTCAAGCATTATGGCTTCTCTCCCTATGACCAACCGACGCTTTCCGCAGGTGTAGGAGCGCGGCCATGAAGTTCTCTGTCACCTGGTTGAAGGATCACCTTGAAACCGAGGCAAGCCTGCAAGAGATCCTCGATTGCCTCAACGCGATCGGGCTTGAGGTTGAAGGCGTGGAGGACCCGGCTGAGCGCCTTGCCGGCTTTCAGGTCGCGCATGTTCTGACGGCAGCCAAGCACCCTGATGCAAACAAGCTACAGGTGCTCACTGTCGACACGGGCGCTGGTGAGCCGCTTCAGGTGGTCTGCGGCGCCCCTAATGCGCGTGCAGGGATGAAGGGCGTTCTCGGCCTTCCCGGCGCCGTCGTGCCGTCAAACGGGATGGAGCTCAGGAAAAGCGCAATCCGCGGCGTGGAATCGAACGGAATGATGTGTTCTGTTCGCGAACTGGAACTGGGCGAAGATCACGATGGCATTATCGATTTGCCGGATGATGCGCCGATCGGCCATGCCTTTGCCGACTATCACGGGTCTTCACCGATCATCGACGTTGCGATCACTCCCAACCGGCCTGATTGCATGGGCGTTTATGGAATTGCGCGTGATCTCGCAGCAGCGGGGCTGGGCAAGCTGAAACCCATTGCGATCCCGGCATTCGATGCGGCGGGCGCATGCCCGGTTGAAATCCGCACCGATGATCCTGAGGGGTGCCCTGCATTCTATGGCCGCGTGATCAAGGGTGTAAAAAACGGTCTATCACCCGATTGGCTGCAGCAGCGTCTAACAAGTGCAGGCCAACGCCCGATTTCGCTGCTCGTGGACCTGACCAATTATCTGATGCTGGGCTTTGGCCGCCCGGCTCACGTCTATGACCTTGCCAAGCTCGAAGGCGCTGTCATCGCCCGGCGCGCCAAGGCGGGCGAACAGGTTCTGGCGCTCAACGAAAAGACTTACACGCTTGATGAAAGCATGGTGGTGATCGCGGACGACAATGAGGTCCACGATATCGCCGGCATTATGGGCGGCGAGACTTCAGGCGTTCAGGATGACACTAGCGATGTCCTGCTCGAGATCGCTTATTTCGATCCGCCGCGCATTGGCGTGACGGGCCGCAAACTTGGCCTGGCTTCGGATGCGCGCACCCGGTTTGAGCGTGGTGTCGATCCTGCTTTCCTGACCGATGGGCTGGACCTGTTGACGGGCCTGATCGTTGAACTTGCCGGTGGCAGTCCGAGCGAAGTGGTCGAGGCCGGCGCTCCGCCGAGCGAGGCAAAAGTCGTCGCCTTTGACACGGCGATGACCGGTCGGCTGGGCGGCGTGGAGGTTGCAAAAGACGAGCAGCGCCGAATTCTGGAAAGCCTAGACTTTGAGGTGAGCGATGATTGGCAGGTGACCTGTCCGCTGCGCCGTCATGACATCGAAGGCGCAGCCGACCTTGTCGAAGAAGTCGTGCGCATTCACGGCCTTGATTCGGTTGAAAGCGTCGCTCTGCCGCGCATGGACGGGGTCGCTCGCCCAACCGCGACGCCGCAACAATTGATGGAGCGCAAGGTCCGCCGGGCTGCTGCGGGAAGTGGCCTTGACGAAGCGGTTACCTGGTCTTTCCTTCCGGAAGATGCAGCCGCGCACTTCACTGCGACAGATGATCTGTGGAAGCTCGACAATCCAATCAGCGAAGACATGAAGGTCATGCGCCCCTCGCTTATCCCAGGCCTGCTGCTTGCCGCCAAGCGCAGCTCTGATCGCGGTGCGGGTTCCTCGCGGCTGTTCGAATTGGGTCGGCGGTATTTCCGCGGCAAGAACGGCATGAGCGATGAGCGCGCAACACTTGGCGTGGTGCTGTCGGGCGAGAAGACAAAGCGCGGATGGGCCAGCGGCAAGGCTGCCATGTTCGATGCGTATGACGCCAAGTCAGTGGCGATGACCCTGCTTGAGGCAGCCGGCGCACCGCCGGGTAAGCTGATGGTGATGGGCGAGGCTGGAGATCAGTTCCACCCCGGCCAATCGGCGACCTTGCGGCTTGGCCCCAAGAATGTTCTCGCCCGCTTTGGCATGCTGCATCCCGCTACGCTCAAGGCGTTTGACATGGATGGTCCGGTGGCTGCGGTTGAGTTGTTCCTCGATGCGATCCCGGCAAAGAAAGCCCCCAAAGGCCCTGTCAGCTTTGCCCGCCCCGGCTTCACGCCGCCCGCGCTGCAGGCGGTGACGCGCGACTTTGCTTTCCTTGTGCCTGATACGCTTGCGGCGGAAGATCTGCTCAAGGCTGTGCGCGGCAGCGACAAGGTCAACATCACCGCAGCGCGCGTGTTCGACCTGTTCACCGGTGAAGGCGTGCCAGAGGGGCAAAAATCGCTTGCAATCGAAGTGACGCTCCAGCCGCAGGAGAAGAGCTACAAGGACGCCGATTTGAAGGCAATTGCTGACACAGTGGTTGCCGCTGCTGCAAAACTGGGAGCGGAGCTGCGCGGCTGATCGCCTGCGCTACCCTTTGCCATGTCGAACAGAAGAACCTTTGCGATCATCTCGCACCCTGATGCGGGTAAGACCACGCTGACCGAAAAGCTGCTGCTGCAAGGCGGAGCTATTCACCTGGCGGGCGAGGTTAAGGCGCGCGGGCAGGCTAGGCGGGCGCGGTCAGACTGGATGAAGATCGAGCAGCAGCGCGGCATTTCAGTCACATCCAGCGTCATGACTTTTGAGCGAGACGGCGTGACTTTCAATCTGCTCGACACGCCGGGGCACGAAGACTTCTCGGAAGACACGTATCGCACGCTGACTGCTGTGGATTCCGCAGTTATGGTGATCGATGCGGCGAAAGGTATCGAGCCGCAGACGCGTAAGCTGTTCGAAGTTTGCCGTTTGCGTAGCGTTCCGATCATCACCTTCGTCAACAAGGTCGACCGCGAGGGGCGCGATCCGTTCGAAACGCTGGACGAAGTGGCTGATATGCTCGCGCTTGATGTCAGCCCGCAAAGCTGGCCGATTGGGATGGGAGGTCAGTTTGAAGGCATTCTCGATTTTGCAACTGGCGAGATCAGCCGACCTGAAGGCCCTTCGAAAGAGTTCCTCGGCACGCGCGAAAGCGATCCCAGCATTCCCGACGAGTTTGCTGAAGAGGCGGAGCTGGCGCAGGTTGGATATCCGGAATTTGATCTGGAGGCCTATCGCAGTGGCGATTTGACGCCTGTCTATTTCGGATCTGCGCTCAAGAATTTCGGCGTAACCGAACTGATCGAGGCGATTGCGAAGCACGCCCCGCCGCCGCGCGCTCAGCCTGCTGGCGATGGACAGATTGCCCCTGACCATGGCGAAGTCACCGGCTTCATCTTTAAGGTCCAGGCCAATATGGACCCCAACCACCGCGACCGGATCGCCTTTATGCGGCAGGTGTCGGGGACCTTCAAACGCGGCATGAAGCTCACGCCGTCAGGTCTGGGCAAACCGATCGCCATCCACTCGCCCATCCTCTTCTTCGCGCAGGATCGTGAGATCGCTGACACGGCTGAAGCAGGCGATATCATCGGCATTCCCAATCACGGCACCTTGCGAGTTGGTGACACGCTGTCTGAAAAGAACGAACTGCGCTTTACCGGCCTGCCCAACTTTGCGCCGGAAATTCTGCGGCGCGTGCAGTTGAAAGACCCGACCAAGACCAAACAGCTTCGCAAAGCGCTTGACGATCTGTCCGAAGAAGGCGTGATCCAAGTCTTCTATCCCGAGATCGGCGCACAGCACATTGTCGGCGTTGTCGGCCAGCTTCAGCTCGACGTGCTCGTGTCGCGGCTATCGGCAGAATACAAGGTCGAAGCTGCTCTTGAAGCTTCGCCATTTGCAACAGCGCGGTGGCTGAAGGGAGATGACAAGGTCTTGGGCGAATTCGAAAGCTTTAACCGGGCCAATCTCGCGCGTGACCGCGACGGGGACCTCGTTTTCATGGCCAAGAGCCCGTGGGACGTGAGTTATCAGGTTGAGAAGAACCCCGAACTCACCTTCTCCGCGACCAAGGAAAGATAGGCGAACGGCAAGCTTGCGACCGGCGCGCGTTCACGGCATGGAGCGCGCATGACTGTTTCCGGCCCCACCTCGCAAACCTTCATCTCGCAGCGCCTCCGGCTCAACTATTTTGACTGGGGGAATCAGGACAAGCCGCCGCTGGTGTTTGTCCATGGCGGCCGCGATCATGCGCGCAGCTGGGATTGGGCAGCAGAACAGCTTGCCGAGGATTATCACATCGTTGCGATGGATCACCGCGGCCATGGCGACAGCGATTGGGTGTCAGATGGCAATTACACCTCGAACGATATGGTCTATGATCTTGCGCAGCTGATCCATCAGCTCGGGCGCGGGCCGGTGACGATTGTTTCGCATTCGATGGGCGGCAATGTTTCGCTGCGATATGCGGGCATGTTCCCTGACATGGTGACCAAGCTGGTGGCGATCGAAGGCCTAGGGCCATCGCCGACGCGCAAGGCGGAGCAGCGCGAGACGCCCTATCCAGAACGCATGCGCGAATGGATCGAGAAGAAGCGCAAGGCCGCCGGACGCACGCCGCGCAAATATGAAAGCATCGAGGCTGCCTTTGCGCGGATGATTGAGGAAAACTCCTACCTCACCGAAAGTCAGGCCCGGCACCTTACGATCCACGGCGTCAACCGCAATGAGGACGGCACCTATAGTTGGAAATTCGATCCGCATCTCAATGTCTGGCAGGTCGAAGATGTCGCGGACGAATTTATGGAGCAGCTTTGGGGCGCGATCTCTTGCCCGACACTGTTGCTGTACGGAGCTGACAGTTGGGCGTCGAACCCTGAAAAGGACGGGCGGATCAAACATTTCAACACCGCGAGCGTGATCGAATTCGAAAAAGCCGGCCACTGGCTGCACCATGACCAGTTTGACAAGTTTATGAGCGTCTTGCGCGACTTCCTCTGATCCCAAAGGTGACACGATCATGGCCGACTTCTTCGACTCATTGCATGACAAGCATCTCGCGATGATCGAGAAGCAGCCGGTCTTCTTCGTTGCGACAGCCGCAGCCGACGCCCGGATCAATCTCAGTCCCAAGGGCTATGATGCCTTCCGCGTGCTTTCGCCGACACAGGTCGCTTATCTCGATCTTGGAGGATCGGGCAACGAGACCCACGCCCACCTTGCTGCCGATGGGCGTATCACGATCATGTTTTGTAATTTCGATCGGCCTGCCTTGATCCTGCGCATCTATGGCAGGGGACGAGCGGTGCTTCCGCAGGATGCAGAATGGGACGCGCTCGCCGCCAGCTTTACCATGATGCCCGGTACCCGGCAGATCTTCGTGATCGATGTGGAGAGCATCCAAACCAGCTGCGGCTGGGGGGTGCCGTTCATGGCACTCGAAGGCGAGCGTGAGACGCTCAAGAAAGCGCACCGGCAGTCGGATCCCGCTGAGTGGGAGGCCAAGATGGCCAAGCGCACGAGCAGTATTGACGGCCTGCCCACCCGTTCAACGGATCGCTTTATTGCCGGCGAGTGACTCCGTGCCTCACAAGATAACAACGTAGGCCACAGCTAGGCACATTTACGTACATTGCTGCCCAAAAAGTAATCAAACGGTTAAATTTTAGGCAGGCAAGTTTGTGCAAGTGCGAAGCGGGCTGCCGATTCCGCAGCGTCACGGCCCTTTGGCGTAAACTGGCACGCCCCTTGCAGTCCATTTGGCGAGCCGGATTTGCCGGCCAAAGCCAAAGGGGGCACGGATGAAGTTCATCATCGCCATCATAAAACCATTTAAGCTTGATGAGGTCCGCGAAGCGCTGGGCTCCATCGGGGTCGCAGGGATGACTGTTTCTGAAGTCAAGGGTTTCGGGCGCCAGAAGGGCCAGACCGAAATCTACCGTGGGGCCGAATATTCGACCAACATGTTGCCAAAGGTGAAGCTCGAGATTGCGGCAAGCGACGATATCGCCGCGCAAGTTGTCGAGACCATCCAGCAGACCGCCAACACCGAAGCGATCGGTGACGGCAAGATCTTCGTACTCGACCTCGCTTCGGCAACCCGCATTCGTACGGGCGAAGCTGGCGAAACCGCACTCTAACCCAGGGGGATCAGGATAATGAAGAAACCTCTCCTTACCTGCGCTGCCCTGATGACGGGTTCGGCGCTTATCGCGCAGCCGGCATTGGCCGCTGTGCCTGATGCGGAGGTCGTTTCAGCCGGCACCGCATATATCTTTAACACCTTGCTGTTCTTGATCGGTGGCTTCCTGGTGATGTGGATGGCTGCTGGTTTCGCCATGCTCGAAGCCGGTCTTGTCCGCGCCAAGAACACCTCAACACAGTGTATCAAGAATATTGGCCTCTATTCGATCGCCGGCTTGATGTTCTGGATCATCGGTTACTCGATTGCGTATCCCGGCTTTGCCGAAGGTTCGCTCGGCCTGTTTGGCGTTGGCGGATTCCCTTATGCGATGCAGGGCGTTGGTGAAGCAGACACTGGCACGGGCTATTCGGTTGCTTCCGACTGGTTCTTCCAGATGGTCTTCTGCGCCACCACGGCCTCGATCGTCTCGGGCACAATCGCCGAAC
>CAYUCZ010000019.1:0-56265 GCA_964443505.1 uncultured Porphyrobacter sp. | reverse complement strand
GACCCGATCGTCCTGACGCAGCTTCCAGGCCAGCTGGTTGCTGCCGCTGTCGACCGCGAACACATGCTCCGCGCCCAAGGACAACAGCACATCGGTGAATCCTCCTGTCGAAGAACCGATATCCATCGCCACGGCGCCCGCTGGATCGAGCGCGAAATGTTCGATTGCATGCGCCAGCTTGATCCCGCCACGGCTTACCCACGGATGGTCGCGCCCACGCACTTCGAGCGGTGCGTCTTCTGCGAGTTGCTGCCCCGGTTTCTCGATCTTGGTTTCGCCCGAAAAGACCGTGCCCGCCATGATCAGCGCCTGCGCCCGCGTGCGGCTTTCCACCAGCGCACGTTCCACCAGCAGTTGATCGGCGCGGCGTTTAGGCATGGTTTCGATATTCTGCGGAGAGCTGCGAATTGGTCATGGACGCTTCAGCCGATAGCGCGCATTGAAGCGCCATGAAAGCGATGCAATTCAAACTCGTCGGTGCACTGGCGATGAGCCTCTCCGCCTGCGGCTGCGTGCCCAGCGTGGAAGCCCCTGTGGCCTCGCCCACTCCAGCCCCGGCGCCGGTCGCCGTCCCCTCACCCACACCGACTCCAGCCCCCGCACCTCCTCCGGTCGTCAACGAGCCGAGCTACGAAAACTATCTCGATGCGCCGCAGACCGCCGGAACGTGGATGTATGAGGCGGAGAGCGACGAAACCTTCGCGCTTTTTGGCACCAGTGTTCAGGAACCTGTGGCAATCATCCGTTGCGATCGGTCGACCCGCCTGGTCGGAATCGGTCGGTTTGGTTCGTCCGCGCAACAGGCCACCATTCGTATCCGGACCGAAACCGGAACGCATACAATTCAGGCACGACCGCGAAACGCCGGCGTCCCGCTTGTCGCCGCCGAGGTGAATGCGCGCGAACCGATGCTCGACGCGATGGCGATCACCAAAGGGCGATTTGCGCTGGAGACCGAAGGCATGCGGACGCTCTACCTGCCTGCCTGGGCGGAAGTGACGCGGGTGATCGAGGATTGCCGATAGGGATTCGTTTCACGGTTTCCACAGCCACGCGACAAATCGCGCGTTCCTCAAGCCCCGAATCAAAAAAGCGCCCAAGGTTTCCCTCTGGCGCTTGCGTGCTTCACTTGAGCAACGGCGCACTATTCTGACGTGGGAAAAAGATATTTCAAGTCTTGTCTCGCCGATTCACATGATTCAAAACTAGCAATCGAGGCCAGCGGCGAACGCGGCTCTCGGCCCCCGGTGATGCGGCAGGGTCTTGGCTTACAAGCGCGAAAGGAGGTGATCCGATGTCTCATGGTTCAGTAGAGAGGTCGGCAAGTTTCCGCGCGAGGCATATTCGGTAAGCAGATACCGAGTAAGGCTTCGTGAGCGGCGCTTACCGCCGCTGACCATGAAAGGGCGTTTCCTCCGACGGGCTGGAAACGCCCTTTTCATTTCTTGCTCTCTTAATCTGTCCATATTACGCGCACGATCATGCAGTTCGAAATCATCCCCCACCCTGACCTGACCCCAGACGACGTTCGCGAAGCGGCCATTGCCGATCCCGGTTTTGGCACGGTCTTCACCGATCACATGGTGGTGATCGACTATGACGAGGATCGCGGTGGCTGGCATTCAGCGCGCATTGGACCGCGCGAGGCCATCGCACTCGATCCCGCCGCCAGCGTGCTCCATTATGCGCAGGAAATTTTCGAAGGGATGAAGGCCTTTCCGCATGCAGACGGGGGCCTTGCGATGTTCCGGCCAGAGGCAAATGCCGCCCGCTTCAACGCCAGCGCGCGCCGGATGGCAATGCCTGAGATACCGGAGGAGCTGTTCCTCGAAGCGGTCAGCCTTGCGGTGAAGACCGATGCCAAGTGGATGCCATCTGTCGAAGGCGGCTCGCTCTATATCCGCCCCTTCATGTTTGCCTCCGAAGCCTTCCTCGGTGTGCGCCCGGCAAAACAATACAAATTCGTTGTGATCCTTGTCTCCAGCGGAAACTACTTCAAGGGCGGCGTGAACCCGGTCAAGATCTGGGTCAGCCAGGATTATGTCCGCGCAGCCCCCGGCGGCACGGGTGCTGCCAAGACGGGCGGCAATTATGCTGCCAGCCTTGTCCCGCAGGCAGAAGCGATCGCCAATGGCTGCGATCAAGTCGTGTTCCTCGATGCGGTCGAAAAGAAGTGGATCGAGGAACTGGGCGGGATGAACCTGTTCTTCGTGCGCAAGGACGGCAGCGTCATTACGCCTGAACTGACCGGCACGATCCTTCCTGGCATCACCCGCGACAGTCTCATTGCGATGCTTCGCGAAGAAGGTCTCGACGTGCGCGAAGAGCCCTATTCGATCGGGCAATGGCAGGCCGAAGCGGAGAGCGGAGAGCTCCTCGAAACCCTCGCCTGCGGAACCGCTGCGGTCGTGACCCCGGTTGGCACGGTCGCCTCGCCCAGTGGTGAATTCACCATCGGCACTGGCGGCATTGGTCAGATGGCTCACAAGATGCGCGAAAAGCTGGTGGGCATCCAGAACGGCCGGGTCGAAGACAAACACGGCTGGGTGATCCGGGTTTGAGCGATGGCTGACGCGATTACGGTTGCGGCGCTTTACCGGTTTACGCCGTTTGATGACCCTGCGGCTATTCGCAGCCCGCTGCTCGAGCTGTGCGAAAGTGTGGGCGTTAGAGGTACGCTGCTGCTCGCGAATGAAGGCATCAACGGAACCATCGCTGGAACAGACAATGCCATTGCGGCCGTGCTCGACCACATCCGCTCGCTGCCTGGCTGCGAGGAGACCGACGTCAAGTTCTCCTACGCCTCTGAGCCGCCCTTTGCGCGCATGAAGGTTCGGCTGAAGCGCGAGATCGTCACGATGGGGGAACCCGGCGTCGACCCGCGCGCAAGCGTTGGCCGTTATGTCGCGCCGGAAGACTGGAACGCTCTCATCAGCGACCCTGACACAATCGTGATCGACACCCGCAATGATTACGAAGTGGCTGTCGGCACATTTGAAGGCGCCGTCGATCCGGAAACGAGCTCCTTCCGCGAATTTCCCAAATGGTTTCGCGACAACCGCGAAGACCTGCTGGAAGGCAAGAAGAAAGTCGCGATGTTCTGCACCGGGGGTATTCGCTGCGAAAAATCGACAAGCTTCCTGCGCGGTGAAGGGATCGAAGAGGTCTATCACCTCAAGGGCGGCATCCTCAAATACCTTGAAACCGTGCCGGAGGAAGAGAGCAAGTGGCATGGCGACTGCTTTGTTTTTGATGAGCGGGTGACGGTCAAACACGGGCTTGAGGAAGGCGATTATCACCTGTGCCGTGCCTGCCGCCGCCCAATCTCTGACGATGACATGGCGCATGAGCACTATGTTGAGGGTGTTTCCTGCCCCTATTGCTATGACGAGAAAAGCGAGGTGCAGCGCGCGCGCTATGCCGAACGTCAGCGCCAGCGAGAGCTCGAAAAAGCGCGAGCCGGTAAGCTGTGAGCGCAGCCCCGATCCTTTATTCCTTTCGCCGCTGCCCCTATGCGATGCGCGCGCGCATGGCGCTTTGGATCGCGGGGATTACGGTTGAACTGCGCGAGGTAAAGCTGGCGAACAAGCCGCCCGAGCTTGCCGAAGCGTCTCCCAAGGCGACGGTACCGGTTCTGGTCCTCAGCGATGGCAACGTCATTGATGAAAGCATTGCGGTCATGCGCTGGGCGCTCGCTCAAAACGATCCAGAAGATTGGCTGGCGGGCGATGATCCAGCGCTGATCGAACAGGCAGATGGGCCCTTCAAGCATCATCTCGATCGCTACAAATATCCCAACCGCTATGAAGATGAGCCCGGCTTTGGCGAGGTCGACCATCAGGCCGCTGGCCTTGCGATCCTGCGCGAATGGGATGATCGTCTGGCGCGTGGTGGCCAGATGTGCGGTTCGAAACGCAGTTTTGCAGATATCGCGCTGTTTCCCTTCGTGCGCCAATTCGCCAATCACAACCGCGCCTGGTTCGATGCACAGGACCTGCCGCACCTTCATCCCTGGCTCGAAAATCACCTTGCAAGCGAGCTGTTCAAAGCCATCATGCCCAAATTCACACCGTGGTCGCCGGGCGATGAAACTGTTGCCTTTGGCGCCGGGCAAAAGGCATAGATTTAGACAAATATTTACCACCTTTCCGTAAGGGAAAGGCATGCAAACTCTCGCACCAGAATTCAGTGTCACGCGCGTCGAGCACCCGCGTGAAATCCATTGGAGCGCGACCGGTCTGCTCGATCAGACGAAGCTGGCGCAGTTGTTCTCGACCTTGCTCGAAAGATCGAAGCCTTTCCGCCACGACAAGAAAGGGTTTCGCGTCTTGGGCGATCTGCGCGAGTTCGCTGTGCAACCGCGCGAGATTGCCGCGCTGATCCAGCAATCGCAGCAGGCCTCGGCAGACTATGGCGTCGACCGGATGGCGATCCTGTGCTCATCAATGCTGGTGAAACAGCAATTCCGCCGGGTCAGCGATGCGCTCGATTGCCAGTTTTTCGACGGCAAGGCCGAAGCCATCGCCTGGCTGAGGAGCTAACCATGACTGATCTCGCCCCCAGTTTTGACGTAAGCGTCGATGAAGAGCGCGGCGAGCTTCACTTCATGACATCCGGTTTCTTCGACAAGGCATCGATGGACGCCTTTCTTGAGGAGACTGCGAAGAAGGCGGGCCCCCTGCTTTCGCGCAAAGGGACGATCCGCGCATTTGGCGACCTTACCGATTATGTCGCCCAGTCGCGTGAAATCGGGGAGATCATGGCCGAAACGCTGCGCCGTGCGGAGGAATCCGGGATTGAGCGGACTGCCATCGTCATCACCTCTCCTATCCTCAAGATGCAATATGCGCGGGTGAGTGAGGGGCGCAATGTCGAGATATTCGACAGCAAGATCGACGCGCTCAACTGGCTGCGAAACTAATCGGCAAGTGCGTCTCTGAACGCATCGATCAGCCAACTCGTCGCCGGCCCTAGCCGGACATCGCGCCGCCAAAGCGCGCTCAACATGTAGATGTCGCCGGGCTTTTCAGGCAGGTTGAGCTCAACCAGAGCGCCCCCTGCCAGATCATCGGCCACCATTTCGCGCGGCATGTTGCCCCAACCCAGCCCTTCCTTAAGCAGCGAATGCTTGGCCCCCAAATCGCCCAAGCGCCACGTCAGCGGGCTGAGAACCGCAAACTCCTGACCTTCGGTGCGCGGGGACCGGTCTGACAGCACCAATTGCAGGTGCTTGCGGCTTTCGCCCGGCGCAATTCCGCTCTGCGCCAACGGATGGGCTGGCGCAGCAACTGGGATCAGTTCAACTTCGCCAATTGCCTGGCGTTCAAGCAGAGGATCCTCACCAATCACAGGGCCGCCAATGGCAAGCTGCCCTTCTTCTTCGATCAAACATTCGGCAACCGCGCCAAGCCCTTCGACCCGCAGACGCAAGGCGACGGTGGGAAATGTCTCACGAAAATGGCGCAGGACCTTTGCTGTCACATCGCCGGGCACCATGACATCGATCACCAGCCCCAGATTGCTTTCTAGACCAGCGTGCAGACTGCGGGTCTTGGCAAGCAGGGCGTCAACGCCGTCAGCAACCCCGCGCGCTTCAGCCAGAAGGCCCTCCCCCTCTGGTGTCAGCACGGGTTTGCGAGAGCCTTCGCGTTCGAACAGGGTGACGGCCAACTGCGCTTCCAATTGCGCAATGCCATAACTGATTGCTGACACTGCGCGGTTCATCCGCCGCGCAGCCCCTCCAAAGCTGCCGGTTTCCACCACCTCTAGAAAGATGCGCAATTGATCGAGGCTTGGGTCACCCAGTCGCATTTATCTATGTTCAGATATTTTGAACATTTTGACAAGTTTTATCTCAGTTATCCGAAATCAATTTCTCGCCTATCTCCACTTTCAACAGCGAGGCTTCGAACTCAAAGCCCTTCGCAAGATTGGAGAAAGACCATGAGCAAACCTGTTATCGAACTTCGTCCCTTTGAAAGCCTGGGCGCTGCCAATCACGGTTGGCTGGATGCACATCACCACTTCTCGTTTGCCGGCTATCACGATCCGGCACGCGTTCAGTGGGGACCGATCCGCGTCTGGAACGATGACACCATCGCACCAGGAACAGGCTTCCCGACCCACCCGCACAACGACATGGAAATCATCACCTATGTCCGCAAAGGCGCGATCACGCACCGCGACAACCAGGGCAATGAAGGCCGCACCGAAGCCGGTGACGTCCAGGTCATGAGCGCTGGCAGCGGTATCGCTCACTCGGAGTACAACCTTGAGAATGAAGACACGCAGATCTTCCAGATCTGGATCATTCCCGATGAGCGCGGTGGTCAGCCCAGCTGGGGTTCTCGCGAGTTCCCCAAGGGTGAGCGGTCCGGCCAGTTCGTGACGCTGGCAAGCGGCACGGTTCCCGGCGGTGTCAACGACAATGATGGCCCGCTGCCGATCCGCACCGATGCAAAGGTGCTGGGCGCAACGCTGAAGGCTGGCGAAAGCGTGACCTACGACATCGCTAGCCTGCGGCGTCACCTCTATCTCGTCCCTGCCACTGGCAAGGTCCAGATCAAGGACACGGTCGCCAAGGCGCGCGACGGCGTTGCGATCACGCAGATGGAGGAGGTTACCATCACCGCGCTTGAAGACAGCGAAGTCGTTCTCGTCGACGCTGCTTGAGGCGCCGACAGCAACAGCGCCGACGCTGCCTAGTGTTCCCCTCGGGGCCGACCAAACTCCCCCTCCCCGCAATGGTCGGCCCCACCCCCCATTCACACACGAAGGAGCCACCGACATGCCAAACATTCTTCACATCTCTGCCAGCATCCGTTCCGATGACAGCATCTCGCGCAAGCTTGGCCAGCAATTGGTTGATGGGCTTGCTGCCAAATCAGGTGCAAACGTCACGACCCGCGATCTTGCCGCGAACGATCTGCCTTATGTCAGCGAGGATCGCTTCAACGCCAACCTCACCCCTGCAGCTGACCGCACGCCCGAACAGGCAGAGCTTGCCGCAATCTCTGACACGCTGATCGGTGAGCTCCAGTCGGCTGACACGATTGTGATTGCCTCTCCGATCTACAATTTCGGCGTGCCTGCAACGCTGAAAGCCTGGGCCGATCTTGTCGCCCGCGCTGGTACCACCTTCAAATACACCGAAACCGGCCCGGTGGGCCTGCTCGAAGGGAAGAAGGCTTACATCGCAATTGCTTCAGGCGGCACGCCGGTTGGCAGCGATTTCGACTTCATGTCGAGCTGGCTGAAATTCCTCCTCGGTTTCCTTGGCATCCATGATGTTGAGATCGTCGCCGCAGACGGGATCATGGGCGCCGATGGCGAAGCCAAGATCAACAAAGCACATGATGACGTGGCCGCGCTGGTCGCCTGATATCCCCCCTCTTCACTCCTCAGGAGAAGTCCCATGACTGCAACCACTCTCGATACCGCCGCTGCAACCGGATCAAACACGGCAGCAACCACCCCATCACAGGACGCCGCAGCCCTCGTCGCTCGAATTTTGCTTGCCAGCGTGTTCGTTCTGTCTGGCATCGCCAAACTCGGCGCTGCTGAAGGCACAATCGGATATATTGCAAGCGTCGGACTGCCGTTTGCCGAAGTCGTCTACTACGCAACGCTCGCGCTTGAAATTGGCGGTGGCCTGCTTCTGGTCGCTGGGTTCAAGGCGCGCCAGATTGCGGCGGTGTTCGGCCTGTTCTCCATTGCAGCAGCCGTGCTGTTTCACGCTGACTTTGCCGATCAGAACCAGATGACTCACTTCCTGAAGAACATCTCGATCGCAGGCGGCATGTTTGCAATCGCCGCTTTCGGTCCGGGCAAGTTCTCGCTCAGCCGCAGCTGAACCAAACCCCCGACGGGTCGCAATCGGGCCGGAGTGTCATAGGACGCTTCGGCCCTTTGCTTAGACGTCGGGAAGACCTGCCTTCAGCTCTTCAATCCATACATCGGCGACAGCATCACTGGGCGCGCGCCAATCACCGCGCGGGGACAGCGCGCCTTGCGAGGACACTTTGGGTCCATTGGGAAGCGCGCTGCGCTTGAATTGCGAGAAGCCAAAGAAGCGTTTCAGGAAGTTCTCAAGCCACTTTGCAATCTCGCCAAGGTCATAGGCGTTCTTGCGATCTTCCGGGAAACCGGCGGGCCACAACCCGGCCTGCGCATCCTTCCATGCATGCCAGGCGAGGAATGCGATCGTCGCCGGTCGCTGCCCATATCGCGCGCAGTGATGGAGGAAGAAATCGTTGAGCTCGTAAGGACCGATATGCGCCTCGGTATCCTGTATGGCCCCGTCTTCGCCTGCTGGCACCAATTCGGGTGAGATCACCGTGTCGTAGACGCTCATCAGGATTTCGCCGCATGCATCAGAGAACTGCTCGGTCTCGACCGTCCAGCGGATCAGATAGCGGATCAATGTCTTGGGCACGCCCGAATTGACCCCGTAATGGCTCATATGATCGCCCACACCATAGGTGCACCAGCCAAGCGCAAGCTCTGACAGGTCGCCCGTGCCCACAACAAAGCCGTTGTGCTGGCCTGCAAGACGGAAAAGATAATCGGTGCGAAGCCCAGCCTGAACGTTCTCAAACGTGACATCGTAAACCGGCTCTCCATCGGAGAACGGGTGGCCCATGTCTTCAAGCATCTTGCTGGCGGCGGGTTTGATATCGATCTCTTCAGCCGTGATGCCAAAGGCTTCCATCAGCTTCCAGGCATTGCTCTTGGTGCCATCGGACGTGCCAAAGCCGGGCATGGTGTAGCCGCGAATGGTTGTGCGCGGCAGGCCCAGCCGGTCGCACGCCTTAGACGCGACGATCAGCGCATGCGTACTATCGAGCCCGCCTGATATGCCGATTACCAGCGATTTCGCATGTGTCGCCTGAATCCGGCGCATGAGCGCATCGACCTGAATGTTGAAGGCTTCATAGCAGTCTTCATCCAGCGTCTTGGGGTTGTTGGGCACGAAGGGAAAGCGGCGAACCGGCCGGACAAGACCGATATCGCCTATGTCATATTCATGCTCAAACACGATCCGGCGATAGCTGTCTTCGGGCCGCCCATGCGCCTCTGCGGCATCAGCGAAGGTCTGGTTGCGCATGCGCTCACCGGCGATGCGGTTGGTGTCGATATCAACCACACACAATTCCGGATCGAGATCGAACCGGGCGCTTTCGGCAAGCAATCCGCCAAGCTCGTAAATCACGCCCTGACCATCCCAGGCGAGATCGGTGGTGCTCTCACCATGGCCGCTGGCGGAATAGACATAGGCGCAGATCGAGCGCGCACTCGACGACCGACAATGAAGGTGCCTGTCATCCGCGCGCCCGATTGTGATCGGCGAGGCAGAAAGGTTGCACAGGATCAAAGCGCCAGCGAGCGCAGCCAGCGTCCCCGGCGGATTGGGCGCCCAGAAATCCTCGCAAATCTCGACCCCGAACGTAAAACCGGGAAGGTTTGATGCCGAAAAGACAAGGTCGGTCCCGAAAGGCACCTCTTCCCCGTTCACGCCAATCCAAAGGTCCTGACAATTGCGGCCATGCGCGAAATAGCGCTTTTCATAGAATTCGCGGTAATTGGGCAGATAGCTCTTGGGAATGACGCCCAGTATCTCCCCGCGCGCTATGACAATCGCGCAATTGTAGATCTTGGCATTGCGGCGCAGGGGCGCACCGATGACGAGGACCGGGGTCAAATCGCGGCTTGCCTCTGCCACTGTGCCAATCGCCGCTTCGCTCGCATCGAGCATTGCGTTTTGCAGGTGCAGATCATCGATCGCGTAGGATGAGACGCACAGTTCAGGATAGACGACCAGATCCACGTTCTGATCATGCGCCCGGCGTGCCTCGGACAGGATGCCTTCGACATTGTAGGCAACATCGCCCGTGCGCGAGCACGGCGTTGCTGTGGCCACGCGGACGAAACCGTGGGCGTGCATGTCATAGAAAGGATGGGACGTGTCGCTCATCGCTGGGAGTTCCTATCGTGTTGGCAGCGCTTTAGCCTCTAACGCCCGGGTTTCAAAGGCGGGTCACAAGTTGTGCTTTCATGCCTGACAGCGAAAGCTGATCAAACGGCCATTGCGATTAGCCGCACATGGGGCCAAGTCAGGGCCACAGTTTGTCAGGACGATCTCTTATTCCAAGGTTCAAGGAGCACACGAGACATGGCCGATCCCACTTACACACCGCCCGAAGTCTGGACCAACACCGAAAGCGGTGGCCGGTTTGCCGGCATCAACCGCCCGACTGCCGGTGCGCGCAAGGACAAGCCGCTGCCGCGCGGTGACAATCCCTTTCAGCTCTATTCGCTCGCCACGCCCAACGGCGTGAAAGTGACGATCATGCTCGAGGAGCTGCTCGAGAAAGGTCACACAGGCGCAGAATATGATGCGTACACAATCAATATCGGCGACGGCGTCCAGTTCACCAGCGGCTTTGTCGATGTAAACCCGAACTCGAAAATCCCTGCGCTCCTCGATGCAAGCGGCGATACCGAATTCCGCGTTTTCGAATCAGGCGCGATCCTCGTCCATCTTGCCGAAAAGTTCGGGGAGTTCCTGCCAACTGATCCGGCTGCTCGGGCAGAGGTGCTGTCATGGGTATTTTGGCAGGTCGGCACTGGCCCCTTCATCGGCGGCGGGTTTGGTCACTTTTATGCCTATGCGCCTGAGAAATACGAATATCCGATCAACCGCTATGCGATGGAAACAAAGCGCATCTTTGACGTCGCTGATCAGCAGCTCGGCAAGACCCGTTTCCTTGCAGGCGATGAATACACCATCGCCGACATGGCGAACTTCCCGTGGCTTGCCCCCTTTGTTGCCGGCACAATCTACAACGAAGCCAAGACCTTCCTGTCGATTGACGAATACAAGAACGTTGGCCGGTGGGCGCGCGAGATCGCAGCGCGTCCCGGCGTGCAGCGTGGCCGCCTCGTCAACAAGGCCTGGGGTGATGAGGACCAACAGGTTCTTGAACGGCATTCGGCTGCAGATTTCGAAGGCAAGAACCTCGATTTCACCTTCTAAGCCGCAAGGCATCTCATAACCTCATCGATGGGCTGGAAACCAATTGGTTTCTGGCCCATTGTTGTTTGGAAGAGAGAGGACATACCTTGGCCGCAAAGGCGCCGGAACGCATCAAGTTAAGCGAGAAGCTGGGGTATGGGATCGGGGATTTGCCCTCCGGACTCTATCTCAATTTCCTTGCCGCATACCTGCTTTACTATTTCGCTGATCTTGGCGGCGTGGAAGCGGGCGCGATGGGTTTGATGCTGCTGCTCAGCCGGGTGTTTGACGCGATCACTGATCCTGTGATGGGGTTGATCTCTGATAGGACCCGCACGCGCTGGGGGCGCTATCGTCCCTATCTTTTGTTTGGCGCGATCCCCTTTGGCCTCACTGGATTTGCCATTTTTGCAGCGCCCGACATGTCGCCGGGCTGGCTGCTGGTTTGGGCATATGTGACTTATGGACTGACCATGCTAGCCTTTACGGCAGTGAACGTGCCGTACTCGGGGCTGCTTGGCGTGATCTCTCCGTCTGCCAAACAACGCGCGAACGTGACGGCGTACCGCATGTTCTTTTCCGGGTTTTCCGGGATCATGGTCGGAGTGCTCGCGACAACCTTGGTCAGAGAGCTTGGCGGCGATGATGAAGCCTATGGCATCATGCTGACCATGGGCGTGTTCGCCGCGATATCGGTGGTCTGTTATCTGATTACCTTTTTCACCACCAAGGAACGCATTCCAGCGGCCCCTGTCAGCGGCTCGATCAAGGGCGATCTTGGCACGTTGGTACGAACATTCGCCTGGATCGCGGTCGCAATCTCTTCGGTGTTTGGCGTGCTCGCGATCGCCAGCCGCGCGGCGAGCGCACGGTTCTTCTTCAAATATGTCGCAGGCGATGACGGTGCCCCTGTTTTTCTGTTCCTTGACCGGTTCGGCTTGTTTCTGACAGCTTTGGCGCTGGGCCAGGTGAGCGGCGTTGTGATCGGTTTTCTGCTTCAACGCAGATTCGAAAAATCGCATCTCATCATCTTTGGCGGTTTGCTGAAGGGAATCGGGATTACAGTCTTCTATTTCCTCCCGCTCGACGCAGTCTGGCTGCAAACATTGGCGCAATTGCTGGTCGGGCTGGGATTCGGTTTCCTGATGGTCCTGTCGTTCTCAATGTTCACAGACATTGCCGAATATATCGACTGGAAGTCAGGCCAGCAGATGACAGCTCTAACGCTTGCAGCATCAGTCTTTGCGATCAAAGTGGGTGCGGGGCTTGGCGCTGGCATCCCTGGTTTTGTGCTGCAATTGAACGGGTTTGAACCGGGCGCACAGCAAAGCGTGGGAGCATTAGCCGGTATCAATATGGCGTTCGCCGTCATTCCCGGCCTGATCCTGATCCCCGCTGGCATCGCGATGGCGTTCTATCCGCTAACCCATGCAAAGATCGCACAGGTTGAGGCTGATCTTGCGCAAAGACGCGGATCGGACAAACAAGCGTCGCAATAGGCCTTCACATTTGCGAAAGCCGCGCTATATCCGCGCGCTCCTGCTGGGGTGTAGCCAAGTGGTAAGGCAGCGGTTTTTGGTACCGCCATTCGCAGGTTCGATCCCTGCCACCCCAGCCATCGTCTCCAAATGAAACACTAATGCCCTCAGCACGCTCATGTGTTTGATGATGGCGCTTGCCACCAGATCAATTCTTGCGCAGTAACGCCTTGTCTTCGAGCGCTTAATACCAAGTTCGCGGGACAAGGGTGCAATATCGAGAGTGGCATGGCTCAAAAACTTCTAATCGTCTTCTCTTTCGGCCAATCGCTGAGCATTGGTACGACGACAGTCTTTGAACGCTTGACAGATGAACCCGAACATCCGGGCGCCGTGCTGGGCCTTGATTGGGGCAACATTCAACTGACGGCTCGCGGGTTCTTGGGGAACCCTGTCGCTGAAGAAGACTTTGCCGGGTTTATCGACCTTGTAGAGGGCAACCGCGAAACGCCCGGCTCAGCGATGCTCAATCAGATCTATGACCGGTATGAGCAGGACGGGCTTGAGCCCCCGCTGATCGTCCATTTCCATGCAGGCAGTGGCGGCCGTTCGATCGTCGAGCTTCTGACCAGTGCCTCCGATATCTTTGCATCCACCGAAGACGCGCTTGCCAGTGTGGCTGACGGGGATCACTTTGCAGTCGACAATCTGGATGGCACGTTGTCGCACTACATCAATGATGGCGGCACTGCGGTCTTCACCAAGTCTACGCCAGACGGGACGGTCTATTTCGACAATTTCGAAACCCAGCTGCGGCTGGTTGTCGAAGAGGCGCTTGAACAAGGTTATGTGATCGAGCCTGCCGTGGTCCTCAACTGGATCCAGGGCCAGTCGGATGTCGGCCTGTCGCGCGAAGACACGTTCGATTACGGTTATCACCTCAACCTTCTGCTCGACAAGATTACGGAGACGATCCAAGAGGTTGTCTCCCCCACGACCGAACTCATCGCCTCGCTCTCGCAGTTTCGCGGAACCGGGATTCGTGAAACACCAATCCAGACGCTCGAAGTCATCAACGAGCGGGCTGATTCCCATCTTGGGATCACAGAATATGCGTTTCAGGCGTTCGAACCGTCCGTGGTCGGCAAGGATTACACGCACCTAACCAGCGAAGGGTATTACCGCGCAGGCCGCGCGCTGGGCGACCGAATCTACGACGCGCTTACCGGCAATGAGAACAAGCCGATCCTGATCGACAGTATCGAGTATCTTGCCACCAACGAAATTCTGATCACCTTTTCAGGCGTTGAAACCCAGCTTGTCGATGACCCGTCGATCTACCGCGCTGATGCGGGCTTCACACCGCCGTCCCACTTTGGATTCGGCCTTTACGCCGCCGATGGGACGCCGGGCACAGGCACACCGCAGATCGTAGAGAGTGAAATCGTCGGGACCAATCAGGTCCGGCTCGTTTTCGACCAAGAGATTACTCAGGAATACCGGCTGTTCCTTGGTCGAACAGGCGAAAATCTCATCGATCCCAATGTCTCACCCAATCATGGAATCGATTTCGGCGGTACCACGCTGAGAGATGCGTCGGAAACGCAGGCTCCAACACCGCCATCGGGCCGAACGCTCGATGATGATGCGATATCGGAATATGCGCCGGTCCAGGTGGTGCAATTGCAAGCCAACGACATTGTCGAGCCACCAACCGTTGATGAGGATCTGCTGGTGGATGGTACTGCGACAAGCGTGATCCCCTTCCTTGAAGGGTCTTTCGACTTTGGCGAATCCGATGTGAGTGCAGATGGCCTTGGAGTTACCCTGTCCGGCAATGCGTGGCGACAGGCACTGATCGATATCGAGATCACCGCTGACACCGTCCTGACCTTCGATTTTGCCTCTACCGGCACAGCCGAAATTCAGGGCATCATGTTCGTAAATGACGAAAATCCCAACTCGAACCGCACGTTTCAGATCGATGGTTTCCAAAAGTTTGGCCGTCAGGATTTCAACGGCCAGTATGAAGGTGACGGAGCGCTTCAATCCTACACCATCCCTATCGGGCAGTTCTTCACCGGGACGTTCGACCGCATTGTGTTCCTCAATGATGACGATGCGCGCAACGGTGGCACGTCGACCTATGCCAATATCGACTTCAGCACGGATGCTGGCCCGCCGTCTGCTCCAGACGAAGACCTGCTGATCGACGGCACGCCTGCAAGCGTGATTTCCTTCCTCGATGGCTCGTTCGACTTTGGCGAATCCGATGTGAGTGCAGATGGTCTGGGCGTTACGCTTTCGGGGAATGCCTGGCGACAAGCCCTCGTGGATATCGAGATCACCGCTGACACCGTCCTGACCTTCGATTTTGCTGCGACCGGCACAGCCGAAATTCAAGGCATCATGTTCGTCAATGATGAGAACCCGGCATCCACGCGGACCTTCCAACTCAATGGGTTCCAGAATTACGGTCGTCAGGACTTCAATGGCCAGTACGAAGGCGACGGCGCGCTTCAGTCCTACAGCATCCCTATCGGTCAGTTCTTCACCGGGACATTCGACCGTATTGTGTTCCTCAATGATGACGATGCGCGCAACGGTGGCACGTCGACCTATGCCAATATCGACTTCAGCACCGATGCTGGCCCGCCCCCTGCTCCAGACGAAGACCTGCTGATCGATGGCACACCTGCAAGCGTGGTTTCCTTCCTTGATGGCTCGTTCGATTTTGGCGCGTCAGATGTGACCGAAGATGGCCTGAGCGTTACCCTGTCCGGCAATGCGTGGCGACAGGCACTGATCGATATCAAGATCACCGCTGACACCGTCCTGACCTTCGATTTTGCTGCAACCGGCACGGCAGAAATCCAGGGCATCATGTTTGTCAATGATGAGAACCCTGCTTCCACGCGGACCTTCCAGCTCAACGGGTTCCAGAATTACGGTCGTCAGGATTTCAACGGCCAGTACGAAGGCGACGGGGCGCTTCAGTCCTACACCATCCCTATCGGCCAGTTCTTCACCGGGACGTTCGACCGTATCGTGTTCCTCAATGATGACGATGCCCGCAACGGTGGCACGTCGACCTATGCCAATATCGACTTTTCCACGAGCAACACGCAGGCTCAGGCCCAGATCGAGGACCTCATGATCAATGGGGAACCGGTCTTTGCGCAAGAGGGCGAAGGCGCGAAGGAAGTGCAGCTTGGTAGCGATGAACGGTGGAGCGACACTGAGCAAAGCGATGCGATTGCCAATCCATTCATCACGCTTCCGACTGACGATTTCCTGCTGTGAGGATCAAGCGGGCGTCAATGTCCAAGCAAGACGCCCGCAATTCGCCGAGACGCGATGCCAGTTAAACGGTCCCGGCGATGCAAAAGTTTTGCCCTGTCACCCATTCGCCTGAATCGCCGACAAGATAGAGCACACAGGCAGCGATATCGCGCGGCGTGCCGAGGCGGCCAGCGGGCAGGTTCAACTGCTCCAGAAGCGGTCCGAAATCGGCATCGGTCATATCCAGCGCCTTTTTGACGGTGTCGGTCGGCACAAAGCCGGGAAGGATGGCATTCACCCGGATCTTTTGCGGTCCCAGTTCCAGCGCCAAGGTCTTGGTGAGCATGTTCACCCCGGCCTTTGCTGCGCTGTAATGGCCACTCCCCGGAAACGGATCGCGCCCTGCCATGCTTGATGTGTTCACGATCGAGCCCCCTTCTTTCATATGGGGAACAGCGGCGCGCACTCCGTAGAATACAGAAGACAGGTTGACCGCCAGCGTCTTGTCCCATTCCGCCGGGTCAAGCTCCACCAGGGGAGCAGAGACAAGCGATCCGCCGGCATTGTTGATCCAGATATCGAGCCGGCCAAACTCATCAACCGCGCGCTGTGCCAAGGCGTCCATGTCTTCCTGGCTCGCAACGTCAGTCGCCTGCGCGACAGCCCTGCCCGATGAATTGCTCGCATTGATCTCTGCAGCGACGCGATCGATCTGATCGATGGAACGCGCAGCGCACACGACATTGGCGCCCGCTTCTGCCAGCAAATGGGCAATGCCTTCACCAATGCCGCGGCCTGAGCCAGTGATAACGGCGGTTTTGCCACTTAGGTCGAACAGATCTTGCATGCGGTCTCTCCCTTGCTTTGCAGCGAGAGATAAGCCTCAAGCACTCAGCAGACCACTAACCCTTGTGTGTATACCGCGATCAGGGAGCGCTTCGGTTGGGTCTGGCTTCGGCGAGCATGAGAGAGAACCGGTCCTGCTCATCAAGCCAGCGCGCCTGCGGCTCCCAGCCTCCTGCGAGCAGCAGCATATTTGAATTGCGACGATTGAACTTGTGGCTGTTCTCTGTGTGAATGCTTTCACCTGCTGCAAGGCTGAACCGCTGACCACTCACGGTAAAGCTGATGTCTCGCTGTGCGACCAGATGCATTTCGATCCGCGCATAATCATCATTCCAGCGCGCCTCATGCTTCAAGGCATCCTCGGCAATATCGCCGTCAAGCTCACGATTGACCCGGCGGATGAGATTGAGATTGAAATCGGCGGTCACGCCTGCCGCATCGTCATAGGCAGCGATCAGAATATCTTCATCCTTGATCAGATCCATCCCGATCAAAAGCTGCGCCCCAACGCCCAGCGTCTCACGCATGTTGCGCAAGAGATCAACCGCTGTGCGCGCAACCATATTGCCGATGGTCGAGCCGGGAAAAAAGCCGAGCTTCGGCAGCCCGCCGATCTCAGCTGGCAGTTCAACCCGGCGCATGAAATCAGCCTCAACCGGGTGGACGGGCAAGGCCGGGAATTTCGCAGCCAGGTCATCTGCCGCAGCGCGCAGGAAATCGCCTGAGATATCAAGCGGGACATAGGCCGCAGGCGCAATCGCCGACAGCAAGAGCGGCGTTTTCACCGATGACCCGGAACCAAATTCGACCACAGCGCTGCCCGGCCGGATTAGCTTGGCAAACTCTTCCGCCTTGCCGGTCAGGATTTCGGTCTCTGCCCGGGTCGGATAATATTCGGGAAGCTGCGTGATGTCCTCGAACAGCTGCGATCCGGCATCATCATACAGCCAACGCGCAGGAATGGCCTTGGGGTCTTGCGCAAGGCCCGAAAGCACATCGGCGCGAAAGGCCGTATCGACCCCGCTTTCATCGAGGTCGACCAGCTTGAGGCCCTTGGATTTCGTCATTGTGGCTAGATGTCCTTTGCCAGCCTTAACCCGGTGAATTGCCAGCGTTGGTGGGGGTAGAAGAAATTGCGATAGGAAGCGCGAGAATGGCCGCGCACCGTGGCGCAGCTTGCGCCCTTGAGCACAAACTGCCCGCTCATGAATTTGCCATTGTATTCGCCCACTGCCCCTGACGCCGGCTTGAAGCGCGGATAGGGTAGATAGGAAGAGCGCGTGAACTGCCAGCAATCGCCAAACAAATGGGTTCCGCCAACAGGTTGCGGCGCAGCGGCATTGTCGAGCTGATTGCCGCCAAATGGATCATGCGCCTGCGGGCTACCTTCTTCGTCCTGACCGCGCGCAATCGCCTCCCATTCAAATTCGGTCGGAAGACGAGCACCCGCCCAGGATGCAAAGGCGTCGGCTTCATAATAGGATATGTGAGTGACCGGCGCGTTGGGATCGCGGATTTCCCAGCCTGTATGAGTGAACTGCTCTGCACCGCGCCAATAAAGCGGCGCCGTAATCGCGTTTTCGCGCACCCAGGCAAGGCCATCGGAAAGCCAAAGCGACGCATCGCGGTAGCCGCCATCAGCAATAAATTCTGACCATTCGCGGTTGGTCACCAGCCGGTCCGCAAGCGCGAACGGCTCAAGCAATACGCGGTGGCGCGGCCCTTCATTATCGAATGCGAACGCCGAGCCTTCATGGCCAATAAGCGCCACACCGCCAGGGTGTTCATGCCAGCCGAGCTCTTCGGGCGCTGCTGCGGCGGCGCTCTCATTATCCCATATGGCCGGGCCAAGTGGGTTCTGGAACAACGCGTGCTTTATATCGGTGAGCAGAAGTTCAATGTGCTGCTGTTCATGCGCAATCCCAAGCGCAATCAGGCCCGCGAGATCCGGATTGTCGAACATAGGCTGCATGGCAGCATCAACTGCCGAGCGCCATTCGAGAATTTCGGCGAGCGAAGGGCGTGAAAGCATACCGCGCCGTGGCCGGGCAATCCTTGCTCCTTCCGCCTCATAATAGGAATTGAAGAGGAACGGCCACTCTTCGTTGTGAAGGCGATATCCCTTGGCATACTCGCGCAGCACAAAGGTTTCCCAGAACCACGTCGTATGCGCCAGGTGCCACTTGGCAGGCGATGCATCTTCCATCGATTGAATGCTCGCATCCGCGTCACTCAATGGTTCGACCAACTGCTCACTCAGTGTTCTGGTGCGCGCGAAACTTTCGCTCAACCCCTCTTGCGGGGCATCAGCGGGATTGAGGTGATATTGGCTCTTAGACAACGGGCATCTCTCACCATGCGACATCGACAAGGTGAGCATGCCGCAAAGCTATGACAAGGGGAAGGCTGGAAATGCAACTTTTTGACGCATATTAGCGTCCATCTTTCCTGACACTCAGGCGGCCGCGCGCACTCTGTTATGGCCTGCACGCTTGGCATCGAACAGCGCGTTGTCAGCCCGCGCAAACAGCGAAAGCGCACCATCACCTGGCTGCAATCCAGCAAGTCCGAGGCTGATCGTGACCGGCGGAATGTCATCAACACCGCTACCTTGGGCGATGGTCTGGCGCATTCTCTCGGTCAAAACTCTTGCATTGTTCACGGAAACATCAGGGATAATCCAGACGAATTCCTCATCACCCACCCGGCCGATGAGATCACAGCACCTCGCCTGACCCTGCGCTAGACTTGCCACTTGCTTCAACACGCGGTCTCCCGCGGGCTTGCCATGGGCTCTGACCAGTCGTTCAAAATGGTCGATGTCGAACATCACGAGCACAAGCGAACTCTGCCCGCTTCGCGCATCCATCACCAATTGATCAAGCTCACCCATCACCGCGCGACGATTGCTAAGCCCGGTCAGTTGGTCGGTTTCCGGGAGCGCCTGCGGCCCATGCCGTGTGCCAGTCGTGACAGTTTGAGTTCCATCCGATCCACTGCCGAACTTCCAGGGGCGCCTTGGACGCTGTGAATTGAGCACCTCTTCTGAAACATCGCGCAAGACAGCCACAATACGTTGAACGGTCCCATCGGCCCGGCGCAAATTGCAGGCCTGGATCGAAATCCTCCGCGGCACGCTGTCAAAACAGAAGACGTCAAATTGCAGCGTGTAGGGTTCAACTTCGCTGGAATTGCTCTTGGCCCAGCCAACAAGATCAACATCATTGGCGTAAAGCAGCGTTTCCGCATCGCCTTCCACGAACGCCTCATCAGGTTCGATCCCGAATAAACGCTTAAGACCGTCTGACCAATGTTGAACCCGTGCTTCGCAATCATATTGCCATACGCCGATGCCCGCGATGTTCTCCGCCGCCCGAGCCGCCCTTAGCAACTCGCGCATGGCATCGCTCTGACTGCGCGCCTCGCGTGCAAGTTCGCGCACCTTGCGACGGCTCGCAAACGTGTTGGTCAGCGCATAGATCGCGATGATCGCAAGGACGAAGCATCCGATTAGAAGCGTATCCGTGCCGGACGAAATGCCAAAGCCGGGCACGAGAGCAGACGCTGCCTCTTCAGTTGAAGAAGGCCCGGCAGAAACTGGTGCAGTGCCCAGTTGAGATATCAAAGGCCCGGCGGTCGACATGGCACTTTCGCGACTAGCCGCGAAAGTGTTTGTATTCGCCGGAAATTCGCCCTCGGACGATTACCTAAGGTCGCAGCTCAAGCTGCATCTGCAGTACGCTGAACATTGACTTCACTGTTAAGCATCTCTGCGAGAGTGAACGCCAGTTCGAGCGATTGCTCGGCATTGAGGCGCGGATCGCAATGCGTGTGATAGCGATCGCCAAGCCGCTCATCGGTGATCGCAACAGCGCCGCCAACGCATTCGGTAACGTCCTGCCCGGTCATTTCGACATGGATGCCGCCGGGGTGTGTGCCTTCCGCGCGGTGGACCGCGAAAAAGCCTTTTACCTCAGTAAGAATGCGGTCGAAAGGCCGGGTCTTGTAGCCGCTTTCCGACTTGATCACGTTGCCGTGCATCGGATCGCAGCTCCACACAACCGGATGCCCCTCACGCTTCACCGCGCGAACGAGTTTCGGCAGGCCATCTTCAACCTTGTCATGGCCAAAGCGGCTGATGAGAGTGATCCGTCCTGCTTCGCGAGCCGGATTGAGCTCATCAAGCAGGCTCAAAAGCGCGTCCGGTTCAAGCGAGGGTCCGCACTTCATGCCCAGCGGATTGCCAATGCCGCGCGCAAATTCGATATGCGCACTGCCCGGGAAACGGGTGCGATCACCAATCCACAGCATGTGCGCCGATGTCGCATACCAATCACCGGTCAGCGAATCCTGACGGGTCAACGCCTGTTCGTAAGGGAGCAACAGGCCTTCGTGACTGGTGTAAAAGCTTGTGCCCTGAAGCTGCGGCACCGTGCCCGGATCCACTCCGCAGGCTTCCATAAAGTCGAGCGCTTCGCCGATCCGGTCTGCGGTTTCCGCAAACTTTTCCGTCCACGGTGTGCGGCCCATAAAATCAAGCGTCCACTGGTGGACCTGACGAAGGTTCGCATAACCGCCGCCAGCAAAAGCGCGCAGCAGGTTGAGAGTGGATGCCGCTTGCGAATAGGCGCGCACCATCCGGCCTGGATCATTGCGGCGCTGGGCCGGATCAAAATCGATCCCATTGATGTTATCGCCGAAGTAACTCGGCAAGGTCACATCACCCTTGGTCTCTGTTGGCGAAGAGCGCGGCTTTGCAAACTGGCCCGCCATGCGGCCAACCTTCACAACGGGCCGCTTGCTCGCAAAAGTCATGACGACAGCCATCTGAAGCAGCACGCGGAATGTGTCGCGAATGTTGTTCGGGTGGAACTCGGCAAAGCTCTCCGCACAATCGCCGCCCTGAAGCAGGAATGCGCGGCCCGCTGCAACATCAGCAAGATCATCCTTCAGAGCGCGCGCTTCACCGGCAAAGACCAGCGGTGGATACGAAGCCAGTGTCGCTTCTGCATCGGCCAGTTCGGCCGCGTCTTCGTAATGCGGCAAATGCCGCGCTTCATGTTCTTTCCAGCTCTCAGGCTTCCAATTCTGGGCCACGATCCAACTCGATTCTCTTTTGTGTAGTGCGGCGCGCCGCCTAGGCGCGTCGGTTCTATATGTAAAGCCACTTGGCCTTATGCGACAATTTTGTTTCGCGGCCAATGTGATCGGGCGAACCGATCACGCATGCAAATCAACGCCCGAGTGTCTGAACCGCAGCGCCGCTGGCTGATGCGGCGCCGCTGGTTGACCGCTCAACAGAACCAATCGGCGCAACCGCCAATTCCTGCCCTTCAGGAATGACCGCCAGTTTGAGCGGCAGGCCGTTGGCAAAGTACCTGTCTGCCAAAAACTGCATGATCTGCGGGCTGGTTTGCGAATAGTCGCTGAGCAGTGACCGGAGGAGCTCAACCCGCTGGGGGTCAAAGCTTGCCCCTTCAAGGTTGTAGAGCCAGAACTGATTGCCGGTCGAAGCGCGGCGGATGCGTTGGCTCAGCGGCTCCGTCACACGGTTGATCTCGTCAGCGGTAGGCGGGCTGGTGGCAAGGTCGCTCGCAATGCGATCCGCCTCGGCAAAGAAGACCGGCACGAAATCAGGTTCGAGCTGAGCCAGCGCCACGATCCGGCCACCGCTCTGGATATCGGTTGGCCAGTCGGAGAACACCTGCGGCGAATAGCTCGCGCCTGCTCTTTCGCGCAAAGCTTCGAGCAGGCGATTGTTGAAAATCTGGATCAGGATCTCAAGCTGGCGCGATTCGCGAATGCTCGCCATGCCGCCGCCGCTTGGCCAGGTCACAACCGCTGCCGCCTGATTGGCATCGCCGCGATGCGTCAGCACAGTCGGCTCACTGGTGGTCGATGGGAAAGCGGGGACGCGCGCTGCAACATCGGCGGAAATCAGATTTCGCTCTGGCAGGGCTCCAAAGGTCTGGCGCAGTTTTTCGATGATCGCGTCGCGGTCAAACTCCCCGAACACCAGAACCTCGACCGGACCTTGCGTCAAAAGCGGCTCCCAAACCGCGCGGAACCCATCGGGCGTGACTTGCTCAAGCATTTGCGGTGTCGGCGTTGCAAAGCGCGGATCGCCATCGGTTGAAAAGAAATCAAGATCGCGGCTCAACACGGCGCCAGGGCTGGTCGAATACGAATTGTATGCCAGTTCTGCTGCTGCTCTTGCGCGGATTACCGGGTCAGCATCCCAGCGCGGCATGCCAAGCTTAGCCGCAAACAGATACAATTGGTCAGCCACGTCTGATGAACGGGTTTGAGCGGTGAAGGTGAACACCGCATCGTCGATCCCGAACTCAAAGCCGAGCTTGCGCCCCGTTGCCAGCCGGTCGATCTCGTTCTGGCCAAGTTCGCCCAATCCCGATCCGACAAGCGCCATCTGCCCGATTGTCGCATAGACAGCGCTGTCGGCGTCAAATGCGCGGTATCCGGCACCAAAACGCACTTTGACCGTGACCCGGCCCGGCTCTGCATCATTGGCCCACAGCAGTGCGCGCACGCCATTGTCGAAATTGACCTGTTCAACCTCGAGAATGCCAAGCGGGCCGATTTCGTTGATTGCACCGGGCGAGCCAACAGGCGGCAGATCGTCAAACGAGATCGATTGCGCCGCTAACCGGGCGCCCGTATCTGCCATCGCCTCGCTTGCCATTGCCAGCTGGAGCGATGCCTGATCGGCCTCTCCGACAGCCGGGGTCACATAGACAGACCGTACCACGTTGCCTTCGAACAACCCGCGCGTGCGGGCCTGAAGTTCTGCCGGGTTCATCCGGTCACGCATCCCGCGGAAGACATCGAGCACGACCTGCGGGCTCGCCACGGTTTCGCGAATATCCACCGCGTTGACGAGATTGTCTGCAAGGTTGCGGCCCGCCTGAACGGGGGCCTGCTCAACCGAATTGACAAAGGCGACGTCGAACTCGGCGGCCTCGCGGTCGATCTCTTCCTGGGTCGGCGGGTTCTCAATCGCATCGGCGATCACCCCGCGCACGTCAGCAAGCGCTGCCTGCCAATCATTGGTCAGCGGACGAAAGCTCACAAAAGTCGCATCGGTTGACCGTGATACGTAATCCTGTTGGACCTGCGCGAAGAGATACGATCCCCCTGCCCGCGCACGGGTTTCAAGGCGGCGGTTGATGATCGACTGCGCCAGCGCATCGAGCAGGCGGCCCTCGTTATAGACGATCGTGTCATCAACCTTGCGCCAAGGACGCATCACGGCATAGGTGAGCGTGCGCGCAAGATCCGGTTCAACCGCGACGGCAAGTTCGCCGAGCGAAAGGTCACTGCCCGCAATCTGCGGCGCGCCTTCGGGTGCCAGCGGATCTCCAAAATCAGGCGCGATCCCGGCTTCACCGGTGCCCTGCCAATCGCCAAACCATTGTTCGACCAAACCGGCAAGCAGGATCGGGTCCGCATCGCCAGCGACGACGATCACGGTGTTTTCCGGGCGGTACCAGCGGTCATAAAATGCCTGCACCGTCGCGCCGCGAGCGGCTTCCAACGTCTCAACCGTTCCGATCGGATTGCGGGTCGCCAGCCTCTGCCCAGCGAACAAAGTGCGCCGCGTGATATCGCTGACCCGTTCTGCTGCACCGCCCCGCTCGCGCTTTTCAGCAAGCACAATCGGAAGCTCTGCTGCAACATTCCCATCGTTGAGAACCGGCTCACGGATCATGCCGGAAAGCAGGCGAAAGCTCTCATACAATTTGGCGCGATCAATATCAGGAATGTTCAGCTTGTAGGCCGTGTGCGTCGGACTGGTTTCGGCATTCGTATCACTGCCGAACGTCGCCCCCAAACGCTGCCACGCCGCGATCGCTTCTGCCGGGCCGAGATATTTGCTCTCACGAAAGAGCAAGTGTTCGAGCAAGTGCGCATAGCCTTGTTCACTATCATTTTCGTGGAGTGAACCGGCATCGACGCGCACGCGGATCGACATCTGGCGCGGCGGCACACCATTGCGGCGCACCGCATAGCGCAGGCCATTGTCCATAACCCCGAAGAGCCATTCGCGATCAACCGGGACGTTGCTGCCTTCATAAAGCCACGGCGTTTCATCTGCGGATTGCAGCGCTTTTGGCTCTGGAACCGCAGGTTCAACATTTGCATCAGCAGCGCGAGCTTGTGTTTGCTGCGCAAGCGCAGGCGCGGCAAAGACGGTGGGAGCAGTGATCAGGCAGAGGGCCGCTGCGGCCCGGGCAATAATTCTCATACACGCTGTTATAGGGGCGAGACCCATGAAGGACCAGTGAATGTGTCCAAACTATCGCTTGCTTGTCGGCAAGCGAACCCTTCCCTATCTAACAGCGCATGTTCATCGAGACCGAAACGACGCCGAACCCGGCGAGCCTCAAGTTCCTTCCCGGCCGCACGGTCATGCCTTCAGGCACGCGCGAATTTGCATCGCCCGAAGCCGCCGAAGTCAGCCCGCTTGCACAGGCGATCTTTGACACCGGCGAAGTCGTCAACGTGTTTTATGGCTGGGACTTTGTCACTGTAACCGCCGCCCCTGGTGCCGATTGGGGCGCGCTCAAGCCGCAGGTGGTGACGATCCTGCTTGATCATTTCGTCTCGGAAGCTCCGCTGTTTGTCGGCGGCAGCGCGGACGGCATCAACGTCCCACCAGAAGACACCGAAATGGTGGTAGAAGATCGCGAGGAAGACGCAGAGGTCATCGCCTCGATCAACGAATTGCTCGAAACCCGTGTGCGCCCGGCGGTTGCCGGCGACGGCGGCGACATTGCCTATCGCGGGTTTTCCGATGGGGTTGTCTATCTGACGCTGCAAGGTGCCTGTGCCGGATGCCCTTCAAGCACGGCAACGCTCAAGCACGGGATTGAAAGTCTGCTCAAGCATTACGTGCCCGAAGTGACCGAAGTGCGCGCCGCCTAACCTCTCGCGACGAGTTCACAGGACAAGCAATACCCATGCAATATCATGATAAAGTTCTGGCCCCTGAAGTATTGGGACAGTTGTTCAATGATGCGCGCAGCTATAACGACTGGTTGGACAAGCCTGTTAGCGATGAGCAGCTTCACGCCATCTGGGACCTTGCTAAAATGGCCCCGACCTCGGCCAATATGCAGCCTGCACGGATTGTGTGGGTGAAGAGCGATGAGCAAAAGGCCAAGCTTGCCGCCTGTGCGATGGATGCAAACCAGCCCAAGATCATGGCTGCTCCTGTCACGGCGATCATTGGCTATGACATTGACTTTCATGAGGAACTCCCCTGGCTCTTCCCTCATACTGACGCCAAGAGCTGGTTCGAAGGCGATGAAGCAGGGCGCGAAGAAGGCGCGTTTCGCAATTCGTCTCTGCAAGGCGCCTATCTGATGCTGGCAGCGCGTTCGCTCGGTCTCGACTGCGGTCCGATGTCCGGGTTTGATCCGGCTGAGGTCAACGCTCGGTTCTTTGCTGATGAACCGCGTCACCGCGTAAACTTCATCTGCTCCATCGGATACGGCGATCCGGAAAGCGTGTTTGACCGTTCGCCTCGCCCTGATTTTGACAGGTTCAACCGCGTCATCTGACTTGCGAGGAGCCGCCGGGTAAGGCAGGGCCTTCGCACATGCGCACTCTCGCCATCGAAACTGCTAGCGAAGCCTGTTCTATCGCCCTGTTTGACGGGGACGAAAGGCTTGCGCACGACCACCGTGTGCTCGGGCGCGGTCATGCGGAACGCCTTGTTCCCATGATCGAGGCGCTGCCTGATCGCGGGAAGGCGCAGCGCATACACGTCTCGCTTGGACCCGGCAGTTTTACAGGCGTGCGGATCGGTATCGCCGCCGCACGGGCGCTGGGTTTTGCATGGGGCAGCGAAGTGCGCGGATATCCGACTCTGGCGCTGGTGGCTGCGATCGCTGGCAAGCACAATCCGCGTCTTGTCACCGTGTGTATGAATGGCGGACATGGTGAGTGGTTTGTCGCGGATTTCAGCGAGGGGCTTGTTGGCAGTGACATCCGTTCGCTCACTCCCGAACAAGCCTGTGAAAGAGGGGCGCACAGCGTCATTGCGGGCAACCGCGCATGCGAGTTTGCAGAGCGCCTTGGCGGCGAACATGAGGCGATCAACCTCCTGCCAGATGCAGGCGCAGCAAACCTGCTGGACGAGCGCGTCCTGACCACCGATCTCACCCCGATCTATGGCCGCGGGCCCGATGCTACACCGCTCAAGGCGCCTGCCGCATGACCCCATGCCCGCACCTTGTCAGCCGCATCATGACGGTCATGGAAGCGGCCTTTGACCCCGCCTATGGCGAGGCCTGGAACCGGCGCCAGGTCAGCGATGCGCTGGCAATGCCATCAACGCATGCGCTTGTGATCGATGCCCAGGGTCAAGTGCTGGACGGTGTCCCGCTGCTCCCGGATTCTCCGAAACCCGCGGGGTTCGTCCTCACCCGCAACGCGGCAGATGAGGAGGAATTGCTGCTTATCGCTGTGACACCCGATCAGCGCGGGCGCGGCCTTGGCCAGACACTGATCGAGAAGCTGTTCACGATGTCGAGAGCCCGCGGGACTCAGCGCATGTTTCTCGAAATGCGGCGCGGGAACACTGCGATCCATCTGTATGAAAAACTGGGCTTTGAACCGATAGGAAAGCGCCCCAACTATTATCGCCTATCAAATGGTGAACGAGTTGATGCGATTACTTTCGCTCGTTCACTTTAATCAAGAATTTTCATCCAAATCAGTGAGTTTTCCGCTTTTTAATATCGGAAAATTGTTGCACCTACTTGCATTGACTGTCGACCTGCGCCATGCGCTAGAAATCGGAAAAATCCGAATAACAACAAAATGAGGGACTCATGCAAGACTTGGAAATCGAGATGAAAGAAACGCTCATCACATTGACCAGCGACATTGTCGCTGCTCACCTCAGCAATAACAATGTCGAGGTCGATGCAGTCCCCGGACTGATCACCAATGTCTACAGTGCATTGTCAGTACTGGGAGAAGAAGGCGAAGCAGTGGAAGAACGGCCTGAACCGGCTGTATCAATCCGCGCTTCGGTCAAGCCTGACTATATCGTCTGTCTGGAAGACGGAAAGAAGCTGAAGATGCTCAAGCGCTATCTTCGCACCAATTACGATATGACGCCGGAAGAGTATCGTGCGCGTTGGGGTCTGCCTTCGGATTATCCGATGGTTGCGCCCAACTATGCCGAGAAGCGCCGCGACCTTGCCAAGAAGATTGGCCTTGGCCGCAAGCCTGGCACAGGACGCACCCGCCGCAAGGCAAAGTAATCAAACAGCCTCCTTTGCGCTTTGGGTCCGGCGCGGGGGATCGGCACATTTTTGCCAGTTTTTGTCCCCTGCTCGTTCATTCGAGTGGGGGACTTGCTTTGGTGCAAACTTGAGCAATCCGTTTCCCCCCGGTAAGGACCAAGCGGGATCACAACGTCAGAGTATTCGGACAACTGCCAAGGACACCTCGATTGAGCCAGAAAATCGATCTTGAACAGCTGTGCGCGGAAAAAGGCCTGCGCATCACCGAGCAGCGCCGCGTCATCGCAAAGGTTCTGTCCGAAAGCGAAGATCACCCTGATGTTGAAATGCTTCATCAGCGTGCCTCAGCGATCGACAGCAAGATCTCTATTGCGACTGTTTACCGCACCGTCCGCCTGTTTGAAGAAGCCGGGATCCTTGATCGCCACGATTTTGGCGATGGCCGGTCCCGCTATGAACCTGTGCCAGAGGCGCATCACGATCACCTGATTGATGTCGAAACTGGCGCAGTGGTCGAATTCGTCGATCCCGAAGTGGAAGCCTTGCAGCGCCAGATCGCAGAGAAGCTCGGCTATCGTTTGGTTGACCACCGGATGGAGCTGTACGGCGTGCGCTTGTCGCGCGACGACTGAGCCTGATCGATGACCGAAATGGGCGCTGCCACCGGCATTGATGCTGCGAATGAAGACAAAGCCTGGGCGCTGAGGGTTGCCGCGGCGCGGGGAGAAACCACTCCCATTTCGATCCGTGGCTGGACGCGGATTGTCCGGCGCGCACTGATGCTGCTGGGACTGATCATTGTGTTTGTCCCGATGCACTTCATGTATCGGCTCGTCGCCTATGGGTCGCCCTTCCCTATGTGGTTCCTCCGGATTTCGGCGCGGATTTCAGGAGCCAAGGTCAAGGTCGAAGGCACGCACCTCAAGCGCGACGTCTTCTACATCGCCAACCACGTCTCCTGGATCGATATCCTCAGCCTTTCGGGCGCTTGCGGCACGGCATTTGTTGCCAAGGCCGAATTGGAAAAAGCACCGGTTGTGGGCTGGCTCGCGGATATGAACCGCACCGTCTACGTCAAGCGTGAGCACCGCATGGGCGTTGCCGAACAGATCAATGCGCTCAAGGAAGCGCTTGCCGATAACTGGGCTGTCACAGTCTTCCCTGAGGGGACCACGACTGATGGCCAATCGCTTCTTCCGTTCAAGACCAGCATGCTATCAGTCCTTGAACCACCGCCGCCCGGTGTGCTCGTGCAACCCGTGCTGCTCGACTATGGCCCGGTTGCCGAATGGATCGGCTGGATCGGCGAAGAAGGCGGCCTCAACAACGCCAAGCGCGTTCTGGCGCGCAAGGGCACGTTCAACATGCGCATCAGGTTTCTCGAACCGTTCAGCCCCGCCGATTTCGAAGGGCGCAAGGCGATCAGCGTAGAAGCACGCCGCCGGATCGAAGAGGCACTGTGCGAGTCGATTGGCAAACCCTTGCGCGACTTTGCCCATGATGTGCCGCCGGTGCGCTATTCAGCGCAGCGCGGCAACGAGACAGAACCGACGGTTCCCGACGAAACGCTCGTCTGACACGCAATCAAAGCCCCGCGCGCACCAGCCAATCATGGAACAGCCGCACCGGCCGCATCTCAAGCGCGGTTGGCTTGCACACGAACCAATAGCTGTACGGGCTCTGCACTTCGGGTCCGGGCAGATTGGTCAGGCGGTTGTCCGCAGCCCTGCGCAAGTGATCATCATGCATGATCGCAATGCCAAGCCCCTGTGCTGCTGCTTCCAGCATGAGCGCGCCTGAATCGTAGTGATCAATCGCGGCTGGCTCTACATCATCAAGATCGTTGGCCTTCTTCCAGGCGACAAAGCTTTCCGGCAATTCGTTGTGAATGAGGAAGGTCTGCTTTTCCATGTTCGCCGGCGTCACCGTATCGCCAATCGCAAAGGCGAGATCGTTGGAACAGATCGCGTGGACAAGATTGTGGTCGAGCCGCACTGCATGCAGCCCGCTCGCAGGGCCGCGCGACAGGATGATCGCTGCATCAAGCGTGTCGCCAACGCGATCTTCAAGATGCGGGGCGGTGTCGATATCGATATGGAGCAGCGGGTGACGCTTGCGCAGCTCGCCAAGCCGCGGGAACAGGCGCTGGCTGCCGAACATGGGAAGCACGCCAAGCCGCAGGCGCAGCAGCGAGATATTGTCTGACTGGCTTTCAACCGCGCGGGTGAGCGATTCCAGATGCGGGTTCACCGCCTCGTAAAACGCCTGCCCTTCATCGGTGAGCTGCATCGATTGGCGGGCGCGCGTGAACAGCTTCTTGCCGACGAATTCTTCAAGGTTGGTAATCCGCCGGGACAGCGCCGATGGGCTGAGCCCAATCTCCTCCGCCGCCGCGCGGGCAGAGCCCAGGCGAACAGTGCGCATGAACGCTTCGAGTGCGCGCAAGGGAGGAAGACGACGTGATGGCATAGCTTTAGGCTCCTCTATTGCCAGAGCTACGCATAGCGCCACCCATTAGATGCAAAAAATCGAAGCAAATTTAGAAAATGCTGCCTTTTTGTGCGACTATTGCAATTCGTTCGCAGCCTCTGAAGATTGAGGCGGGTGAAGACGAAGGCGTTTCACATGGGTTTCATCGCCTGCGGTCACTTCAATGCGCCAGCCGCTCTTATGTTCCAGCATGGTGCCTTCGGGCGGAACGGCTTCGGCGAGCACAAAGGCGAGGCCGCCTAACGTATCGACCGATTCCTCAACCTCTGCGAGGCGCGGATCGACCATCTCGGCCACATCTTCAAGCTCGGCGCGGGCATCGCAATCCCACATCCCATCGCCAATCGGCACGATCAGCGCTTCGGGGGTTTCGTCATGCTCATCCTCGATCTCGCCGACGATTTCCTCGACCAGATCTTCAATCGTGATGATCCCGTCTGTTCCGGAAAACTCATCAAGCACAATCGCAAGATGCACCCGGCGCGAACGCATATCAGCCAGCACGTCGAGCGCACCGCGTGATTGCGGGACATAAAGCGGCTGGCGCATAAGCACGGTCCAATCGCGCGGCGGTGCCTTGCCGCTCGCAAGATAGGGAAACACGTCCTTGATGTGGATCATGCCGATCACGTTATCGAGCATTTCGCGGAACACCGGCATGCGCGAATGGCCATGCTGCGAAAACGCCGCGACCAGTTCATCCCAGCTGATCGAGGCTTCTACCCCGATGATCTCTCCGCGCGGCACCGCAACATCATCGGCATCGTGTTCGGAAAAGTGCAGGAGATTGCGCAGCATCTGCCGCTCAACCGGTGACAGATCACCGCTGCCATTGCCGTGATCGTCATCGTCGTCATTTTCGTCCTCGTGCTCGTCGATGGCTTCTTCAAGCTGCGCGCGCAAGGACCGATCGCCGTCACCGGCACCGACCATTTTCTTAAGAGCGAGCCAAAGCCCGCTGCTACTCTCCGCGTCTCCCGCGGCAGTGCTACTGGAATCGGGCATTTCGCTCCTTGGGCCCTAACGAGGTTCTCGTCATTTAATCTGTGTCACCATATGGGTCTGGTATGCCCATTTTTGCAAGAGCCACAATTTCAAGCGCTTCCATTGCCTCGGCCTCTTCGTCCGAATGGACATGGTCATGGCCGGCAAGATGCAGCAGGCCGTGAATGATGAGGTGAGCCGCGTGATGATCAAGCGGCACGCCTTTTTCTTCCGCCTCGCGCGCGCAGGTTTCATAGGCAAGCGCAATATCGCCCAAGGGGACAGGAGGCATGTCGCGCTGCTCATCAGGGGCAAGCGCAAGCAAATCGCCGCGCTCCAGCATGGGAAAGCTCAGGACATTGGTCGGCTTATCCCGTTCGCGCCATTCGCGGTTAAGCGTGTGAACTTCGGTATCTGAGGTAAACAGTACGCTGACCAAAAGACGCGGGTTTGATAGCTCGTTTACAGCGCTCGCCGCAGCATCACCTGCGCGCGAACACAGCGCTTCCCAATCGCCATCGGGCCAGTTTTCGACGTCCACCTCAAGCTGCATGATTACAGACACTTATCCGAGACATGGACCGCATGTTACACGGTCCTGGCGTAAAAAACCTATGGCCCAATTCACACGGGCATTTGTGCCAGAAAGAGAGGAGAAACGCGGTCATGATGCAACCGGTCCTATACGCCATTCCTTCAGGTAGGAAAGCCTGCACCCCGATGGCACGATCAGCGCACTATATCCGGGCGCGCAGGAAAGCCATGACCTCATCGACCTTCTGCCGCGTTACCGATTGATCCTCGTTTACAAGGTCCGCTGTAAGCACCGCATGCGGCCATTTCAGCGGGCCATCGGGATTGCGGTGGATGTCGTCGATCTCGTGCTTTTGAAAACGCTGCGTGCCGATCACGGATTCAATCGTCTCGAAGCGAGCGGCCTTGCACAGCCGGTCGCCCTTGAAGCGCATTCCCATCACATCGGTTTGCTGCGCGGCAAAGGCGGTTCTTTCATCACCGGTCATCTGCAAACCGCCATCGACATTGCGAAACGGGATCGAAATCGGAAGCGAAGGCTGTGAGGCAACAGGCGCCGTGACCCATGGATCAAGCGCGAGCGTCAGCGCAAAATTGCCGGTCATGCACATGCCGATCGCGCCAACGCCACTGCCCCCTGCCTGATCGTGGAGCTTTTTAGACAGCGCACGCAGCCACTGTGTGATCGGCCCCGGATCATTGCGCGAGAGCGCGTGAACTTCGCGGCTGATGCAAAGCTTGATCGTGTTTCGAAGGTTCGATGGCTTTGACGGCGTGGAAGAGCGGCCAAACAGGTCCGGCGCAAACACGGTGAACTCGCCGCTCAACCAATGCGCAAGCCGCCAGAATTGCGGCGTGAAGCCGGGCAATTCGTGCATCAGCAAGACGCCCGGCCCGCTGCCCTTGGTAAAGACGCTGTGCACGATCCCCTCTGCTGCAAACAGGAAGTGATCGGTGAACGGATGATCCGGGTCTTCGTTTGCCATTTCACCCCCAAAAGCGCGTGAGTAAGCCGGGCGCGCGCCCTTAAGCGTCTGGCCCTTCATAAGCCTGCACGATCCGGCCCACGATTGGGTGGCGCACCACATCAGCGGCGGTGAAGCGGATCGTGCCGAAGCCTTCGACACCCTCCAGCTTGTCAACTGCATCAGCGAGGCCGCTCATCCTGTCGCCGCCCGGAATATCAACCTGGCGCGGATCGCCGCAGATCACCATCCGGCTGTTCTGGCCAAAGCGGGTGAGGAACATCTTCATCTGCTCGCGCGTGGTGTTTTGTGCCTCATCAAGGATGACGAATGCATCAGCCAGCGTGCGCCCGCGCATAAAGGCGATCGGCGCGATCTCGATCTCGCCTGATGCGATGCGCCGCTCAACCTGTTCGGGCGGCATACAATCATACAGCGCATCGTAAAGCGGGCGCAGATAGGGATCGACCTTGTCCTTCATATCGCCCGGCAGAAAGCCGAGCTTCTCCCCGGCCTCCACCGCAGGGCGTGAAAGGATCAGCCGCTGCACGCTGCCAGAGACGAGCTGCGCGACCGCCTGCGCCACGGCGAGATAGGTCTTGCCTGTTCCCGCAGGACCCAGCGCAAAGATGATGTCGTCGCGCGCGAGGCTGCGCATATAGGTGATCTGCGTTGCTGAGCGCGGGACAATCGTCTTGCGCCGCGTGCGGATCATGATCGGCGGCTCTTCCTTTTCGCCGCTGATAATGCCCTCAAGGGTGGGTTCGTTCGACATGGCTATGAGCGATTCTATAGCACCTGCATCGAGGTCCTGTCCCATGGCGAGGCGATCATACATGGTCTGAAGCGTATCGCGCGCGCGGGCCACGGCATCTTCAGGCCCCTCGATCACGACCTTGTCGCCGCGCGCATGGATATAGACCCCAAGCCTGTTTTCGACCTGCACCAGATTGGCATCGAACTGGCCGAACAACGCCCCGAGCAGCGATTGGTTGTCAAAGGACAATTGCGCCTTGGCGCGCTGCACATCGTTGGAGTTGATTGCAGCCGGGACCACTGAAGGATCGATTGCGCCAGTGGATTTCGCGGCGGGTTTTGCGGTCGGTTTACGGCCCATAGGTTCCTTTGCGTCTGGGCCGGAAGCAAGGGCGGCCCTTACGAGTCGGAAGGTTACGCCTCAATCGCGCCAAAGCAAGCGGACCGGGTGTCCATGGCTGGGGAAAGTCACAGCACCGACATATCGTCATGCAGGTGCAAGGCGGCCGGTTCGCACCGGCTAGGCAAGCGCGCTTTGCGTGAGAACGCCTCTCAGCGAGTTCGGCCCGGCCTCGGCCAGCGTCACTTCTACAAGGTCGCCAATCTCTGCCTCGCCCTCAAACCACACGCTGGTGAGCCAGGGCGATTTGCCGAGCCACTGGCCCGGATGCTTACCCTTGCGTTCCACCAGCACGGTGCACGTCTTTCCAACGCTCGCCTCGTTAAAGGCCAACTGATCCCGGTTGAGGCGGGCTTGCAGGCGTTGCAGGCGATCATCCATCACCTCGCGCGGCAATTGATTGTCCATCGTCGCCGCAGGGGTGCCGGGGCGCGGGGAATATTTGAAGCTGAAGGCCTGAGAATAGCGAACTTCGTCCACGATTTTAAGCGTGTCCTCAAACTCGGCCTCGGTCTCTCCTGGAAAGCCGACGATAAAGTCACCGGACAGCGCGATATCGGGGCGCACTTCGCGGAAGCGTTCGAGGAGGCGCAAATAGCTTTCCGCCGTATGGCTCCGGTTCATCGCCTTGAGAACGCGGTCATTGCCTGACTGCACCGGCAGGTGGAGATAAGGCATGAGCTTGTCGACTTCACCATGCGCTGCGATCAGCGCATCGTCCATGTCGTTGGGATGCGAAGTGGTGTAGCGAATACGCTCCAGCCCATCGAGCTTTGCAAGCGCATGGATCAGCTGGCCAAGCCCAACTGCCCTGCCCTTGTCATCCTCGCCTGACCAAGCGTTGACGTTCTGCCCCAGCAACGTGATTTCGCGCGCGCCGGCTTCAATCAACTTGCGAGCTTCATCGATCAAGTCGCTGTAGGGACGCGAAATTTCAGCGCCGCGTGTGTATGGGACAACGCAATAGGTGCAGAACTTGTCGCACCCTTCCTGCACAGTCAGGAACGCCGTCGGCGAACGCTTCTTGCGCTTAGGCAGCGAGTCAAACTTCGCAATCGCGGGCATATCGGTGTCGGTTGCCCGCTCACCCGCAACAGCCCGATCAAGCATGTCGGGTAGCCGGTGATAGGCCTGCGGGCCAACCACCATGGAGACAGACGGCGCGCGCGCCATGATCTCATCACCCTCAGCCTGTGCAACGCAGCCTGCGACCGCGATCATCGGCTTGGACCCGTCATCTTTCTTCAACCGGCCGATGTCGGAATACACCTTTTCCGCCGCCTTTTCGCGGATATGGCAGGTGTTGAGCACCACCAGATCGGCCTCTTCGCCATCGGGCGCAGGCGTGATGCCCTTTTCCGCGAGCAGCTCGCCCATACGCTCGCCATCATAGACGTTCATCTGACAGCCGAAGGACTTGACCCTGTAGGTCTTGGGAGGAGTGGTCGGTTTCATGATTGGCGGCACCTTAGCGCTATTGCGCAGCCCGTTCAATCACGCGATAGCCTCACGCTTGTCATGCTACCCACACTCTCTTCCATTACAGGGATCGAGAACACCGCGCTCGACCGGATGTTCTACGATATCGAGGTGCTGAGCGAAGCAGAGCGCGATGCTCTCACCCGGTCAGGCAGGATGGAGGGACGCATCCTCGAGGTCGGCCCGTCATGGGAACCGACACTGAAGGTGTGGGACAGCTTCGAGGCGTGCGAAGGCCTCGCCCCGCATTATCGCGCGATCACCGTCGCTGGCGTTGGCAGTTCCGGCCTTGGAGCAGCCGCCCTCGCGCGCAATTGTGCCGATGCGCTTCATGGCAAAGTGCTCGCCGTGGTTTCGGGACAGGGGCTTGATGACCTCACCAGCGAGGCGATGGGCGGGTATTTCCTGTTCGGCGGGCTTAATGCGATGCGCCATTCGGTCAACGGTTTTGAGCGTTGGATGAAGGCGATGGCGCGGATGAACCCGTGGGCGCTTTGGACGAACTTTGCGGCGCCTGATCCGGGGCAAGCGCTCTCCCCTGCGCATTACAGCGCCGACGTAAAGGCGCTGATCGCGCTGCTTTCAGGCGCGCTCGAGTGCGACTGGCTCGTCGGCCACTCCAAGGGCAATCTGGTGATTTCAGAGGCGCTTTACGGATTGCGCAGCTCGGACCGGGAGCGTTTCGATGATGTCGCAAAGGACATTCCCATCGTCACCTTCGGTGCGCGCATTGCGATGCCAACCGAGATCGCACGAGTGATCGACGTCATGGGCGAGATGGACGGTTTCGGCGCGTTCAACTCGCGCCCCGATATCGCGGTGGATGTGAGCGTGCCGGGCGCATGGCACCATACGAACACGCGGCTACCGATGCATGTCGACGTGCGGCGGGTGCTGGAAGAGATCACGGCCCAACGTGACCAAACACACCCCAAACATCCGTGATAACGCCATCACTTTCATGCCAAGACACGTACCAGCGCGAGAATACGGGGAACGTCTTGGTCTGATAAATTAGGTAGGCACCATGGCCATCGGTTATCACTGGCCCGCGGAAACCTTGGCTAATCAGCTCTCGGACCATCGGCTCAACCTGAGAGCCGACGGGAAAGAGCTGCTTCACCCGTTCATCGAACTGGTTCTCACCCTCAATCGCGCTTTGGGATAGGCCTTCGCCAATTGGGGGAGGAGTGTTCTTTGCGAAAACGGCAAGGGGCAGCCACCTAACCGCTCCTGCCATTCTCTTAAACACACTCTTACGCCACAGTCGCCTTAACGATCTTGCCCGGCGATGCGGGCGGCTCGCCCTTCGGCAGGGCGTGGACGTGGTCCATGCCGCTCTCAACCTGGCCCCAGACGGTGTATTGACCATCGAGGAAGTGGGCGTCTTCGAAGCAGATGAAGAACTGGCTGTTCGCGCTGTCAGGCATTTGCGAACGCGCCATGGAGCAGGTGCCTTCGACGTGTGGTTCGGCGTTGAACTCTGCCGGAAGGTCAGGCTTGTCGCTGCCGCCCATGCCGGTTCCGGTCGGATCGCCGCCCTGCGCCATGAAGCCAGCGATCACGCGGTGGAAGACTACCCCGTCGTAAAAGCCTTCGCTGGCCAGTTCGGTGATGCGTTCAACGTGACCGGGGGCAAGATCGGGGCGCAGCTTGATGACAACGTCCTTCCCTTCGCCATCGCCGGTGTCGAGCGTGAAAGTGAGCTTTTCGGCCATTTGCAGAATCTCCTGAATTGAATTGGCCAAGCGCCTAACCGGTTTGGGAAGGCCTGTCACCCATGCGCGATGCAACGCACCTGTTTACCCTTGCGGGCTAGCACCTTGCTTTTGCCCCTTGCCCGCTTAAACCCGCCTGCATGGTCGATCCTTCTGCTCTTGATGACGAGACGCTGCCGGTTGAGGCAGATGAGGAGGAAGTGCGCCCTGATGACCGCATCGATGATGAACGCCACGATGAGGAAAACCGGCTGAAGCGCAGCTATGTTTCGTCCGTGCGCGAGGCGTTGGAGCGCGGCGATACCAACGCGGTCTATGATCTGGTTGAACCGCTTCACCCGGCGGACATTGCCGACCTTGTCGAACTGATCGACGAAGATGATCGTGAAGCCTTCGCCACGGCCATCACCGATCTTATGAGCGCTGAAGTGATCGCGGAACTGAACGATCACGTGCGCGAGCTGATGATGGAAGCGCTCGAGCCAGCCGATGTCGCGACCATCACCGAACAGCTTGAAACCGATGATGCGGTCCAGCTGCTCGAAGACCTTGATGAAGATGACCGCGACGCGATTATCGCCGAGCTTGAGCCTGAAACGCAGGCCGCGGTGGAAAGCGCGCTGTCCTATCCCGAGGAGACAGCCGGCCGCCTGATGAACCGCCATGTGATGGCGGTGCCCGAACATCTGACCGTCGGCGACCTGATTGATTACCTGCGCGAGGAAGGCGATCTCACGCACGATTTCTTTGAAGTCTTCGTGATCGATGCCGCGCATCACCCGGTGGGCACCTGCGCGCTCAACTGGATCCTCACGACGCCGCGGAACATCAAGCTCACTGATGTGATGAAGCGCGACCAAACGCTGATCCCTGCGCTGATGGATCAGGAAGAGGTCGCCTTGATGTTCCAGAAATACGCGCTGATATCGGCTGCGGTGGTTGATGAAAGCGGGCGGCTGGTGGGTCAGATGACGGTGGACGATATCGTGCACATCATCTCCGAAGAGGCAGGGGAAGACGCGCTGCTTTTGTCGGGTGCGGGCGATGGCGACATCAATGAACCGATCGCAGAGGCGTATTGGAGCCGGGTGCGCTGGCTGGTTGCCAATCTGGGCACCGCGGTGGTTGCCTCGGTTATCATTGCCTTCTTTGGTGCGGCGATTGAACAATTGGTCGCGCTTGCTGTGCTGATGCCGATTGTGGCGAGCATTGGCGGCAATGCGGGTACTCAGACAATGGCCGTGGCGGTGCGCGCGATTGCGACCAATCAGCTTACCCGGGCGAATACGTGGAAGATCGTCTGGCGCGAATTGCGCGTGGCTTTGCTTAACGGCGCGACGGTTGCGGTGTTGATCGGGGTGGCAGCAGGCGTCTTGTTCGGATGGCAGATGGGCGCGGTGATCGCCGCTGCAATGGTCGTAAACATTGCCGTATCAGGCCTTGCCGGCGTGCTGGTGCCTGTTGCCTTTGAACGCGTGGGTCAGGACCCTGCCGTCGCCTCATCGGTGTTTGTCACCATGATCACCGATAGTATGGGTTTCTTGGCATTTCTGGGCCTCGCGGTCGCCGCAGGTCTTGCGCCTGTTTAAGAACGCCTACCTTATCGCGAGCGGATTGATCACCGCCTGCACCGATCCTGCAAAGCGCGGCTGGCCCAGGACGAAGAAGAACTCATAGGTTTGATCTTGCGCCAACGGGCCAGTGTTCATTGTCTCAAGAATGTAGATACCGTGATCAACCAGCAAAGCTGCGTGAACGGGAAAGACATTGCCATCCTCAAACGCCATGGTTTCCAGCGCGGCGCTGTCTGCGCCAACGGCAACCACGCCGAGCGAGGCGAGATATTCAGCGCCCTCGGTATTGATGCCCGGCTGCTGCGCGATGTAGGTCTCGGGATCTTCCTCAGCCATAGACAGCCAGCCTGAATGGAGCAGCACGACATCGCCCGCTCCAATCGTCACACCCTGCGCTTCGGCAGCGACCCTGATGTCATCAGCGCCAAAGCTTGCCATCGGTTCGAGCCGGTCGGTGCCAAAGTGCTTTGCCATGTCAAGCAGCACGCCGCGCGTTGCGATGGGCGGGATCTGATCGGTGCCAAACTTGGTAAGGCCATTGGGGGTGAAGAAATCTTCGGCTTTCGCTCCGCCATAATGCACACCGTCGCGCCCAATATGGCCGAGCCCATCGATCTGGCTGCCAATGCCGACATGCGTGACAAGCCGGTCATCATGCGCGGTGATCCTGTTCGCGCCCTGGGCTTCCCCGCCAGAGAATGTCTCGATCCCAAAGCTGCGCCCCGGATAGGGCACGCTTTCAGGCCCCGTCACAACGCCAAGCGCATAGACCTTGCCTTGTGTCACTAGCCCTGCCGCACGCGCGGTCATCGCATCGGTTATCGTGGTTGCCATGCCGAGCACGGGGTCAGGATCGCCGGGGGTCAGATCAGCTGTCACATCGCTGTCGCCAGCTGCTCCTGAACATGCTGCCAGCATTGCCGCACAAGCGAGCGCAATCGCGCCGTGTCCCATGCCAAATCGCATCACAATTCCCCCTGTTTTCCACCGTCCGCTGGTTCAAAATCGCGGCTCTATCTGCAATGACAATACACATGCCCCTTCACCTGACAAAGATCGCGTTCGGCGCGCAGAGTTATTCCGATATTGAAAGCTGGTATGCCGGGCGCCGCTCGCCGCATCTCACGACCAAATATCGGCCGACCAAATGGGAAGAGTGCATTGGCGGATCGCTGTTCTGGATCCATCAGCATTCGATTGTTGCGCGCTCGACAATTACCGGATTCTCGCAAACCGATAGCGGGCGCTGGCTGATCGAGCTTGAGCCTGAATTGATCCGCGTCCACCCCCGCCCCAAGCGCGCGCATCAAGGCTGGCGCTATCTCAAGGGAGAGGTGCCACGCGATCTGTCCGAGGGCGAAGATATCGGCGATGCGCTGCCGGGCAAGCTGGCGGCAAAGCTTGAAAAGCTGGCGTTGATTTGAGGCAGCTGAATGCGCGGCCGCTATGATAGCGGCGGTGCACCCCAATAAACCCACAGCGCGATCCCCACGGATACAGCAAGCGCGCCAAGCGCCCTGCCCCATGGTGTTGGCGCATTGTCGGTGACTTCAGGTTTCTTCTCGCCCTTGCCGCCAATCATCGCGCCGATCAGGTTTTCTGCGCGCAAGGCGCCGTAAACGCCGATAGCGGTGATGTGCAGGCCGATCATGCCGAAGACGACATAATAGAACCATTCATGCGTGTCGGTCAGCATATCGGCAGTGCCAACGCCGACCAGCGGGTTCAATGGCCCGGTCGCCCCATCATAGGGATCGCCGGCAAACAGGCCCATCGCCACTTGCGCAAAGGTAAAACCAAGCAGCGCCAGAACCGCAAGCGCGCCCAAGGGTGAGTGGCCCTTATTGCCCTTGTCATCATAGCGACCGCGCACATAGCCGAGCACCTGGCCCGGCCCTTTCACAAAGCTTGCAAAGCGCGCGGTATCCGTGCCGATAAACCCCCAGATCACTCTGAAGATCAGCAGCGCGAGCAGCACATGGCCAAGCCGTATGTGCCATCCCCACTGCGAATTGTCCGCCGTGAGGTACATCGCCGGCAACAGGATCACGAATGACCAATGCGTCAGCCTAACCGGCAGATCCCAGATGCGAACCGGCTTGGTCTTTGCCGGGCGGGTTTGAGGAGCCTCGCTCACGCAGGTGGCCTTGGATAAGGCCGATTAATCGTCGTCGACGCGGAACTTGTCGTGGCAGGCCTTGCAGCCATTAAGGCCGATATTGCCGACCTGACCGCCAACCGCCTCTGCATCGCCTGTGGCAGCAGCCGCCATCAGCTCTTCACTGCGCGCAACAGCGTTCTGGATTGCCTCGGCAAAGCCATCCGCATCTTCCCAGATCACAGCGAGCGCTTCGGTGTCATAGCCCGCTTCCATGCTTGATCCTTCCGGGAAAAGATCAGGCAGTCGTTGCAGCCGGGTGTTGATGTCAGCGGCAGAGGCTTCGATCACGGTGAAGTCGGGTGAGCCGCTTTCAAGCTGTTCGCGAAGCGCCTTGAAGCTGTCGCCAATCGCCTCGAAATTGTCCTGACGCTCGGCAATCTCGGCAGGGGCTTCAGCCGCCGGAGCAGGCGCATCGGTAGCCTCTGAACCGCAGGCTGCAAGCAGCGCGACAAGAGGTGTGGCAAGGATCAAGCGAACAGATTGCGACGTCATCATTAGTCTCCTCGAACAGGCGGCCATGAACTAGAAACCCGCCCTTCTGGTATTTGTTCCTTACCCCTTTGGCGGGCGCGGGAACAGAACGGGCGTGTTGGCCCTGTATTCCTGATAGGCAGGATCATCGCCCCAGCGCTGTTTCGCTTGGGCATCTTGCAAATTCACTCCGCTGATCCGGGTCAACAGCAGGAACACGAAGACAGGCGAGATCACCACCAGCCATGACAGGCCTGAAAGCACCGGAATGGCGATGATGAGGATACCCGTCCACAGCGTGATTTCGCCAAAGTAATTGGGGTGACGCGACCATTTCCAAAGCCCGACATTGATGAATTTGCCCTTGTTCGCAGGGTCATTCTTGAAGGCCTTCTTCTGATTGTCAGCGACCGTTTCCCAGACAATCCCGATCACCCACACCGCAGCGCCAATCGCAAGGAAGATGTCAGGACCAACAGGCTCTTTCGCGGTGATGATCGCGACCGCAGCAGAGGCGGTGAGGATCACCCAAAGCGCCTGCAAGGTCCAGGCAACGAGGAAACGTGGTGGGTTTACACGGATCTTTTCAAACCGGCTGTCTGCCCCGCCCGCTGCATGAATGCGGGTGTAGAGAAATGCGCCCAGTCGCACGCACCACAGCGACACCATTCCGGCAACGACAAGAGCGCGGATATCAATCTCGCCATGCGCGCTCATCGCTGCATAGCAAGACAGCGCCATGACGCTGAGATATGTGATGGCGCCAACCGTGTCATAGAACCGGTCGGATTGAGCAGCGGCAGATGGAAGAAAGGCAAGCCAGTTGATCACCAGCGCCAGCCATCCTGCCAGATACATTGCGTTGTAGCCGAACAGTTCAACACTGCCTGCACCGGCAAAGCCTGAAAACGTCACCGCGATGACCGTGACAATCGCCCAAACGAGCAGGCTCTTTGCTGTCTTGCCCAAGGATTTTCCCCCTTATGTTTTGTTCTGCGCCGCCGCCCTCTGCAACTGCGCCATTACCGAACGTACGTCGTGTTTGGCATCTTGTTCCGCAGGCAAGGCGAATTGCGCATAGCTTTCGGCCAGCTCATCCATCCGTTCAGCGATGCGCACCTCGTTGTATCCATGGCTAACTACGAAACGCCGACGCAAAAGGATTTGAGGAACGATGATGTCAGCATAATCGCTGACTTCCATTCCCAATTTCATGAATTGTTCGGGGCCCAGCGGGGTGAACACCCAGCCGGGAATGATCGTTCCTGCATGGACATGCGGGGGCAAATCTTCTCGAAAACTCTCGGTCATGCCGAGCACTGCGTGCTTGGCCGCGATATAGGCCGCGGTCTGTTTGACGGCGCAAAACCAGCTGTTCTCGCTGCCAGTGTTGTAAATGGCGCTGGGCGTGTCCTGGGCGATCAATTTGGGCGCAAAAGCCCGGCAACCGTTCCAGACGCCCCAGAAATTGACATCGAAATGCGCGCGTGCCGCGTCGGGGTCCACTTCCCACAAGGGGCCATGCACTCCGCTCTGCCCCGCATTGTTGAGGACAAGATCGACCGTTTCAAAAGCCTCGCACGCTTTATTGGCAAGCGTCTCAACCTGATCGAGCTTTGACACATCGCATGCAATGGCAGTGATACCATTAATGGCACTAGCCCTGTCGAATGCGGGCGATGGCAAATCACCCACAATCACCTGCATTCCCTTCGCGACAAAACGCTTGGCCAGTTCCAGCCCGATCCCACTGGCGCCGCCCGTGATAACGGCCGTCTTCGGCGCAAACTCGCCCATCAGGCAGCGGCCCGCGATTTCTCCGCCACGCGGCGCAGCGCGTTGACATAGGTTTCAGGCGCCTGCGCTCCGGGGATCATGAACTTGCCATTCACGATCATGGCCGGAACGCCTGAAATGTTGAGGTCCCAAGCCTGACGTTCCTCTGCGATCACGCGCGCTTCGAGCTCCGCATCGTCCAAGGCGGCTTTCGCAGCTTCGCGGTGGAGGCCAACGCCGGCGGCAAGATCGAGCAGCACTTCGCGGTTTGACAGGTCTTCCCGCTGATTGAAGTGGGCTTTGAACATGGCAAGCTTAAGCTGCGTCTGCACCTCAGGCCCAAGCTGCTCCAGCGCAAGGCCAAGCAGCTTGTGACAATCGCGCGTGTTCCACATCATCGCAGCCGGAGCCGGATCAGCGTCGCCCTCGTAAGAGAGCGAGACCCCTGCGCTTTCCGCGATTTCGCGCATCTTGTTGCGGGTCGCCTTACCTTCTTCGGCAGAGCGGCCATATTTGCGCTGAAGATGCGCTTCGGCGTCTTCGCCTTCCTTGGCCATGTCTGGGTTGAGTTCGAAGGGTCGCCAGCGCAGCTGAGCCTCAATCTCGCCGTCAAGCTCGCCCAGCGCCTTGGTCAGCTGTCCGTATCCGATCAGGCACCACGGGCACATGACGTCGGAATAGATGTCGATCGTGAGTTTATCAGGTGCGGTCATTTGGGGTCTCCAGCCACCATGTCATAAGCGTGTGAGCGATCGCATGCGGCGGCGGCGCGCGGAACGGGCCATCACCGGCAAGCGCCGAGGTCACCTCTTCGCGGGTAAACCACTTGATCTCAGCCATTTCGGTTTCGTCGATTGTCAGCGCGTTGTCATCGGCATGGCTGTGGCAGCCGATCATCAACTGGCTGGGAAAGGGCCAGGGCTGACTTGCGATGTAGGAAACATCGCGCACGCGCACACCTGATTCCTCGAACACTTCGCGCTGCACCGCTTCCTCAATCGTCTCGCCCGGCTCTACAAAGCCGGCAAGCGCGGAAAAGCTGCCTTCGGGCCATCCCTTGCCGCGCCCCAGCATCACCAGACCTTCGTGTTCGACAAGCATGATCGTCACCGGATCGGTGCGCGGAAAATGCTGCGCGCCGCAATTTTCGCAATTCCTCTGCCAGCCGCCCTTGGCGACCTTGGTCGGCGCGCCGCAATTGGCGCAGAATTGATGCCGTGCGTGCCAATCAATCAGGCTGCGCGCGCCGCCATACAGCGCCAGATCACCCGGCGCGAGCGTCGCCATCAAGGACCACAGGCGCGGATTTGCCATGCGCGGGCTGGCATCTCCGCGCGCGGGAACCGCAGCAAAGCAGGGTTTTTCCCCGCCATCGCTGCGATCAAGGCCAAGGAAGACAAGCTCTGCATCTTCCGGCGCATCAGCCAGAGTGCCCCATGCAAGCCGCCCGTTTTCATCGAGCTGCGGCATGAGATCATCAAGCGCGAGCAGGCGCGCTTTCCAATTCATCATCCCGGCCAGCGCATCCGGGTCAGCGCGAAGATTGTCTGCTCGGTCCAGCGGTGAACCGGCAAACGCGATTGGCCCCGATACTTGCGACATCAAACCGCCTGCTGGCTCTCACGCATGGCAGTCATGTCAGCTTCAAGAGCGGCGAGATATTCATCGCGGATCGGATAGGAATCGCTCGGCATGTACTGGGTGAACAGGCCAGTGCGCAGGCCAAGCTTGTAATCGATCGCAGCAAGCGTGCCTGCCGCGCCGCCCCAGCCGAACGTGCCGTTGACCGACCGACCGCCAGCGCCGTGCCCTTGCCCTTCAAGCCATGATCCGGTGAGATCGACCGTCTCAGGGATAAGGTTGGAAACGCCCATGCGAACCGCCTCTTCGCTCATCACGCGGGTCTCACCCAGCTTGCCATAGCCAAGCAGCATGCGAAGGAAGCGGTCATAATCCTTGGGGCTCGACACAAGGCCAGCACCGCCGGTTGGGAAAGGCGGCTTGTCGAGATAGATCGAGGTTGCAGCCGGATCGATCGGGAACGGGCTGCCGCTGACGATGCCGTAATTGTCGGTCAGCCGGCCAATCTCGCTTTCAGGCACCTGGAAGTAAGTGCTCGTCATGCCGCACGGATCAAAGATGCGTTCTTGCAGGAATTGTTCGAAGGGCTGCCCGGCGGCAACCTCTATCACGCGGCCAAGCAGATCAAGACCGACCGAGTAGCTGTATTTGGTGCCCGGCTGGTATACGAGCGGCATAGTCGCCAGACCATCTGCAAACGCTTCAAGACCCTGAACCGACTCGCCGCGGAAGATGCCCGGGATCGGCAGGCGGCTGACCTGACCGGGGATCAGCCCCGCTTCGTTGTAAGCATCGGTGATCGGTCCCTTCTGGATGATGCCATATCCAAGGCCAGCCGTGTGAGTCATCAACTGGCGAATGGTGATCGGTGATTTGGCAGGTTCCAGATTGTCTTCTGTGATCGCGCCGTCATACTCAATCTGGACCATCATGTCCTTGTAAGCGGGCAGGATCTCATGGACCGGCTGGTCCAGTTCCAGCACGCCCTGATTGATCAGGATCATCGAGGCCATCCCGGTCACAGGCTTGGTCATCGAATAAATGCGATAGAGCGAGTTTTCGTCGACTTCGGTGCGGCTGTTCAAGGCGAGCGTACCGCCGCCAACGGTGTGCGCGTGATCTTCCTGCCCCCACCCAAAGGTGAGGAACATGTTCGCGACCTTGCCTTCATCGATGTACTTCTTGGCTATCGCGGCAACATTGGGCCAGTTTTCAGCGACATCATGCGCCAGCAACGCGCGGCCGAACGGCATGGATGCGAGCGCCGTGCCAGCCGCAGCATAAGCGCCAGCGCGAAACAGCGCGCGGCGTGAGAAATCTGTTTGTTCGAAAGTGCGGAATGCCATCGGTATCTCTCTCCAGAGGGGGGACTCGTTTGGCGACTGTTTGAAGGGCCAAGGCCAAGCCGTCAATTGCGTGGTTAAATGAGACCGGATTTAGCGTGCTTGAACAAAGGGTCTTGAACATGCGCGGTGTTTTACCCATATAACACACATGGGAAACTTACTCGCATATATTTTCGGGCTGGTCAGCCTCGTCATCGTCATTCCGGCCCAGATACCGCTGCTTGGTTGGGCAAACTGGCTGGCATTGCCGCTGATCGCCATCGGCATTGGCCTGGGCGCGCTTTCATCCAGCAATGGCGGACGCAATTTCTGCCTGATCGTGCTGTTGATCGCTGGCGTGCGGCTCGTGCTGGGTGGCGGGATCCTCTAACGATCCGCCAGCGCCAATTGCGCAGCCTTGGCGAACAGGGTCGGAAGGCCTGCCTCTTCGATTGCGCTGATCGGCCACCATTCGCCCTCGCCTGATGGAGCAGAACGCGCCGCAATCCTGACAAGGCTGAGCGTGAGATGCGCATGCGTGAATGTGTGCCTGACAGCGCCAAGCGGCTGCGCCTCGCCATCAGACGGCGGATCGCCGGATCCATCCTCGCGCGCGCTCCAGCCATCATCTGGCAAAGCGCGCATCCCGCCCAGCATGCCTTTGTCCGGGCGCGTCACCAGCCAGACTTTATCATCGCGCTCTATCCAAAACGCCGTGCCGACCCGCTCGGGCTTGGCCTTTTTGGCAGGTTTCACCGGAAGCCGCTCGGGCTCTCCGGCGATTAGCCCTGCGCACTGCGCGGACAAAGGGCACAAAAGACACCGCGGTGCCTTTGACGTGCAGACCTGAGAGCCAAGATCCATCATCGCCTGCGCAAAATCGCCTGCGCGCATCTGCGGCGTGATCTGCTCAGCCTGCGCGCGAATGGCCTTGCGCGCTGAAGGCAGCGGCTCTTTAATATCAAACAGGCGCGCAACGACACGCTCGACATTGGCATCGACCACCACGGCCCTTTGGCCAAAGGCGATGCTGGCAATCGCGGCTGCGGTGTAGGCGCCAAGCCCGGGCAATTCGCGCAGTTCCGCCTCGGTTTCAGGAAAGCCGCCGCGCTGCGCCACAGCGCTCGCGCATTTCACGAGATTGCGAGCGCGCGAATAATATCCCAGCCCCGCCCATGCTGCCATCACCTCATCTTCGCCCGCGGCGGCAAGGTCGAACACCGTTGGCCAGACCTGCGTGAACTTTGCGAAGTAGGGCTTGACCGCGGCGACGGTTGTTTGTTGCAGCATCACCTCTGACAGCCATACGCGGTAAGGCCATGCCGGATCATCCGGCAGCGGTTTCCTTGGCGGATTGCGCCACGGGAGCGAGCGGGCGTGCTTGTCATACCAGTGGAGCAGATTGTCAGAGATAGTAGCGGTCACGCGCCGCCTATGGCATGGCAGGCGCCGAGATGGGAAGTGACACCGACAAGAAGAAGCCGCGCAAGGCAACCAAGGCCTCAAGCAGCGCAGCGATAGGCCGAAACAAAAACGCCTCAAGCAGCGAAGCGGTAGGCCGAACCAAAAACGCCTCAAGCAGCGCAGCGACAGGCCGACAGTATACGCGCCCGCGCGGCACCGGGCCCAAGGCAATCGGCGATCTCATGCCGGAAATCGGGCGGACCGCGTTCCGCCGCTTCGGCTTTGTCCAAAGCTCGGTCGTCACCCGCTGGCCCGAGATTGTCGGCCCCACCCATGCCCGCGTCTGCGCACCAGAGGCGATCCGCTTTCCCCCCGGCGAGAAATCCGAAGGGATCCTGCAATTGGTCGTGACCCCCGCTCACGCGCCGCTGATCCAGCAGGTGCTGCCTGAAATTATCGAGCGGGTGAACCGTTTCTTCGGCTACAATGCGGTCGCTCGGGCCAAGATCCGGCAAGGCGCGGTTAAGCCACCGCATGCTGAAGACAAACCCAAACCGCCACCTTCGCTCAAGCCTATTCCGATGGAATTGGGTGATAGCTTGCGCGATATCGGCGATCCGGAACTGCGCACCGTGCTCGAATCGCTCGCGCGCAGTCTGGGCGATGGGGACACCAAGAAGGAAGACGACGAAACGTGAGCAAACGACTTTTGGGGGCCGTCGCAGCAGCTGCGGCATTGCTTGCCCTGCCGGCTGGCGCGCAGCAATCAGAGGCATCTGAGGAAAACCAGCTTTCCAATCCCGGCAGCGCCTTTGTCGGTGATGGCCGCCGCGCATCGTGGCATGCCGAGGTCGAGCGCACCGAGCGCGGCTTTCGCATTGGCAAACCCGATGCAGAAGCGAGCCTGATTGAATTCATCAGTTACACCTGCGGCCATTGCGCGACGTTTGCGAAAGAAGGCGAAGGCGCGCTTGACCTGACTGTGCTGGCGCCGGGTCATATGAACCTCGAAATCCGCCCGGTGATCCGCAACGCCATCGATCTTACCGTATCGCTGCTGGTCCAATGCGGCGATGAGAAGGGGTTCAAGGACCGCCACCGGATGTTTCTCACCCGGCAGGACACCTGGATGAACAAGGCCCGACAGGCACCGCAAACGCAGATGGTGGCCTGGGCAAGAGGCGACAAGGCAGCCCGCGCCAGCATGGCAAGCGCGCTCGACTTTGATGATATGCTCGCCAACACTGGAGTGTCGCGGGTCGATATCAACACCTGCCTTGCTGATGATGAAACAGCGCTTTCGCTGATCCGCAATGGCAATGCCGACCGTGAAGAGTTCGCCATTACCGGCACACCCAGTTTCGCACTCGACGGCGAATTGCTCACCGATGTGCATGAATGGAATACGCTTTACCCAGCTCTCAGCGAGAGATTCCGTCCCGGAAACGCACAGGAATAGGGTTTTACGCCAGATTGCTGGCCCTTATTTCACAGTTTCGACACATTTTTGCACAAGCCCTTCCCCCGATACGCTTCCGCTCTAAGGGGGCATGCGTATAGTCCCATAGCTCGATTCCAAGGATACGTCCGACATGAAACCGTTTCGCTTTTCATTGAAACTTGCACTGACCGCGCCGCTCGCGCTGGCTCTTGCCGCTTGCGGCGGGGACGCTGGCGGTGATCTGGCTGGCGATGTGATTGCACCGATTGCCGCGCCTGATGGCACCAATTGGGGGGAAACGGTCACAGTCAGCGATGCGGATGGGTATGTGCTGGGCAATCCTGATGCACCGCTCAAGCTGATTGAATATGCATCGCACACTTGCGGTGCTTGCGCGAACTTCTCCGCCACGGCCAAGCCGGGTATCCAGGAATATGTCGCAACCGGCGTGGTCAGCTTCGAACAGCGCAACCTGGTGCGTGACCCGATCGACCTGACTATCGCGACGCTGGTGCGCTGCGGGGCGAAGGAGAACATGCAGACCCTGTCCGATCTCGCGTGGCAGAACCTGCAGGAAACCTTCAACAACGTGAATGCCAACAACGCTGCATATCAGGCCGCAGGCGAATTGCCGCCCGAACAGCGCTTTATCGGCATTGCGCAGGCCGCTGGCCTGATCGATTTCTTCGCCGCGCGCGGCCTTTCCGCTGATCAGCAGCGCGCATGCCTTGCTGATACGACGACGATTGAAGGCATCGCCAACAATTCATCCTCGCAGGCAAACGATCTGGGCATTCAGGCAACGCCCACCTTCCTGCTCAACGATCGCAAGCTTGACGTGAACAGCTGGTCCGAGATCGAACCGCTGCTTCAGCGCGCCGGCGCCCGTCAGGAATAAGGGCGAGGTCACTAACCACTCATGCAGATCAGTCGGCTCAAACTCTCTGGCTTCAAGAGCTTTGTTGAGCCGGCTGAACTGCGCATTGAACCGGGGCTGACAGGCGTTGTCGGGCCCAATGGCTGCGGCAAATCCAACCTGCTCGAAGCGATCCGCTGGGTCATGGGTGAAAACTCGCCCAAATCCATGCGCTCTGGCGGGATGGAAGATGTCATCTTCGCAGGGACCGAAAACCGCCCTGCCCGCGCCTTTGCCGAAGTTGTCCTGCATGCAAGCGATGATCAGGATGAAGAACTGGTCGTCACAAGGCGCATCGAACGCGGCGCTGGCAGCGCGTATCGTGTGAATGGCCGCGATGTCCGCGCCAAAGATGTCGCGCTTACCTTTGCCGATGCGGCAACAGGTGCGCATTCGCCAGCACTCGTCAGCCAGGGCAAGATCGCTCAGGTGATCGCGGCCAAGCCCGCCGAACGCCGCATGATGCTTGAAGAAGCCGCCGGGATTGCCGGGCTGCACGTGCGCCGCAAGGATGCGGAAAGCAAGCTGCGCTCGACCGAGAAGAACCTTGAACGGCTTGAAGACCTTATGGCGGGTCTTGATGCGCAGATGGCATCGCTCAAACGGCAGGCCAAGCAGGCAGAACGCTACACCAAACTGACCGAGCAAATTCACCACGCCGAAGCGCGGCTGGTGTTCGCCCGCTGGCGCGATGCGGCCGCATCAGCAAAAGAAGCCCGCGCTGCAGCTGAGAATGCGGAAACGAAGGTTGCCGATGCAAAGCTGCTCGCTGACGAAGCGCAAAAGCAGCAAGCTGAAGCGGCTGAAAAGCTGGCCGAGGCGCGCGATGAACTTGCCGACAGGCGCGATGATGCAAGCGCGCACGGCCACCGTATGGCGGCGCTTTCGGAAAAGCTCGAAGCGGCAGAGACCCGGCTTGCCGATCTTGATCGTCAGCGTGAGCGGTTGGAACAGGATCGCCGCGATGCGGACCGGCTGACCAATGATGCGGCCGAGGCTTTGTCGAAACTCGAAGCGGATCTTGCCACATCGCAGGCCAATGTTGCCGAGGCAGACGCACAAAGGCCCGCGATTGCGAGCAAGTCGGAAGAAACCGAAAAGGCCAGCCGCCAATCCGAACTCGATCTCGCCAAGGCCACAGCTGATCATGCCGGTGTTGAGGCGGAATGGCGTGTTGCCGAAGCCGCCATTGGGCAGGCGCAGACCCGGCTCGACCGGCTGACCCGCGAAGCCGAGCGCATCACGACCGCTCGCGCAGAAATCTCTGGCGGCGAAGACCCCGAAACCGCCGTGACCGAAGCGCGCGAGGCAGCCGAGGACGCTGCAGGCGATGTGAAGCGGCTGCGCGCCAAGCTCGAAGACAATCAGGCGCGCAAAGGCGAACTGCAAAGCGCGCGCGATGAAGCCTCCGCTGCGCTTGCCACGGCTCGCGCAGAGCTTGCCGGGATCGAGCGTGAATACACCGCCCTCGCGCGCGACAGGGATGCGCGTGAGAAGCGCGCCAAGGGCCGCGAGGGTCTTCCTGCTGCGCTCGACAAGGTCTCCGTTGCCAAGGGTTATGAACGCGCCATTGCCGCTGTGCTGGGCCGCGATGCCAAATCACCTCTGGGCGCTGCGCCAGAGGGATCAGATGGCCGGTTCTGGACCGGTGGTGCAGCGCCCTCTCAAGTGGCTGACAGCCTGCTTGATCACGTGCGCGAATGCCCCGATGAACTGCGCGCTCGCCTCGCGCTGGTCCATGTTGCCGATACCGATGATGGCCGCACGCTTGGCCCGGGCGAATGGCTGGTGACGATCAAGGGGCACTTGCGGCGGTGGGATGGCTTTGTTGCGCGCGGTGAAGGCTCGGCAGAAGCCGCCCGACTTGAAGCAGCCAACCGGCTGGCAGAGCTTGAAGTGCAGCTGCCCGATCTGCGCGGTGCGGCTGAACTGGCACAGGCAAACGAAACCACCGCGCGCGAAGAATTGTCAGCTCTGCAAACCGGCCTGGTCGCGCAGGAACGCGAGGTTGCAAGCGCTATCGAGGCAGAGCGCGCCGCCTTGCGCCGGCTCGATTCAGCAGAGGCCGCCAAGGAGCGCATTGCAGCCCGGCTCGAAGAGCTGGCCACCTCTGCGAGCGATCTTGATGAACAGTTGAGCAGCGCCAAGGCAGAGCTGAAATCAGCCGAAGACGCCCGCGCTGCTCTGCCCGCGCCTGATGCAGGCCGCGCAGCGCTTGACGCGGCGAGAGCGCGGCACGAGGCCGCCAAGACCGCTGTCCAAGCCGCCCTTGCCGAACTCGCCGCGCATGATCAGGCGCTTGCCGTATCGCGCGAGCGGCTTGCCGCGCAGCAAGCCGATCAGGCGAGCTGGAACGCGCGTGCAGGCGAAGCAGCTTCACGCGTGGCGGAGGCCGGGCGGCGGCTTGAAGAGATTGAGGAAGAACGCGCCATCACCGCGGCAAAGCCCGCCTCGCTGATCGCCGAGATCGAGCAAGGCGATGTCGTGCGCGCGCGATTGACGAAAGAGCTTGAGGAAGCTCAGGCAGCGATGGACGATTGCCAGGCCAGCTGCCGCATCGCCGAACGCACACTGGCTGAGGCGCAGGAAGCGCTCGCCGTGGCGCGCGAGGGCAGGGCGACGCTCGCCGCACGCGCAGAAAACGAGGAAGCGCGCCGCAGCGAGATGGCCCGCATTTCCGGTGAACGCTTCCAGTGCCCGCCCCCGCTTTTGGCTGAGCGGTTCGAATTTGACGAGGCTGACGTCAAGCCCGCTTCGACCGAGAGCGAGGAGATGGACCGTCTCACCGCCAGCCGCGAACGGATCGGCCCTGTCAACCTTGTCGCAGCGGAAGAGCTTGCCCGGATCGAGGAAGAGCACGGTGCCAATGCGACAGAACAGGCCGAACTGACCGAAGCGGTCGCCCGGTTGCGCGCCTCCATCGGCAATCTGAACCGCGAAGGCAGGGAGCGTCTGCGCGCTGCCTTTGAAGAGGTCGATGGCCATTTCCGCGTGCTGTTCACCCGGCTTTTCCAGGGTGGTCAGGCGCATCTTGCCCTCGTCGACAGCGACGATCCGCTGGAGGCAGGGCTTGAAATCTACGCACAGCCGCCGGGCAAAAGGCTGCAATCGCTGTCGCTGCTGTCAGGCGGTGAGCAGGCGCTGACCGCGACCGCGCTTATCTTTGCGCTGTTCCTGACCAATCCCGCGCCGATCTGTGTTCTCGACGAGGTCGACGCGCCGCTTGATGATGCCAATGTCGAACGGTTCTGCGACCTGCTCGACTCCATGGTCCGCACGACAAACACGCGCTATCTGATCGTCACGCACAACGCTGTCACGATGAGCCGCATGCATCGCCTGTTCGGTGTGACTATGGCGGAAAAGGGTGTTTCGCGCCTGGTCAGCGTGGATCTGGGTGAAGCCGAACTAATCGCGGCGGAGTGACCGTCAGGCCATCGTTTATCGGCTGATCAGGCTTCGATTGCCTTGGACAGCCGATCGCGCAATTTCTTCAGCCGGTTGATCGTATCCGAATAATCAGGGCCTGATGCAGCCGCCATTCCCTCGACAGCGCCGGTGTTCGCTTCCTTCGCTGTGTCTGCGCGCCTGTCACCCGAACGCCGCTCGCCGCCTTTGCGCCGGTCTACGCCAGAACCCTCAGGCCCGCCCGTTGCGCGCAAAACCGCCTCAGCACCCTTGAGCGTGTAACCTTCCTCGTTGATCAAGCGGTCGATAGCCTCGACCATCTCAACATCGCTTGGCCGATAATAGCGCCGGCCGCCGCTGCGCTTCATCGGTTTCAGCAGAGCAAATTGCTGTTCCCAATAACGCAGGACGTGCGGCTTGATCCCCAGCGCCTCGCTGACTTCACCAATTGTGCGGAGCGCGGCGCGGTCCTTGCCATCGTGAAACTCGGCCATGTGCGCTCCTTTCCGCAGCGATTAGCCCTTGGCGATCTGTTCCTTCAGCAACTGGCTGGCACGGAAAGTCAACACCCGGCGCGGCGTGATCGGAACTTCAACCCCGGTCTTGGGATTGCGGCCGATCCGCTCATTCTTGTCGCGCAGCACAAAGCTGCCGAAACCGGAAATCTTCACATTCTCGCCATCAGCCAGTGCATCCGACATCTTGTCCAAGATCGCTTCGACCAGATCGAGCGATTCCGATCGGCTGAGGCCCATCTTGCGATTGATTGTCTCGGCGAGATCAGCCCGTGTCAGAGTGCCAACTGAACGCATCCTCTACCCCTCTTCAAAAAACAGAACGCGTACCCCTGAGGACAAGCCTATTCACCTCGTGCGCAATTCGCAACTATGGCTGGGGATTTTCGGTCTGCTTTCTGGCAGAAAATTGGCAGAAATTCGTGCAGAAACGGCTACATCCGCACCAGGCTCGCGCCCCATGTGAAGCCGCCGCCCATGGCCTCGAACATGACCAGATCGCCGGCCTTGATCTGTCCATCCTTGCGCGCAACATCGAAAGCAAGCGGGACCGAGGCTGCCGATGTGTTGGCGTGTTCGTTCACCGTTACGACCACCTTTTCCGCCGGAAGGCCGAGTTTCTTGGCGGTCGCATCAAGGATCCTCTTATTGGCCTGATGCGGCACGATCCAATCGATGTCTGAGGCAGAAATTCCAGCTTCTTCAAGCACTTCGTGGAGAACATTGGAAAGGTTGACCACAGCATGGCGGAACACTTCGCGCCCCTTCATGCGCAAATGGCCGACCGTTTGCGTGCTCGACGGCCCGCCATCGACATAGAGGAGGTCATGCTGCGCGCCATCAGCATGAAGCCGGCTTGCCAACACTCCGGGACCACCTGATTTGGCAGGGTTTTCCTGATCGGGCGCCTCAAGCACAATCGCGCCTGCCCCATCGCCAAACAGCACGCAGGTTGTGCGATCCTCCCAGTCGAGAATTCTGCTGAAAGTTTCTGCACCTATAACCAGCGCGCGCTTGCCTGAACCGGTCGCCAGCAGCGAATCGGCTGTTGTGAGCGCATACAGAAAGCCCGAACACACCGCCCCCACATCAAAGGCCGGACCGTTCTGGCAGCCCAGCGCGTGCTGAACCTTGGTCGCAGTCGCAGGGAAGGTGTTGTCGGGTGTAGCGGTGGCAAGCACGATGAGATCAATGTCTGACGGCTCAAGCCCAGCATCAGCGAGCGCTGCGCGTGCCGCTGCGATAGCAAGCGTCGAGGTGGTTTCCCCTTCGCCTGCGATATGGCGTTGATGGATACCTGTGCGCTCGACAATCCATTCATCAGAGGTGTCGACCATATCGGCCATCTCGGCGTTGGTCACCACACGCTTGGGCAGCGCAGAGCCAGACCCAACCACTCTTGAACCGGTCACGCTGTGGCTCCGCTTTCCTTGGAATTGTCGGCCGCATCGCCTGCGCCATTGGTCGCTTGCCGCAGCGCGTCTTCGCCAAGCTCGGCAAGGTCCTGAGTGATGCGCTGGGTCAGATTGTTTTCGAGCAAGCGCGCTGCAACTGCGACCGCGTGAGCGACACCCTTTGCGGTCGCGCTGCCATGGCTTTTCACCACCACACCGTTCAGCCCAAGGAAAACCGCGCCGTTATGGTTGTTGGGATCAAGATGGTGCCGCAAAAGCTCGGTTGCAGGGCGAGAGACAAGGAACCCGATCTTCGACCGGATTGAACTGGTGAAGGCCTGCCGCAACAGGTCCGTGACGAAGCGCGCTGATCCCTCAATCGCCTTGAGCGCGATATTGCCGGAAAACCCATCGGTGACCACAACATGCGTTTCGCCGCGATTGATCTTGTCGCTTTCGACAAAGCCATCGAATTGCAAGGCGAGCGAGCTGTTGCCGTTCGCTGTCGCCTCAGTCAGCTGAGCTGCCGCATCGCGCAGCGCATCCGTGCCCTTGATCTCTTCAGTGCCGATATTGAGCAACCGGACGCTCGGCCGTTCAAAGCCGTTGACGATCCGCGAATAGGCAGCGCCCATAACCGCAAACTGCACAAGGTTGCGCGCGTTGGCTTCGGTGTTGGCGCCAAGGTCGAGCATGACAACGTCATGGCTTTCCAGCGTCGGCATCAAAGCTGCGAGTGCGGGGCGGTCAATTCCCGGCATGGTGCGAAGCGCGATCTTGCTCATCGCCATCAAAGCGCCGGTATTGCCCGCGCTGACCGCTGCGCCAGCCGCGCCATCTTTCACGGCAGCTACGGCAAGACCCATGCTGGTTGTCTTGGCCCGGCGGATCGCCTTTGAAGGCAGTTCATCGCCGCTGATCACGTCTTCGCAATGCAGAATCTCGCTTGCCCCGGCCATACCGGGATGCGATTCGAGCGCGCGTTCGATCCGCTGCTGATCACCGACCAGCAGGAATTTGAACTCTTCGTGCTGGCGGCGGGCGATCGCTGCGCCCTCGACCATGACGCGCACGCCT
>CAYUCZ010000018.1:0-58788 GCA_964443505.1 uncultured Porphyrobacter sp. | reverse complement strand
GCGTGATCGGCCCCAATGGCGCGGGCAAATCGACCCTGTTCAAGATCATCACCGGACAGGAAACACCTGACAGCGGCACGATCGAAATCGGTGACACCGTGCACCTTGGCTATGTCGATCAGTCACGCGATGATCTGACGCCCACGAACAATGTTTGGGAAGAGATTTCCGACGGGCTCGATTATATGCAGGTCAACGGCCACGACACCTCAACGCGCGCTTATGTGGGCGCCTTCAACTTCAAGGGCGCTGACCAGCAAAAGAACGTTGGCAAACTGTCGGGCGGTGAACGCAACCGCGTGCACATGGCCAAAATGCTCAAGCAAGGCGGCAACGTCCTGCTCTTGGACGAGCCCACCAACGATCTCGACGTCGAGACGCTCGGCGCACTTGAAGACGCCATCGAAAACTTCGCCGGCTGCGCCGTGGTCATCTCGCACGACCGTTTTTTCCTGGACCGTCTGGCGACGCATATCCTGGCGTTTGAGGGCAATTCCCACGTCGAATGGTTCGAGGGGAACTTCGAAGCGTATGAAGAAGACAAGCGGCGTCGTCTGGGCGATGCTGCGGACCGGCCTACAAGGCTGGCTTATAAGAAGCTTACTAGGTAGGATTCATATTTTCGCTTGCACGCGACAAAAATTTGGGCTCTTTCAAAGTAATGAGAGAGGGTCCGAGACTAGAGCTACGGATTGATACGAAAAATCCTGTCGAACTTAGACAGTTCGTCGGAACGTTCCTGGGTATCGGCAACCAATTCGAGTCACACTATGGGAAACTACATGGTGTGACGCGCGGGACAGCGAAATTCTACGTCCGAGAAGTAAGAAAAGGTTCGGTCATTGCAGACCTAGTTCCTTACTTTCTTCCCGCTAGCGGTGCAGCTGGACTTGCGTTAGCTGCGATCAGAAATGCAAACGACCTGATATCGTTCGCGAAGAGCATCTCGGAGGGCATAGGCTTCTTAGGGCGCATGGGTGGGAGGCTGCCCAATGCAACAAAAAGTGAGTTAGCAGACTACTACAACACCGTCTCGGCGATCGCGCAGGACACTGACGGCAGTTTGTCACTCGCTGTCTATGAGGACTCGGAGAAGAGAATTGCTTTTCAGTTTGGCACCGAGGAAGCTCGGATCGCCGAGCGCAACATAGTTGAGCAAAGAATGGAGTTAGATGTCACGGATGATGCAGATCACAAGCGTGTTCTGATGTCTTTCGTGAGAACAAACTTGGCTCATGCTCCTACGGGGAAAAAATCCGGCGAACTTGTTGAGATCGAGTCAATTCATAGTAAGGCCCTCCCTATCGTATATTCATCACGTCTAGCAGAGGAACGTATCCGGCACGAAGTTGCAGACGCTGACGATAACGTCTTCAAGAAGGCATTCGATGTAGACGTAAACGTCGAAATGCGCGGTGGGAAACCAATTGCATACAGATTGGTCGCCGTTCACAATGTCATAGATATTCCAGACTAATTGCTTCAAAGATGCATAATTGTCGGTTGTTTGTCATCGATCACCACCACACCACCCCCTAACCCCATCTTAAACCCCGCCCGCTATTTCGCCCTCAGACCACCACCGGGAGCACAGACAATGCCGCGCGTAACACTCTACGAAAGCGAAAAGCACCGTGCCAAGCGCGAGGCGCGTGAGCAGAATGCTGGCTCTAACGCCGTCATGTCGCTCGTTGTCGTCGGCGGTATCTTGGGGGCGCTTTATCTGTTCGGCATGATCTAGTCTGCAAGCGCGCTCTTCACGCTTCTTCCAGCAGCCTTAGTGGATGCATGCCTTCGACCATGCCCATAAACGGCGGATAGATCGAATAGCCGACCAAAGACTGCAATTCAGGTGACATGGTGCGCACGCGCTCCTTGGATAGCTCAAGCAGGTAATTCTCCTGCTGGCGCATGTAAGCTTCGCAATATTGATGCGTGATCGCAAAGCGGGCCTTGTCAGACCGGTTCTGCCCGCCGCCATGCCACGTCGTGCCAAGGAAGAAGATCACCGATCCTTGCGGCATGACAGCAGGGATCGCCTGTTCGCGCTGACCCTCGCGATCATCGCCCCATTTGTGGCTTTCAGGAATCACGACTGTCGCGCCATTGGTATCGGTAAACTCATCAATCGCCCAGACCGTTGCAGCGCCAAGCGGTTGGCGCGGGCGCGGCAGGCGATAGAAATTGTCATCGGTGTGAAGTCCTTGCGCGGCCTCGCCCGGTTGAATGTTGATAACCTGGCTCTGGCTGAGCAGGAATCCGGGGCGGAAGAACTTGTCCATCAGACCCAGAATGCGCGGATGCGTGGCCAAGGCGTCTGTGCAGCTGGTCTTCTGCAGGACATTGTAAACGCGCTGGGTCTTGTGCCCTTCAAACGCATTGCGGCCCGTAAAGCCAAGCAGCGAGAGACACTCTTCCTTGATCGCCTCGCATTGGTCGCGCGTGATCAGCTCTTCGATGATCACATAGCCTTGATCCATCAGCACGTCGTAATCGGCATCAATCGCGGCGGATTGACGATCGGGACTGGGCTTCAATTGCTTGTGCGTCTTGGCGTGGTCGGCATCACCATATTCGGCGTTCAGGCTCTGTGTATTCATCTAAGCCTCCTTTTGGATTGGAAGGGATATGTGCGCAGGATCGACGCTATGTGTCCGGTCAAGCTGAAGCGCGTTGACCGTGAAGGCCCAGATCTGGTCGACCAACACGGCCCGGTCCGGGCGGTTTTCAGACAGGACTGCGCGGTCGAGAGCGGTGCGCTGCCCGCCCATCAGCAGCGCAACCGTTACATCGGGATCAAGGCCGGGCGCGACCACGCCTTGCCGCTGTCCCTGTGCAATGTTGCGCGCGCCAAGATCAAGCAAAGCGTCCATGTGGGCACGCTCGATATCCAGCACTTCAGGTTCGCGTGCGAGCCGCCCGGCTATCAGCGGCGCGAGCGGATGATCGTAGAAATACCCGGTCAACGCTGCGGTGCGCGAGCGCTCTCTTTCCCGCCATTCCTGATCAAGTGGAATGGCATCACCAAGAGCAATATCACGAACCGGGCCATAGAACCGGTCAACCACGGCAGCGATCAGACCGGTCTTTGATCCGAAGTGATGGTAGGCAAGCCCGACCGAAACGCCCGCGCGCTTGGCCACAGCGGCCATCTCCAGAAAGCCGGAATTGGCAATCAGCTCTGCCTCAGCGGCATCGGTTAGCCTTTGCGGGGTGCCGATTTTGAGTGCGGACATAGTGCGAATCTCATTGTTGAATTGAATTCAATTCAACATACCCGCGCTGAACAGTCAAGCTCTGCCCAACAGGCCCAGGCTCAGGGCTTATTGATTGTGCGTGGGAGCGATCGATATCCGGGCGTCATGAGAACCGCTGGCAGCGATCGTCAGGAGCGCAATAGCCCCCCATCAATCGCGATTTCCTGTCCCGTGACATAAGATGCGCGCGGGCTCGCCAAGAACGCTGCCACCGCCGCAAACTCAGCCGGATCGCCGATCCGACCCATGGGAACCGCTTCAACCGCCTTTGCCCTGAAGGCATCCGCGGGCACGCCCATCCGCTCTGCCGTTGCAGCGTGAAGCGAGCGCAGGCGATCCGTGTCGATTTGCCCCGGCATCAGCAGATTGACCGTCACCCCGTCTGCTGCGACCTCTTTGGCGAGCGTCTTCATAAAGGCATGAAGCGCGCTGCGTATCGTGTTCGACAAGACTAGCCCGGGGATCGGTTCGCGCACACCGGCAGAGGTAATCGTCATGATCCGCCCGAACCCGGCCGTGCGCATGTCAGGCACTAACATACGCGTCAGGCTGGTCAGGGTAAGCAGCATGGGCTGTATCGAGGCAAGGATAGCCGCCTCGTCCGTGTCCATCGCCGCCGATGGCGGCGGACCGCCCGAATTGTTGATCAGGATATCAATGCCGCCCAGGACACGCTTCGCCTCTGTCGCAATGGCCTGCGCTGCTGCTGGGTCCGACAGGTCGGCTGCGAAAGTCGCCCAATCCCCCGGCCCCTCGCCGCTTCGCGAAACGCCGAGCACTCTTGCGCCCTCAGCTGAAAGTTCCTGCGCAATCGCGGCACCCAGACCGCGGCTTGCGCCCAGGACCAATGCGCGCTTTCCTGAAAGGTCGAGATCCATTGATGCGCTCCCATATGCTCGCCAGTGTGGCTTTCCCAAGGAACATGGACGCGCAGCGCGCTTGGCACAATTCGAGGATTGGTTAGGAAGAGGCGCCGCGGACCCTTCCCTTTGAGCAAAGCAGCTAGGCTGCGCTTGTCTGCTGCCTGGTCCCAAACCAGACCCAAGCGCTGATCAAGATCGCGGAGGCAGAGACATAGGTCATCAAGCCGCCGGGCAGGAAGTTCACATAGCCGCCAAGATCCATGAACACGAAATATCCGACATCTGCCATGCCGCCTGTCAGTGCTGCGACCCAAGCGGCAGTACGCCAGCTTGCACTGACCGGGCCGCGCCACAGGTAGATCGCGCAGACCATCGTCACGGCGCCGATCCAGCCAAGGTTCCAGCCATGTTGGTTGTAGAGCGCACTTGCTGCAGGATGCGCCTCGAACATCAGGTCTTCCTTGGGAACCGCATCTGCCACCGCCTGCACGGCAGAAGCAGCGTCAGGAGCGCTGATAATCACAACGCCTGCAATGACGTGGATGGCTCCCCATACGAGCCACAGCACAGCGGCCAGTTTCAATGCGAGCGATTGCGTGTTCGTCATTTCTAGACCCCTGTGCGAAGTGCCAAACCTTGCCAGCGCCGACTCCAGCGCTGATACAGGGAGACTAGAAAACAAGTTGATAGAGTCAACTAAATACCATGGCTGATGAAGAGCAGTTCGAACTCGCATTCCAGATCGACCGGCTGATGCGCAGGCTCAATGCGAGCGTGCATTCGCAAGCGCCTGTGTTCGACACAGACAAAGTTGGGCCAATCGGCGGCATGGTGCTGATGACGCTGGCCGAAATTCAGCCCGCACCGATGCAGCAGATCGCGACAATGATGGGGCGTGACAAGGCGCAGCTCAGCCGAATGTTCTCCAACCTTGAACGGCGCGAATTGGTGATCCGATCCGAGAACGCATCGGACCAGCGCAGCAGCCTTCTCAGCCTCACGCCAAAGGGCATGGCGTTTGTCGCAAGGATCAAGAGCGTGGTCGGAGCGGCAGTGGACGACCTGCTCACTCCGCTCGAACCGGAAGAACGCGCTGAGCTGCTGAGGCTCCTCTCGAAAACCTAACCCGCCCCACCTCAGGCCAGACGCCGCGATCAATCTTATCGCGCCCCGCTATGCTTTACGGTGTTTTAACGAGGCATAGGGCAAACCCCTTGGCAACAGGGACCACAAGGGGCAGCGGATATGCAGACGGTCATGGCGGCCATCACTACCAATCCGGCCATTGCGCTGGCGACAGGGCTTGTCGCAGGGGCGCTGCTGGTTCTGATTGCGCAGGGGGTTCGCAACAGACGGCGCAAGCCCGCCAATCCTCTAGAGGGACTGTTTCAAAGCGAAGCCTATGACCGGCGGATCGACGCGATTGCCGATCAGCGCACCTTCGCGCAGCGCAGCGGCGCAGTGCTTCGCGCAAGAGTGGATCACCTGCCTCAGGTTGAGCAACTGTGGGGTCAGGACACACGCAACTCCGCGATTGAGCAGGTGGCACAGGTCATGCGCGCGGGTGTTCGCAAATCCGATGGGGTAAGCACGTCGCAAGCCGACCACGCTGGCAAGGGCAGCACTATCGAAATCCTCACCCCCAATGCGAGCGAAGCCGAAGCGGGCGTGATCGCGCGGCGGCTGCTCGATGCGCTCTCGCATATGCCGATGCCCGGCATGGCGCCTGACATGCGGGTCAGCGCGAGTTTCGGCGTTGCCGAGCGGCGCGAGGGCGAGAGCGATGACGAGATGCGCGAGCGCGCTGAAGCCGCTCTCATCGCGGCTCAGGAAGAGGGCGAGGATCACGTTGTGACCGCAAGCGAGTGGGAGGAGATCAAGCTGCTGCCCTCGCCAACTCCTACCGAAGATGACAGCTCGCAGGCTGCGTAGTCAGATCATAGCCCCATCAGGGCGTGACCCAGCGCCCGCGCCAATCATCCCCATCGCGGGTGAACTGCGCGCGCACATGGCCGGTATGTGCAAGGTAGAACCAGTCAAGCTCGGTCAACCTAATCCGCAAAACGGCAAAGTTCGGGCGTCCCGGCACGACCTCATCAGCGGTTGGCTCAACCCCTTCGAACTCAGGCGGCAAGCCTGAACTTGGGCCATCGCTCACCGTGCCCGGCCCTTCGCCAAGGTAGCACCGACGGGAGAAATTGGCGCTGTTTTCCCACGCGGTGTCGGTCAGTGGATCATCGCCCAGCACCTCGCCTATCCCGCGCACCCGGATCTGGATCTTGGCCGGTTTGTCATAGAAGAGCGCGGCCATGCGTGGATCGCTTTCAATTGCAGCCACTTTCGGCGCGCGAATATCAGTGTGGAAACGCACGCTCCATTCGTCGACGTCAAAGGCGCGCAGCACCATCACCCGCGCATCAACATCGCTGGTGACCACAACGGGCACATGCATGGCAGAGCGCCTGTCCCTGGCGGCCATGGCAAGCCGATCAGCAATATCAGCGCGGACTTTGTCGAAAGTGTCGAACATCGTCACCTGCCATCGGCACTCAGCGCCGCCCGGTCAAGGCGTTCAGAAAAAACGCCACTAACATGAACGTAGCCCTAAACAGGTGGTTAAGGCTGCGCTCAGCGACTCGCCTCTATAAAGCAAGCACTAGTTCGTATCAGAGCGTATCAATCGCCGTAAGTGGTGGGGCGGCAACACTGGAGGCATCTCATGGATATAACCCTGTTTCTAAGGGGTAGTGCGTTGTCGGCCCTCGCCTTTGCGTTGGCTCTCATCACACCACCCGAAGCTGCGGAGGCGGCGACGACTTCGGCTGAAGCCACGTCCGCCTTCGAACAATCACGACAAGATCGCCGCGCAGAGCGCCGCGCCCAGCGGCAGGAACGCCGGGCACAAAACCGTGGTCAGCGCCGGGCTGAACGCCCTGCTCGCGGTCGCGGGTTTGAACGCCGCGGCGCGCGATCGGCTGAACCCGATGCGCGGCCTGTGCAGCGTCCCCGCGTTCGCAACGCCCAGCGCGCACAGCGCGTAGACCGCCGTTCTGAGCGCCGCGCAAACCAGGTTGACCGCCGCAGTGAACGCCGCGCGAACCAGGTTGATCGCCGCAGTGAACGGCGCGCCAACCGGGTCGACCGTCGCAGCGAACGGCGCGCCCGTCAGGTTGAGCGGCGCGGTGATCGCGCTTCACAACGTTTCCAGCGCTATGGCCAGGAACGCGCGGCCGCCAATGTCGATCGTCGCAGCGAACGCAGAGCCGACCGGATTGAACGGCGCGGAGACCGCCGCGCGGGCAATATCGAACGGCGCGGTGATCGCAGAGCCGGCAATATCGAGCGGCGCGGAGACCGCCGGGCTGGCCGCATCGAACGTCGCGGTGATCGCCGGGCCGACAGGATTGATCGGCGTGGCAACCGTGCCGATCGGCGCGCGGATCGCCGGGGTGACAGGTTCGATCGTCGCGCGGATCGCCGCGGTGATCGCATAGACCGGCGCGCGGATCGGCGCCGTGATCGTATAGATCGGCGCGGTGACCGCTTCGGCACAGCGCGTGACCGTCGCAACTATCGTGACCGCCGGTTTGATCGTCGCGGCAATGATCGCTTCGACAATCGCCGTGCCCGCCGCGATGCTTATCGTGACGGCATAAGGGACGGCCGGCGTGCAGAGCGCCGGGCAGAACGGCGCCGCGATTTCCGTCGCTGGAACCGCAATGCATGGCGCAATGATCGCCGCTATGGCTGGCGCAATTATCGCCGCGCGAACCGGAACATCTTCCGTCTTGGTCGTTACTACGCTCCATATCGGTCGCACTATTATTCGCGGCTGAGCATCGGGTTCTTCCTCGACAGCGTGTTCTTTGGCTCACGCTATTACATCAACGATCCGTGGCGTTATCGCCTGCCGGAAGTCTACGGCCCGTATCGCTGGGTGCGCTATTACGACGATGTCGTATTGGTCGACATCTACACCGGCGAAGTGGTCGACATCATCTACGACTTCTTCTGGTAAGACGGTCGCTGAGATCCAAACGCAAAAGCCCCTGTCGGAGCGATCCGGCGGGGGCTTTTCCTTTGTGCCGGGGCCTTTGTGCCGGGCGATTGCGTCAAGCACAGGATTGCACCTTTGGTCATGCTTGCTAGACCTTGCGCCATGGCCAAGACTGAAACCATTCCCGATCAGGACGCGCTGCGCCGCGTTGGCAAGCAAGTGCGCGAACGGCTCGACGCTGATCCTGGTGTCTACAAGATTGATACGGACAAGGCTGATCTTTACGCGGTCGGCGATTTTTTGAGCGTGGCGGAATGCGAACGGCTGTGCCTGATGGTCGATCAGACCGCGCGGCCCTCTTCGCTGCATGAGATCGGCTATGACAGCGGGTTTCGCACGAGCTATTCCGGCGACCTTGATCCGCATGATAGCTTTGTCATGGGCATTGGCCGCCGGATTGATGATCTGCTGGGCGTGGATTCCAAGATTGGCGAGGCAATTCAGGGGCAGCGATACCTTCCTGGCCAACAGTTCAAGGCCCATAACGACTGGTTCTACACCACCGAGAAATACTGGCTGGATGAACGCAAACGCGGCGGGCAGCGCAGCTGGACCGCGATGGCGTTTCTCAACGATGTCGAGGAAGGCGGGGAAACCCATTTCACTCACATCGGTATCAAGATCGAACCCAAGCCCGGCGTGCTGCTGATCTGGAACAACGCGCTGCCCGATGGCACACCCAACGAAGACACGATGCACGCCGGCACCCCAGTGGTGAAAGGCGCCAAATACATCATCACCAAGTGGTATCGCACCCGGAAGTGGAAGTAGGAAAGCAGTTTATGGGTTTGGGCGCGCCCGCAGGTGCGTGAGCGTAGCGAGCAACAGCAACGAGGATGCTCCCGCGGATGCGGGTGTACCTATCAAACCCGGGCCAACGCCTCTGCGATCAGTTTGCGCGTGGGATCAATCCCGTAAAGCGCAATGAAGCTGCCCATACGCGGGCCCTGCTCGCTGCCGAGCAAGGTTTCATACAGCGCGCGGAACCAGTCCCGCAGGTTCTCAAACCCATAGGCCTCGTTCTTGCCGATCTCATAGACCATCGTCTGCAAGTCTTCTGCGCTGGTGTCAGCTGCCGCTGCACCAAGCTGCGCATCAAGATCACGCAGGGCCTGTGCCTCACTTGCCGAAGGCGCGCGCTTTGACAGGGTCGGGGCGACAAAGTCGCGGTTGTAATTCACAGCACACTCAATCAGCCGCTCAAGCGCAGGATCGGTGACCGGCTGACCGGTATAGCTCGCCACATATTCGGCAAGATTGGCTGGCGTCGCCTCAAGCCCCAGCACGCTGACAAGGTTCAAAAGCAGGCTGTAGGGAACCGATAATGCGTCCCCTGCACCCGGCGCCTCGGGCCCATCAATGCGCTCATTTGCGCGGGCAAGGTGCCACACAGCATTGCCCATCTGCTTGTCGAGCGGTTGGTCAGCGAGACGCTCACGGAACTGCCAGTAATCGTCGATTGCTTTCGGGATGACGCCCGCGTGCAGCTGCTTCGCGCTCTTGGGATTAGCGAAGATGTAAAAGCCGAGGCTCTCCTCGCTGCCATATTGCAGCCATTCCTCAATCGAGAGGCCATTGCCCTTCGACTTGGAAATCTTTTCACCCTTGGCATCAAGGAACAGCTCGTAAATCAGGCCTTCGGGCTTGTTGCCTCCCAGCACGCGCGCAATCTTGCCCGATTGCACGCCGCTATCGGTGAGATCCTTGCCGTACATTTCATAGTCAACGCCAAGCGCGACCCAGCGCATCGCCCAATCGACCTTCCACTGGCACTTGGACATGCCCGACAGCGCCGATTGTTCAACCACGCTTCCATCTTCGTCTGTGAAGCGGATTGTGCCTGCCTGTGCATCGACCACTTCGATCGGAACTTGCAGAACAGCTCCGCTCGTCGGGCTAATCGGCATGACTGGCGAATAGGTCTTGCGCCGTTCTTCGCCCAGCGTCGGAAGCATGATGTCCATGATCGCATCGAAATTGCGCAGCACGCCGCGCAGCGCATCGTCGAACGCGCCCGAATTGTATTGGTCTGACGAGCTTATAAATTCATAATCGAACCCGAACTGGTCGAGGAATTCCCGCAGCTTCGCGTTGTTGTGGCCGGAAAAGCTTTCATGCTCTGTCCCAAACGGATTGGGGATGCGTGAGAGCGGCTTGCCGAGATTGGCTTCGAGCAATTCGGGATTAGGGACATTGCCCGGCACTTTGCGCAGGCCGTCCATATCATCACTGAACGCAACCAGCCGGGTTTCCTCACCCGTCAGCGCCTCATAAGCGCGGCGGACAAGCGAAGTGCGCAGCACTTCCTGAAAGGTGCCGATATGCGGCAGGCCTGAAGGACCATAGCCGGTTTCAAACAGCACAGGCTCACCGCCCGGCTTTCCGCCGCGCAGCCGTTTTGCAAGGCGCTGTGCCTCCTGAAACGGCCAGGCCTTGGAATTGCGAGCGGTGTCTTGGAACGTGCTGTCAGTCATAGTCATGCGGCCTTTAAGCAAGGTGGGCCATGTTGCAAGCGCGAAGGCATGCCAATGGTTCCCAAAAAGCTGTGTGACATGGACCGCCTACCCTTGGCGAAATAAAACTTTGCGTCGCCCCGAAAGTCCAGCCTTTGCACGGGTTTGCGGGGATTTTCGGGTGCAAAAGTGTGACCTTTCATCTCGCGTCAGTTTGTACGCAGCACAATCGGGAACCCGATAGGCCGCGCGCGCTTCATACGCCTTTGAAAATGTGTAGGACAGGAAGAGGCCGATTGCGTGCAGGTGACGCTTTGCCGCGCAGCTAGTCGCGATCCGCATCAAGGATAGCGCGCAGCTCGCCCAGCTCGTTCACCAACCGCTCCAGATCAAAGCCGGAGAGCTTGGGCGCGATCCGTTGGAAAAGCACGCCTGTCGCCTCGACCGCTTGCATCCGCGCTGTGCGGCCATCTTCGGTGATCCACACAAGCTTGGTGCGCGCGTCCTCATCGCCCGGCGCAATCCGCACCAGCCCGGCACGCTCCAGCTTTGCCAAAGTCGCCGTCATGCTTGGCCTTGTCACCTGAAAAGCAGAGGCGAGCTGGCTTGGCGTCTTGCCATCGCCCAGCCGCACGAAGTGGTTGAGCACGCCAAACATAGAGGCGTTCAGCGGATGCGGCAGAACCTGCCTGAAAGCCGCGCTCGACAATTGATTGATGATCCCGATCTCGTTGAAGAGCCGGTAGGTCAGCGGGTCTTGTGGCACAGTTTTGCGTTCAGGCATCTACCAACTTTGCTTGAAGAGGCCAGCGAGGGCTCGCCGGCACTTCTGGGCCATAGCCGACCCGCGCGAACATCTGCACCGTCCCGCCATCAGGTGCAAGCAGGCCGCGCAATTCATCGTAATGCGGGGCCATTTCGGGAAACTCCTGCAAGGCCTGGCTCCACGGATGAACCGCCAGCCCGCGCGCCTGCGCTGCAAGGTTGAGCCTCACCCAATTGCGCCCGCTCGCCAGTTGATCAACGCGGCTATTGTCCTGCGTGATCAGCCACACCCACGCCTTGGTCGTCTCTACCATCGGCTGATAGAGGTCATAGGCTGTGTCAAACGCCATTGTGCCGGGCGTGTCGAGCGTCTGCTTGGTGATGATGCCAGCTGCATGCGCTGCGCTCATCATCGGGCCAGCAAGGTCGATCCCGTCCGGCTGCGCGACAACGGCATCATTGCCAAGCCGCATCAGATCAATGCTTTCGCGCCGGGTCAGATCGGTTTCGTACTCTTTGCGCCATGCAGCCCATGCATTGGCTGACAGCGCCTCGTGCTGCGTCTCACTTGATGAATGGCCAAAGCGAACCGCATCGCTCAAAGGCTCTCCCAAGGCGGCAAGGTCTGATTGCGCGACCGCGCGATCTGAAAAAGGCTCTTTGGTCGAGCGGCGGTGGAGAACACTTGCAAACAAAGGGTCTTTGGCAGGCGCATCCGCGACAAACCGGATGCTTGCAACGCGCCCGCTATCGAGCCGCGGTTGCCCCTCACCATCGGGGAAAGGCGTGATCTGCGCTGAATAGCCCAGCTGCGCTGCGGCCATCTGCAACAGCTCTATCATGCAGCCAAAACCGATCGTGATCTGACGATCAAACGGATCGGTATGCGGCAGGCGGCGATCAAGATCGCAGCTGATATCGATCTGGTCTGTGCCAACCAACGTGAACTGCCAGGGCTGGCGGTTGTGCGGATTGGGCGCGAGGATCGCATAGGACAACGCATCAAGCCGGGGATCATCAAAGCCCTCTCCTGCCGCAAGCCATGGGGCGGATGCGCGAGAGAGCGAAGGCGTTGCCAGCATGCCCCATCCCCCAGCCACGCTTATCGCGGCGGCGGCTCCGCCATAGATGAGGATCTTTCTGCGGCTGGTTGGCATTGCTTTTTCCGATGCTCTCTTCGATTCGACCATTAGTTAGTTTCCTAACTGTATATGCCCGGACGAGTCAACGCTTCGCCGAATGGCTCTTGCTCTAAGGGATCGCGGCGCTAGTGAGCGCGCAGGTTCATCATGGCGCATCACCCTCGTCCTTTCCTGCTGCTATTGCTGCTTGTGGCCATTGGCGTGCGTTCAGTCGTGGGCGCGCCATGCTGCGTCGCGATTGCGCAAGCGACCGAAGCAGCAGCGAGCGAGGCAGCAGCTAGCGAGCACGCCGCACATGATGCGCACCATGCAGACCATGCGAACCATGCGAACCATGCGGACCATGCGGACCATGCAAGCCATGGCGGGCATGCGGGGCATTCAAGCGATGATCCTTCTGCCAATCCGTGCTGTTCAGCCTGCGGCCCCACTCTGCCATCGGAACCGGCGCCATTGACCTCTCCATCACATGCGCGCGAAATGCCGCAGGCCGCGCCGATCCGCGCGCTGGCGACGCGCCCTCCCTTCCCCGCTTATGACGCAAGGGGTCCGCCGCTGTTGATCTGATCCCCCAAACAATCAGATCAACAGGAGAATACCATGACATCGCTTTTCAAGGCGGGCGCGCCCTATCGTGTGGGGCTCGCCTTCGCCGGCTGCGTGTTCGCAGCCAACCCTGTCCTTGCGGATGAGGGCCATATCAACGCGCTCGACCATGCGCCTATCGGAGTGATGGGCGACCATCGCCACGGCAAGGGCGAATGGATGATCAGCTACCGCTATATGCATATGGATATGGGCGGGACGCAGATCGGCACCACCAGCGTCACCCCCGAAACCGTCGCCACCACTGTGCCCAATCGCTTCTTCGGCAATCCGGGCCAGCCCCCCACCTTGCGCATCGTGCCCACCGAAATGACGATGGACATGCATATGGCAGGGGTCATGTACGGCCTGTCTGATCAGGTCACGCTGATGGTGATGGCCAATTATATCAGCAAGAAGATGGACCACATCACCTTTGCTGGCGGCATGGGCACGCGCAGGCTCAACACCTTTGAAACCAGCCCGATGGGTTTTGGCGACACAAAGGTTGCAGCGCTGATCGGCCTTACCGACACGGTTCATATCAATGCGGGGCTTTCGCTGCCGACAGGCTCGAATACCGAGACCGATGATATCGTCACCCCGATGGGCGGCACGCCAACCGTGCGCCTGCCTTACCCGATGCAATTGGGTTCAGGCACTTTCGATCTCGAACCGGGCATCACCTATCGCGATCAGAATGACAGCTTTGGCTGGGGCGCTCAGATCAAGGGGACGGTCCGGCTTGGCGATAATGACGAAGGCTATGCCTATGGCGACCGCGCTATGGCGACCGCCTGGTTCGCCGCTGCACTGACCCCTGCCGCTGCGCTGTCAGCGCGTGTGGAGGCGCAAACCCTGGGCAGCGTTGACGGGATCGACCCGGCCATCGTCGGCCCGGTTCAAACCGCCAATCTCGATTTTCATGGCGGGGAAAGCGTAACCGGGCTTTTGGGCGTGAACTTTGCGGCAACCGGCGGCGCGCTCAAAGGCTGGAGGCTCGGCATCGAAGGCGGAATTCCCATCGTGCAGGACCTCAACGGGCCGCAAATGCCGACAGATTACACGCTCACCGTGGGCGCTCAGAAGAGCTTCTGAGCGGATTTGACGAGATCCCTCAGGGTCGCGGGCCCAGCCCGCCCCTTATGGGTCGCAAGGAAGGGACGGCTTGGCACTTCGCCGGGTCGTCCCTTTTTGACTAGCCAGCGCCCGTTTCGAGGAAGCTCACCTTGCCATCGCGCACTTCGTATTCGGAATAGGAACAGCACATTTCCTGCCCGCCTTCGAAGACATAGCCGATCGTCAGGTACACATTCTCGCCGCTAACCCCGCTGTCATGCACCTTGATCGAAGGCGCGCCGGGCACGAAGTTCAATTCATACAGCGCGCGGATCTGATCGCGGCCAATCGCGACAAAGCCATCTGCACGAACAATCGCATCGTGCGTGAAGGTTGAAACGAACCGGTCAAGGTCGCCCGAACGATAGGCATCGACATGAGCCTGGATCGCGGCAATCTTGGCCTCGGCATTTTCACCGGCTTGGACGGGCTGAGACTTCGGGTGCTGCTCTGCGGCAGCGGCGATGCCGGGGGCGCACAGCGCCAGAGCGGCCATGGCAAGCGTCGGGGAACGCATAAACAACCTCCTTCGCATTGAAGTCACAGAAGTATTGCCCGCAATCATTTACAACTGGTTGAGGCCCGACCATCCTTGGCCCTGTGAGCTCGCCTGTTCCTCTCCCTCTGCCAGCACTTCACGCCAGCCATGGCGGCAATTGGCTGCGCCCTGCAAACGGGGTCACTGGCGCTGTTTCCAAGGGTGAGGCGATCATGGCGGCCGCCGATACGCCGGTCCTCATCCTGAATGCGCCGCTGGTTGCCAACCGGCTCGGCTATCCCGACCTGTCGGGGCTCGACCTGCTCGAACTGTTTGCCTTTGTGCACCCAGCACGCTTTTGCGTGCCAACCCCGCGCGGCCTTGCCGAAGCGCTCGACCTTGATGAACCTGAAGGCGATGAGCATGTGCCTGCTTTCCTGCTGGAGGCTGCGGGAAAGCTGATTGCGGCCTGTGAGGATCCCGAATGGTTTGAGCGTGCCGGTGCATGGAGTTCGCTGCATTCGCTCGAACGGCTCCGCTGGCCTTGGGCGCAAGTCCTCAAACCACATATCGCGCGGCCTGAGCGGGCAGAGAAATGGCTATTCGCAGCGCTACCTGAATGGGAGGAGACGGGCGAACGGGCTCCGCCAAAACAGGTGGACCTTGGCGAACAGGCGGTGCTCGATCAGCTCGACACGCTCACCGGCAAAGGCGCGGAAAAACGCGAAGGGCAGCGCACTTATTCCAGTGACGCAGCGCGCATCTTTGCCCCGCGCACGCGCGAGGATCAGCCGCATATTGCGCTGGCTCAGGCAGGAACCGGGATCGGCAAGACGCTGGGCTACCTTGCTCCTGCCTCCTTGTGGTCGCGCGAATCCGGGGGAACGGTGTGGGTGTCGACCTTCACCAAGAACCTTCAGCGGCAATTGCGCGGGGAAAGCCGGCGGGCCTGGCCGTTAAAGCGCGCTGATGGGACCCCGCCTGTCGTGGTGCGCAAGGGGCGCGAAAATTACCTGTGCCTGCTCAATCTCGAAGATGCCTTGCAAGGCGGCTTTGCCGGACGCCCGGCTGTTCTGGCGCAATTGATCGCACGCTGGGCCAGTTTCACGCGCGATGGTGACATGATTGGCGGCGATCTTCCCGGATGGCTTGGCACGCTGTTCCGCAAACGCGGGATCGCAGCGCTAACCGATCAGCGCGGCGAATGCGTTTATGCCGGGTGCCCGCACTATCGCAAATGCTTCATCGAACGCTCTGCCAGAGACAGCGCGCAGGCTGATCTGGTGATCGCAAACCACGCGCTTGTCATGGTCAATGCCGCACGCGGCAGGGATCACGCAGCGCGCCCGACCCGCATCATCTTTGATGAGGGACACCATGTCTTCGAAGCCGCCGACAGCACCTTTGCCGCGACCCTATCAGGGCAGGAAGCGATTGAGCTGCGGCGCTGGATCATCGGCCCTGAACGCAAGAACCGCGGGCGCAGGCGCGGCCTGTCCGCGCGACTTGCCGATGTTGCAAGCTATGATGACGAAGGCGGCGAAGCGATCGAGGCCGCGTGTGAGGCCGCCCAGGCCCTTCCCGCAGAAGGCTGGCTGCAACGCCTGATTGATGGCGAAGCGTCCGGCCCAATCGAAGCGCTGCTCGCCGCAGTGCGAACGGCAACCTATGCCCGCGATGAAAGCGGGCAGGAAGCGGGCTATGGTATCGAGACAGAGGCATCGGGCCTGCCGGGCGAAGTGATCGAAGCGGCAAGCGCTGCGTCTGAAGCGCTTGCCGCCATTCGCACTCCGCTGATCCGGCTGGGCGGCAGGTTGGAGGCGATCCTTGCAGACCCTCCCGACTGGCTTGATGGGGCTGGCAGAGCGCGGATCGAAGGCGCGCGTTTCTCGCTCGGCTGGCGCAGCGATCTTCTGGCCGCATGGGGCGCGCTGCTTGAACGGCTTGGCGGGCCGGCTGATCCTGAATTTGTTGATTGGCTTGCGGTAGACCGCTCGGATGCGCGCGAATTTGACGTTGCGATCCATCGCCGCTGGCTTGACCCGATGAAGCCGTTTGCCCGGACCGTGCTTGAACCCTCGCACGGCGTCATGCTGACAAGCGCGACGCTGACCGATCGGATCGGCGAGACAGGCGATCCGTGGGAAAGCGCGATCCAGCGCTCTGGCGCCAACCATGTCGAAAGCACCGCGATGCTTTCAGCCGCAGATAGCCCGTTTGATTATGCCAGCCGGGCCGAAGTCCTGATCGTCACTGACATCAAGAAAGGCGATCTGCCCGGACTTGCCGGCGCCTTTGCGCGCTTGATCGAGGCATCTGGCGGGGGCGTGCTGGGCCTGTTCACCGCGATCAGGCGGATGCGCGCAGTGCACGGGCGGATCGCCGATCGCCTCGCACGCGAAGGGTTGCCGCTTTACGCGCAGCATGTTGACCCGATTGATACAGGCACTCTGGTCGATATCTTCCGCGATGATCCGCGCTCAAGCCTGCTGGGAACAGACGCGCTGCGCGACGGGGTCGATGTGCCCGGCCGATCATTGCGCTGCGTGGTGATGGAAGCGGTGCCGTGGCCGCGCCCCGATATCCTCCACAAGGCGCGCCGCGCGGCGGCCGCGCAGGATGGCGGCAGCGGCAGCCAGTATGACGACCGGATCATCCGCGCACGGCTCGCTCAGGCGTTTGGGCGATTGATCCGCAACAAGGAGGATCACGGCCATTTCGTGGTGCTCTCCGCCGCATTCCCTTCGCGGCTGCTCACAGCCTTTCCTGACGGCACCATGGTGCGCAGGGTCACGCTTGATGAAGCGCTCGTGAGGGTAAGGGACACCCTGATCGGCGAAAGCGACACGGCGCCTGCTGAAGGTGCTGGAAACCCGGCCAAAGATGCCCCAGATGTAAAGGCATGATCGAACAGACGGATTATCTTATTCGGATGATCGCGGTTGGCGCGGGCTTGATGCTGATCGCGCTGTTCATTGCCAATGATGTGCGCGCGCATATCAAGCTGCCGCTGGTGGGCATGGTGATCGGCGCTATTGGCTATCTGATCAACACGACGCCTTTGATGATGGCCACAAGCCCGCTTGATCCGGCAATCGATTTCGTCGCGATATCTACCCCGTTCTGGATCTGGCTGTTTGCCCGCCGCCTGTTTGAGCGCGAACCCGATCGCCGGTTCTTCTGGGGCGCGGTCGGGATTTTGCTGTTCGGCTGGTTCATCGGCAATTTCGTGCCTGCAACATGGCCTGCCGGTTTCCTGATCCTGCACTTTGCGCTGTTGATCCTGATCGGTGATCTGGTGCGCGTCGGCCTGTTCGAACGCGATGATGATCTTGTCGAACAGCGCCGCACCATCCGCCTGTGGCTCCCGCTTCTGGTCGCAGCGCAAGCGGGCGGCATCCTGGTGTTTGAACTTATCGAACTGGCGATGGGATTGGACGGCAGGCTTCCGATTGCGAACCTGATTAATTGCACCTTGATCCTTGTGCTTATGCTGTTTGCCGGCATTGCCTTGCTGCGCACCGATGCAGACCTGCTGGCTGTTCCTGAGGCGGAAGAGCCTGAGGAGGAAACGCCGCAACCGCTGAACCTGTCCCCTTCGGAAAGCGTGCTGCACGAAAAGCTTTCCGCTGCGATGGCAGATGGCGCCTATCGCGAACCCGGCCTTACGATTGCTGGCCTTGCCGAAATGCTCGATACGCCAGAGCACCGCCTTCGCGCGCTGATCAACAAACGGCTTGGCCACCGCAATTTCTCCGCCTTTCTCAACCGCCACCGGATCGCGGAAGCGAAAGAGCGGTTATCAGACAAGGATGCGGTGGATTTGCCGGTGCTGACGATTGCGATGGATCTGGGCTACAATTCGCTCACCCCGTTCAACCGCGCATTCCGCAGCGAAACAGGCACTACGCCGAGCGAGTTTCGCAGGCTGGCGATTGGCGGCGATCGGTCCGACAACGCCCCAAACACTGCTGTTTCAAACTGAAAAATGCTGGTCGATTTCGAAATCGACTTACATTTTGCGACACGGACAGGCCTTTGCCGGGGGGATGTGAAATGACACTGTGCATTCACAACGCAAAGGATCTCCTCGCATGATCATCCCCATCCCCGAGAACGCCGAGAAAGGCTCGTTCGAATACGCGTTTGCCAAGGTCGCCAATCATTTTGCCGACGTCCTCTATTTCGATTTCAGCCGCTATCTGATCGCCGCCGGTGTGCTGAGCGCGCTCTTGATCATCTTCAAGATCTGGGCCGACAATCGCCGGATCCAGAACCGGCGTGCCACGCGCTCGGATTATTCGCGCGAAATCCTGTCATCGCTTCGAACCGTGCTGGTGTTCGCAGTGATGACGCTTGCCACCCTGATCGGACGCGAAATGGGGTGGATCAAGCTGAACCTTGAAGCGGCAAGCCTGCTGACGGTGGCATGGCAGTTTGCGCTGATTGTGCTGGTGCATGATGCCTATTTCTACTGGATCCACCGTGCGATGCATTCCAAGCGCCTGTTCCGCGCAACCCATCTGCATCACCACAAGTCGCGCACGCCGACCCCGTGGGCAGCCTATAGCTTTTCCAGCTGGGAAGCCGCGCTTGAAGCCGCTTACATGCCGCTGTTTCTGTTCATCACCAGCCAGATCGGCTTTGCCTATGCCGGTTTCGCGGTGTTCCTGTTCATGTGGCACATGATCATCCGCAATGTGATGGCGCATGCGGGAAGCGAGCTGTTCCCCGCTGGCTGGGTCGACAACCGGTTCGTCAGCTGGATCGCGACCACAACGCACCATGATCTCCACCACTCCGAGGGCCGCTACAATTACGGTTTCTACTTCACCTGGTGGGACAAGTGGATGGGCACAGAGCACCCAGACTATGCCGAACACTTCCGCAAGAATGCAAAGCCGGTGATCATGCTGGGCACGCCCGGCGAACGCGAAGCGCAAAGCGCCTGACACTTCCTTTCAAAACGGCCGGCGCATACTCCTCGCTCCGGTCAAGGCGGCAGCCTAGATAAGCGCCCTCCCCAGTCGGCTTGTCCGAACGGCGCTGATCCGGGCTGCCGCATTTTTTGTAGAGGGGCTTGCATGCGATAGCCCTTCGAGTGCAAAGCGCCTGCGTCGATTGAAACACGGCTTTCGCTGGGGGTGGGCACTTGGCCAAATTACTGGGACTCTACCGGCACGCCAAATCCGATTGGGGCGATGGAGCAACGCGAGATTTTGATCGCGGGCTCAACGATCGCGGCGATCGCGGTGCGATTGTGATGGGCGAACATATTCGCGCTCACGGTGTCGCATGGGATCTGTCGCTCGCCAGCCCGGCCGTGCGCGTGCGCGACACCTTATTGGGCGGCCTCCCCGATATGCCTGTCACTTATGACGACAGGCTTTATCTGGCGAGCTCTGACACCATCCTTGAAGTCGCGCAGGAACATGCCGCCAAAGCCGAAGCAGAACCGGACACGATCCTGATGTCAGGTCACAATCCGGGAATGCAGGAAGTGGTGCTCGAACTGGTATCACCCAGCCATGAAAACGATCTGTTCCGCGAAGCGGTGGTCAAGTTTCCCACCGCTGCCTTTGCCGTGATGGAATGCAATATCGATAGCTGGGACAAGCTGAAGCCGCGCTGTGCAAAGCTGATCCATTTTGCCCGGCCGCGCGATCTCGACCCGGCACTGGGCCCCGCGCACTAAACGCATTCAATCGGCGAGCACCTGCCGCGGTCCCGGCCCCTGTTCGCCAAGGCGATCATCGGGATTGTAGATCGCGCATTTCTTCAAGCTGAGGCAGCCGCAGCCGATACACCCGTCGAGCCGGTCGCGCGTGCGTTCCAGTTCTGCAATGCGGGTTTCGATGCGCGTGCGGATCGCGGCGCTGATCGTGCGCCAGTCGCGCGCATTGGGCGTCCGGCCATGCGGGAGAGAGCGCATCACCTCATCAATTTCGCCAAGGCTCAGGCCAAGCTGCTGCGCGATGAGGATAAAGCTCACCCGGCGAATGTCGGAACGCAGGAAGCGCCTTTGATTGCCGCTGGTTCGCACCGGTTCGATCAGGCCCTTGTCTTCGTAAAACCGGATCGCTGACACGCTGAGCCCGGTGCGCCGCGCCATTTCGCCGATTGGAATAAGATCGTTTTTCGAGAGGGATCTGGTCATAAATGGGTGATAGCGAAAAAATATCTTGATCTCAAGTTAGGTTGAGGTTGCATTGTCGGTGGCGAGGATGATTCGGACTGCCAAATTTCAGGCACAATCCGGATCGCTGTAAAACCCAACAGGCAAAGGAGCCTCGCCATGAATACACCCTCCCCCCGCGGCATTATCGAACATGCAAACCTGACCGTATCCGACCCTCAGCGCAGCGCTGATCTGTTCAAATCCCTGCTTGGCTGGGAAGAACGCTGGAGCGGGCCGTCCAAGATGGGCGGCGAGACGATCCATGTCGGCGAACCAGGCAATGGCGGCACCTATCTTGCGCTCTACACCAACACGGATGTCCGCGCCGAGGGCGATGCACGCCGCTATTCCAAGGGACAGCCGCTCAATCATGTCGGCCTTCTGGTTGACGATCTTGATGCAGCTGAAGTGCGCGTTGCCGAAGCGGGCCTGACCCCGTTTGGCCATGATGATTATGAGCCGGGCAAGCGCTTCTACTTCTTCGACTGGGACGGGATCGAGTTCGAGATCGTCAGCTATTCAGGAGAAGCAGCATGAACGAGCCAATCTTGCGCGAACCGATGTTCAACCCGCCCAAGGATCGCGGCCCCAGCCGCCATGCCAACTGCGATCAGAGCAGCGATTTCTGGCTTGCCGCGCCGCGCGTCCACGGCTGGTCGGTGCGGTCGATGATCAGCTCACCCCTCCAAGCGGTGCACAGGCTCTTTGCCTCATCGGGCGATCCCGACACCCAGCCTTCATAATCAGACGGCGCCAGCAGCACCGGCATCCGGCTGTGCACATCAGCACTGGCCGATCCGGCGCTGTCGGTCATCACCATTGAATAGCAGGTGCCAAATTCGTCGCTGTCGCGCCACACACCTGCCACTGCGAACAGATCGGTATCCGCAAGCGACATCCAGGTGCGGGTCTTGGCTCCCTTTGGCCCCTGCGCTTCGGCCCAGCCGCTGATCGGGATAAGGCAGCGCCGCTCCTCAAACGAATAACGCCAGAAGAAACTATCAAGCTTGTCCGTGCGCGCATTATTGACAGGCTTGGGCTTTAACGGCTGACCGTTCTTGCCTTTCATGACGAGCGGAAAGCCCCAGCTCATCTGGCGCACCTGCCCTTCGGCAACGACCAGTCCGGGATAGCCGGGATACACTTCCTCACCGAAATTCGCCCCGCCTTGGGCTGCGATGGCGTCAAACCACTTGGCGACCTCATCGGTGGTTTTGGTCATGCGATACAGGTTGCACATCAGCCAGCCCCGGCATTACCAACGATAAAGCATGCAATCGCCATCAGCGCCCCGGCCCAGCGATTGGAGCGGAACCTTGCGAGCGGGTTCGCCGGATCATCAGGATCAAGGCTCACCACCTGCCAGGCCAGATGGATCGCAACAGGGGCAAGCGCCAACACAGCAAACACATCCGGGCGATAGAGCCAGATACCCAGCCCCCACAGCGCAATCGCGCCTGCATAGAAACACGCAATCCCGGTGCGGAACCGTTCTCCCATGCGAAGGGCAGAGGATTTGATGCCCACCAGCGCATCATCCTCCCGGTCCTGCAGCGCATAGATCGTGTCGTATCCGATCACCCAGCAAACGCACCCGGCATAGACAGCGGCGAGCGCATCGAAATTGTCAAAGCGCAGCTCAGTCCACCCAACCAGCAGCCCCCAGTTGAACACCATGCCAAGCCAGGCTTGCGGCCAGTACGTGATGCGCTTCATGAATGGGTAAGCAGCGACCAGAACAAGGCTGCAAAGCGCCACAAGCTGCGCCTCCAAACGCAATTGCAGCAGCACGACAAGGCCGATTAGGCACAGGGCAATAAGCCAACCCCAAGCGGTTTTCTTGCTCACCCGTCCGCTCGCCACCGGGCGCGCGGCTGTGCGCGCCACGCTCGCATCAAGTTTGGCATCAACGATATCGTTGTAGACACAGCCCGCGCCGCGCATCGCGATGGCTCCGACAAGGAACCACGCGATCAGCGCGAATTGCGGGCCGGACCCTGCAAGCCAGACGCTAAACACACACGGCCACAGCAGCAGCCACCAGCCAATCGGCCGATCAAACCGGGCAAGCTGCGCCAGATCACGCGGCAGCTGTGGCAAACGCTCGATCAGCCCGCGATGTTCACTATCAGGGACAATGTCAGCGGTCACAGGCTACGAATTCCTCTATTGTCCTGCTCATCTGCGCGCGCCGCTTTCCAGCCGATAAAGCACGCGATGAACATCGTCAGATTGCCCGCAAAATCGAGCATCCCGATCGAAGTCAGCACCGGCACTTCGTAGTGGAAGTAGTAATTGAAGCCGAAGAACGGGATCAGCACCACGGCAAACACGGCAAAGGCACGCGAAGTCCACTTCACCACCAGCGCCATGATGCCGAACATCACCGCCTGCGCGCCAAAGCACGCCATCGTAAAACGCATCATGAAAGTGTCTTCGCGGTAAGCATCTGTCAAAGCGAGGTCGATCACGCTTGCCGGGAAGAACAGCGCCCAGCCGCCAAGACCGAGGAACACCAAAGCGATCAAGTATTGGCACAAGCGCGCAGTCATACTTGCTCACTAGCGTGCGCCGCGCCTAGGGGAAAGCCATGGTTGCAAAACCCGCCTGGCCGCCCAAAAGCGCACCGCGCCTGTTTGTCGAGGATGAACTGGGCCAAGGACGCATCGTCGCGCTTGAAGGGAACCACGCGCATTACCTCGCCAAAGTGATGCGGGTGCGCGAGGGCGACACGGTGATCATGTGCGACAACGCAACCGGCGAATGGGCAGCGCGCGTTGGCGAAGTGGACAGGCGGCGGGTGAATGTGACCGTGGTCGAACGCCTGCGAGAACGCGAAGAGGTGCCCGATCTGTGGCTGTGCGCAGCGCTGCTCAAAAAGGATCGTTTCGACCTTGTGCTTGAAAAGGCGACCGAACTTGGCACAGCGCGCATCCAGCCAGTGATCACGCGGCGCTGTGTCGCGGATAAGCTCAACGCAGAGCGCGCCGCGGCTATCACCATCGAAGCTGCCGAACAATGCGCGCGCACCGCGCTTCCCGAACTCGAAGCGCCGGTAAAGCTCGACGCGCTGCTTGCGAACTGGCCTGAGGAGCGCGCCCTGTTCTTTGCCGATGAAGAAGGCGGCGAACATGCAGCCGATGCGTTCTGCTTCCACGAAGGGCCAGCGGCCATTCTGATTGGGCCCGAAGGCGGTTTCGATGATGCCGAACGCGCCGCGATCCGGGCTCATCCTGCTGCCCGCGCGATCACACTTGGCCCGCGGATCCTGCGCGGCGAAACCGCCGCAATCGCTGCCCTAGCCGCTTGGATGGCTGAAGCAGGCGATTGGTCGAGCATAGAATGATTTGGTCGACCAAAAGACAGTTTACACTTCCCACCGTCAAATCGGTTTTATAGGGCAACCGACAAGAGAGGCCCGAGGTTACGCCATATGAGCACACGCGAAGCATCCTCCGCAGACGAACCGGTGATCGAAACGCTTGACGATCTCACCGCTCCGATGCGGCTCGGCGAAAAGCCGAAAGCGGATTGGCGCATCGGGACCGAGCACGAAAAGCTCGTCTACAAGCGCCTGAAAGAGGGGCAGACCCACGGTGAGCGGCGCGCACCCTCTTACGAAGAACCCTGCGGCATCCGCGATCTCTTGCTGAACCTGCGCGCGTTCGGCTGGGAGCCGATCGAAGAGAACGGCAACGTCATCGCCATGAAGGGCGCGGACGGGACCGTCAGCCTTGAACCAGCTGGCCAGCTTGAACTGTCAGGTGCACCGCTCGAAACGCTGCATGAAACCTGCAACGAAACCGGGCGCCACCTCGCACAGGTCAAGGAAATCGGCGAGAAATGCGGGGTCGGATATCTTGGCCTTGGCATGTGGCCTGACAAGACCCGCGAAGAACTGCCAGTGATGCCCAAGGGGCGCTATGGCATCATGATGAACCACATGCCCAAAGTGGGCAATCTGGGCCTCGACATGATGCTGCGGACCTGCACCATTCAGGTCAATCTCGACTATTCATCCGAAGCCGACATGGTGAAGAAGTTCCGCGTCGGACTTGCGCTGCAACCGCTCGCCACTGCGCTGTTTGCCAATTCGCCGTTCACCGAAGGCAAGCCAAACGGTTTTCTGTCCTATCGCTCGCATATCTGGTCAGACACCGATCCGCACCGCACCGGGATGCTGCCTTTCGTCTTTGAAGACGGCTTTGGCTATGAACGCTGGGCGCAATACATGCTCGATGTGCCGATGTACTTCGTCTTCCGCGACGGCAAATATATCGATGCAGCAGGCCTGTCCTTCCGCGATTTTCTGGAAGGGAAGCTTTCGGTCGTGCCCGGTGAACGGCCAACGGCAAGCGATTGGTGGGATCACCTGTCGACCGCTTTTCCTGAAGTGCGTTTGAAGAGCTTCCTCGAAATGCGCGGCGCGGATGGCGGTCCGTGGAGCCGCATCTGCGCGCTGCCTGCCTTCTGGGTGGGTCTGATGTATGATCAAGGCGCGCTTGATGCAGCCTGGGATCTGGTCAAGGACTGGTCGATGGAAGAGCGCGAGGCCCTGCGCAATGACGCGCCGAGGCTTGGCCTGAAAGCGGCTGTCCCGGGATTAGGCACGATGCAGGATCTGGGCCGCGAAGTGCTCGCCATTGCCCGTTCAGGCCTCGCCTCGCGCGGCAAGCTCAACACCGCAGGCGACAATGAAACAGGCTATCTCGAAACACTCGACGAGATCGTCCAAAGCGGCAAGGTGCCTGCGGAACGCCTGCTTGATGCCTATCACAACGAATGGGGCGAAGACGTATCGCAGGTTTACCGGCACTCGTTCTGATACAGGCTTTGCATGCGACTTGTTCGACTCATCATTCTGACCTTGCTGGCTTTTGCCCCACTCCACGCTGTTCGTGCCGAATCTGGGAGCAATCTCGAAGACCAATTCGCCGCTCACGCCAAGGAGCACGGTCGCGCGCTGCAAGACCTCTATTCACTGCGCGGGCTCAACCCGATGGAAGTCAGCGATGCGACCGTCGATCTGGTTATGCGCTGGCTGACCACGCAGCGAATCGACCAAAGCCCCGGCCACCCCGAGGGAACCTCGGTGCTGTTCTACGCGCATGAAGCCGATGAGCTGACAATCTATCTTGTCGATGCGAGCGGCATCCAGGCCCATCATATCGTCACGATCAGCGAGGATGACCTTGGCGAAGCTGCGCTTGCTTACAGACTTGATCTGAACGTCGATGGGATCGACCGTTCACGCGCTCCGATTTGGCGCGGAGCAATGCCAGACGGAAAGCCAATTGCGATTTCGCGCTCTGAGCACAGTTGGGAAAGCCCGCTGCACGAAATTCTGCTGCCAAAGCAAATCCTCGACAAGATGAGCACGGTTCGTCACCTGATTGTGGTTGCCAATGGCGTGATCGGCACAGTGCCTTTCGCCGCCTTTCCGCTTTCGGACGATAAGCTGGTCGTTGACCAAATGAGCGTCACTGTTGCGCCCAGCCTTTTCGACATTGATCAGATGATCCGCCCATGGGTCCCTCAAAGCGATTATCGCAACGCACTTTTGGTTGGCGATCCGGTGGTTCCTGAGAGCCCTGACTGGGACGTGCCAAGGTTACCCGGCGCAATGCAAGAGATCGAATTGATGGCGACCCGCAGCCAAGGGCAGATGCTGCTTGGCGAAGAGGCGACCAAGGGCCAGGTCGTGCGCGGCATGCGTCGCAGCAGCATCTTGTATTTTGCCGCTCATGGCGTTTCCGACCCTCGCGAGCCGCTCACAGGCGGCTTCCTGATGCTTGCCGGCCCTTCGCCGGAAGATGCATTCCTGACCGCTGGCGAGGTTCAGCGTATGCGTCTGCGCGCCAATCTTGTGGTGTTGAGCGCCTGTCAAAGCGGACTTGGCCTCAACCACGATGGCGGTGTGATTGGATTAGCCCGATCGTTCCAGAAAGCCGGTGTTCCTCGCGTTGTCATGAGCCTTTGGAGCGTGAGCGATGAGGCGACGCTGTATCTGATGGATCACTTTCAGATCGAAGCGCAAGAGACCTTTCCTGCAGAAGCGCTCAGACGGGCAATGGTCGCAGCGCGCGAAAAATATCCGGACCCGGCACTGTGGGCAGGCTTCACCCTGTTTGGTACACCGCGCTAATAAGACCCCAAACCAAGGGAGAAAGACTATGCTGATCGTTCTTGCAGAAGCCACTTTGGGTGAAGGCGCGCTGGAAGCCGGGCGCGAAGCCTTTGCGACCATGGTCGAAGCCTCTCGCGCGGAAGAAGGCTGCCTTGGCTATACCTATGCGACCGATATCCTTGATCCGTCCAAGTTCATGATCGTTGAAAAGTGGGTCGATGATGCTGCGCTCGCGTATCACTTCAGCACCCCGCACATGGCCGCTTTCCAGCAGGCCTTGCAGGGTATCGAGGTGACTATCACGGAGCTTGCAAAGTATCAGGCCGATGACGGTTCACCCTTGATGTAATCGCACTCCTGACGCAGACATCCGCGTCATGATTGTTGTCATCGGGTCCTTTCGCATCCCTCCCAGCATGATCGAGGTCATCCGCCCGGTCATGGAAGAGATGATCACCGCCAGCCGCCGCGAGGAAGGCTGCATCGAATATTGCTATGCGCTCGACGTGCTTGACCCGGGGCTGGTGCGGGTGAGCGAGAAATGGCGTGATCGCGCCGCGCTCGAAGCGCATTTTCGCACTGCGCATATCGCGGAATGGCGGGCACAATCATCAGCTCTCGCCATATCAGAGCGCGATTTGATCGCGCATGACACTGACGACGGCTTTCACATCTGACCGCGCATTTCTGACGCGGTTTTGCCTGCGCTCATTCAAAATTTTTCGGCCCCAATGTGCGGGTTTCACGCGCCCGTTCCGTCCCCTGTTGCAAGACCAATTGCAACGGGATGCGATACGTGCCGAAACAGCGCTTCAAACTTACCAAACGCCTCGTCACTGCAAGCGCGATGATTGCGCTGCTTGCCGGCTGCGGCGGTGGCGATGATGCCGCGCCAACAACCACCGCCGCTGTCGCGCCAACCCCAACACCATCGCCAACCCCCACCCCAACGGGCAGCGATGCCAATGCAATCGTGCAGCAATTCCTTTCGCTCAATCTCGAAGCGCTCGACAATTACGCTGATCCGACGCTGCCTGCCTATTACGACGACACGGTCGATGATCTCGACAACACGCCCAATAATGACCCTGTCGATGATGCGATCGCAACGCTGGGCCGGGTGCTGTTCTATGACGTCTCGCTAAGCGTCAACGATACGACCTCGTGCGCGAGCTGCCATCAGCAATCGATTGGCTTTGACGATGATGAGCAGTTCTCCACCGGCTTTAACGGCGGTCAGACCGGCGCGCATGCGATGCGGCTTGGCAATGTGCGCTATTTTGAGGCGGACGAGATGTTCTGGGACCGCAGGGCCGATGATCTTGAAGATCAGGCGCTTCAGCCAATCCTTGATGCGACCGAGATGGGCTGGTCCGACAATGGCGGGCTTGGCGCGCTGATCGCGAAGATGGAGACGCTGGAATATTACCCCGCGCTTTTCAGCTTTGTGTTTGGCGATGATGCGATCACGGGACAGCGGATGGAGCGGGCGCTTGCCCATTTCCAGCGCGCGATGATCTCCTCAGACAGCCGCTGGGACCGCTCTTATGCGCAGATCTTTGCGCCCGGCGCGCCCAATCGGGCGCTCAACCAGGCTCTGCCCGGTTTCAGCGCGAGCGAGAATCGCGGGCGCGAACTGTTCATGTCTGGCCCCAATAATGGCGGCGCAGGCTGTGCGGCGTGCCACCAGCCGCCGACCTATGCGCTTAACGGCAACAGCGATTCAAACGGGCTTGATGCAGGCGAGACAACGATCTTCAAATCGCCCTCGCTCAAGAATGTCGGCCTCTCGACCTTCTTCATGCACGATGGCCGCTTCACCACTTTGCGCCAGGTGGTCGATCATTATTCCGACGGCATTCAAGCGGGCCCTGCGCTCGATAACCGGCTGCGTCAGGGCAACAATCCGCGCCGGCTCAACCTGTCTGAAACCGACCGCGAAGCGCTGGTCGATTTCATGCTCACCCTCACTGATGAGACACTGATGACTGACCCGAAATTCTCTGACCCCTTTATCCGCTGAGTTCTGACCCCACGGTGCCGGGAAGGCTGCCAAGTCTGCCTTCTCTAACTTACTCAGCGGGCTCCTGGCCCGGATGCGGAAGCGCTGCCCCCATTTGCTCTGCCGCATCCGGGCATTTTTCTGCCGGACGCTCTCCCTTGAGCCGCGCAATCACGCGGCGTTTGATCGCGGCAAGCGGGGCTGTGATCAGCCCGTGCGCTTCCATCCAGTCATAATATTCGCGGTATTTGGGATCTTCGGCGAGAAGGTGCTGCTCCTCAGTGCGAGCGCGCCAATAATAGATCGCGTTGACCACCAGCAGGAAGAAGGTGTTGCGGATCGCATCCACAGCCGAACCATTGGTGACAAGGAACGGCATGACCGAGCACCACCAGAACAGGTTCTTGGAAAGATAGGCAGGGTGGCGGGTGAAGCGATAAGGCCCGTTGGTCAAAACCCCGCGATAGGTGAGGTTTGAAAAGCGGATGCCAAACACAACGGTTGCCCAGGCATAGATCGCGGTGAGAAAGATCAGCCACGCGGCCCAAACCCACATCAATGCCGGCTGGTCTGCCATCCAATGGCCCCAACCCGCAGTTGCGCCCTCATAGCTCAGGATCTGGCCGTTATTGCCGATGATGCCCCACACAAACGGCGGGTAGCACAGCAAAGCTGCGAGCCAGCCTGCGACAAATGGATTGCCAGAACGGATATGCGCATCAAGCGGGCGCAGCGTGAAGAGATAGCCAACGGTCCCGATCTGCACATCGACCACGAACAGCAGCGTGATCAACAGCATGCCGAATTCAAACGGGTTGTTTATAATCGCTGCCGGATCAGCCTCGACCACAAAGGCAAAACCGGGCGGCAGGATCGAGATCATGAACGCGCCAAAGAAGGCTTTAATGATCCATGCGCGCCAGTGCTTTTTCACCTGCTCAAGATCAACACCGCCTTCATCATCCTTTGCCCGGCCAAGCAGCATCGCGCCAAAGTGCCAGGTGGAATCGCGCGGTTCGACCATGTAGCGATCTAGCCAGATGATATAGGGAACAGACAGCACGATCAGCGGCAGGATCGCATAGCCCAGCACCTGCATCGCAAACAGATATTGCCCGTCCCAATACCAGCGGCACACGCAATACAGCGCCGCTATGATCGCCCAGGTGGCCCACAATCCGATGATCTTGACGCTTGCGGTTGGCAAAACCGCTTCAACCTCGCGTTTGAGGCTCCAGTCGAGCCCGGTGCTCTTGCGCAGATGCACACGGTCAACAACCAGCGACCATACCGCCATCGGTCCTGCGGTGAACAGCATGGCTGTAAGCGCGGCATATGGGCCCGACAGGACCCCATATCCGCTGCCAAACCCCATAAATTCAGCGATTGCAGGGAAGGTGCGGCAAAACAGGATCCACAAGGCAAGGCCGAGCAATCCGGCAAGGCCAACGCCAGAGGAAACATCGCTCTTGGGCAGGGTCAAACGGCTGCCCGATGGGGTAGAGAGGGATTGCGCGCTCATTACCCCAGGAGGTTTAACGCCAAAGGGTTAATTCTCCGCATGCCTCAACGCGCGCGTACCGCAAAGGCACGCGGGCGCAGCAAAGGTTAACGGTGAGACTGTGTCGCTTAACGCCAGGCGTGGATCGTCCCTGCATCATCGAGGATATACAGCATGTTGTCCGCAACGATCGGAGACAGGCTGACCGAATTGTCGATATCGGCAAACAGTTGCGCTGACCCTTCGCCGGCGCTCACCCGCCAGACTTCACCGCGTGAACTTGCGACCCACAGATTGCCGCCTGCAAGGACAGGACCGGTCCAGAAAATCGGGCCTTCGCGGTCTTCTTCGTCGCGGAACTGCTGAAGCTGCGTGATCCAGCGGACCCGGCCGGTTGACCGCGCAATGGCAAGCAGGCGCGCATCATCGGTCAGCGTGAAAATCCACTCGCCCGCAATCGCCGGGGTCGAGATACCGGCAAGGTTGAGTTCCCAGATCCGCTGGCCGGTGACCAGTTCATAAGCGGCCATACGCCCGCCCTGCCCCAGCGCATAAACTCGCCCGGAATCGATGATCGGATCAGCGTCAATATCCGTAAGCGAGCTTACCACCGTCGAGATATTGGTCCGCGCAAGAGCATCCGCCCACAGCGTGCGGCCATTCTCATACCGGTATGCCGAAAGCTCACCGCTCGAATATCCGGCGATCACTGTGCCCTGCCCTGCGGCAGGCGCGGCAACGCCAAACACGCCTGATTGCGCTGATGAACCCGATTCATTCCAGAGCAGCGCCCCTGACTGTTGGTCAAGTGCGATGATCTGATTGTCCTGCGTCATCACGTAGATCTGACCAAAGGCAATCGTTGGCGATCCGCGCAAGGGACCTGCGGGGTGCACTTTCCATGCAATCTCGCCCGTCTGCGCATCCAGCGCCTTGGCATCGCCCGCACCATTGGTCGCGTAGACACGGCCATTGTCATAGCTGACCCCGCCGCCAAAGGCAGCCGGGCGCATGTCATCGGCCATGTCGTCTTCGCTGAATTCCCACAGGCGTGAGCCGGTGTTCTTGTCGAACGCATGGATCGTGCCGTCAGAACCCACGGCAAACAGCATGTCGCTGCCGACAACGGGCGCTGCGGCCAGACGTTCGCGGTCGCTCGATCCTTCGATCCGGGCGGTCCAGACCTTGGAAGGGTTTTCGGCAAGAGCAAGGTGGCCATACGACTTGCTCGCAGAGCCGCCGACCTGTGCCCATTCGCCATTGGTCGCAGCCGGTGGGAGCACTACGGTGACGCTTGCAAGCGTCGGATCAACCGCAGCGCCGCTTTCGATCCGCGACAGGATTGGCGTGCGATTGCCAATCGTCGGCGTTGTCTTGGGACCTCCGCCGCATCCGGTAACCACCATCGCCAGCGCGCCAGCCACAATCGCGCCGCTCCACCGCATTTTCTGCTTCATCATTCGTCCGTCCAGATCTCTTTATCGTCTAGTCTTCAAGGTGCCTTTAAGGCTGCGCGGCCCCTTCAGCCTGAATGACACCCTCATCCACGAGCAATTGCTCGACATCTTCAATCGCATCGACCCCTAATAGCCCAGCCATCTGGCGCGCACGTGAACGAAGCGTTTCGGGCTGGCTCTCATCCTGCGCGATGGCAGAGAACAGCGCCCCTGCCTCATCGCGATTGCCTGCCTCCAAATGCGCTATCGCGGTCAGTTCACCGGCGCTGCCGAAAAAGGCGTTGCCCGGTACAGCCAGCGGCTCAAGACGGGCGATGATGTCAGCAGGCTCACGGTCGTCGAAATTCGCAGACACTTCGCGCAGCACGGCAAGATCGCGCAAGGGGCCGGGCGTATCAGGATCAGCCACGATCGCCGCGTACAGCTCAACCGCTTTGGCCGTATTGCCCTGCTCAAGCGCGGACGCAGCCTGAAGGAAGCGGGCAGAGGTGCGCGCGCCTACCGAACCATCATCAAGCAGCGGTGCGACCTTTTCATCAGCACCGGCAAAATCGCCTGCATCAACCGAATCCAGCGCGCTGATGATCGCCTCTGACTGATCTTCCAGCCCGGCTTCATTGCTCGAATCCCACCAGTAATAGCCAAACATCCCGGCCAGCAGCAGCGCGAATGCGCCGCCCAGCGGCAGGCCATATTTCTGGAAGAATTCCTTGGTGTCATCCTGACGCACCGCCTCGTCAATTTCGCGCATGAGGATTTCGTCCTCACGCGATGGGGCGGATGGGTCTTCGTTATTTTTGTCAGTCGGAGTGCGCGCCACGGGGCGAAGGTCCTGTCTAAGTAAAATCAAGCTTTGGGCGGGGCTTTTAGGGAGCGTAGAGCCGCTGTGCAATGGCGCAAAGTGATGCTCTCACCGGCTGCGTGTTAGCCGCCAGCGGTGCTGTCACCGTCAGACCTTGCGTCCCATCGCTCCCCAATAGAGCGAACGATAGGCCTCGATCATTGTCTTCTCGTCGAATTGCTCACGCGCCTTGGTCCGGTTTGCCGCTCCCAGGTCCGCGCGCAAGGACGCATTTGCAACCAGTTCCGACAGCATGGAGGCGAGCGCATCTGTGCTGCCAGCAGGCGCGATAAAGGGCCGGTTGGCGTCGGACACAATCGCCTTCACATCACCAACATCAGGCGCTGCGACCGGCAAGCCCGCTGCCATCGCTTCGACCACGGAAATCGGGAACTGTTCGCTCTTGGACGACAGCGTGAAGATATCAAACAGGCCAACGACCTGCGCGGGATCCTCCACCGCGCCGGGCAAATGGACCCTGTGGCTGATCTCATGCGCATCGGCGGCGGCGCGGATCGCGTCCTTTTCCGGCCCATCGCCAAGGATGACAAGATGCCAGTTGTCAGGAAGGTGGGCACAGGCAGCGACCAGTTGATCCAATTGCTTGACCGGGCGCAATCCTGCGAGCGTGCCAATCCAGTTCTCACCCTCGCGCTTGACCACGCGCAGCGCGCCGGGCTTGGGCCGCTTGGCGAACGCCTTGGTATCGATCCCGTTGGGAATGCGCGCAACCCGCATGCGCGGCTGTTTCCAGCGATCAAGCGCGATCTCTTCAAGCGTCCGGCTGGGAACGACAAGGCTATGCGTGCGGCCGGTCGCGATCCGGCGATACCAGTTGCGCCGCGCCTTGAGCTCATGCGCTTCGTCTTCGTTGAAGCCATCCTCGTGGTGGATCAGCGGCGGCAGGCCAAGCGCTTCGCCGAAGACCGTGTGCGCCATCACCACGTCCATCGCGCCAAAATTGTAGGTCAGAACCAGATCATAATCGGCGATCGCCTTGGCAATGGCGACCAGACGCCCGGGAGTGGGCCAGCCTTTGAGCGATGGAAACCTGGTCGGAAAGAATGCCGGGACCGTGCGGTTGATAAGCGCCCTTGCTCCTTTCTCGTCCGGCTCGCCCGAAATCACTGTGTGTTCGAGCGACTTTCCAAACGCGTTCATCAGCTTGACGGCGCGCAATTCCTTGCCGCCGGCAGCAAAGGTCGAATGACAATGAAGGACGCGCGGTGCGCTTTTCTTGGTTGCCATGATGCCCTCAAACCTGTGCGAGAAGCGCGTCAATCGCGGCGCGCGCTTCGGGTTCGTCAAGCGTCGGCGCATGGCCAACGCGCGGAACGGTCACGCTGGTCATGGCAGGGTTGCGCACTCCCATCTGCTTGACCGTGTCAGCCGATAGCAGGTCAGACAATTCGCCGCGCACCAGCACCATCGGCACTTTGGAAAGCGCTTCATAAGCAAGCCACAGATTGGGCGGAGCGGCGCCTTCTGCCTGTTTGAACGGCTCCGCAATCGCCATGTCGTAATCATAGCTGATCCGGCCATTCTGGCTGATGACGAGCGTACGCTTTGCCATTTCGAGCCATTTTTCGAGATCGTAATCCGGGAACGCGTCTGAATGCACCTCGCACATTGAACGCGCAGCATGGACCCAGGTTGGATAAGACCGCCCCTGCCCGACATAGCCGGCAATCCGTTCCACGCCCGCCGGATTAATCTCAGGCCCGATATCGTTCATCACCACCGCTGCAATCCGTCCGGGCTTTGCCGCGGCAAGCAGCATGGTCATCAACCCGCCCATCGAAGTCCCGATGGCGATGAAGCGCTCAATCCCTTCACCGGCAAGCAGCTTTTCAACGTCTGCAACATATTGCATTGGATGGTAGGTATTTGAATCGGTTGCGTAATCGCTCTGCCCGCGTCCGCGCATTTCAGGGACAATCACGCGCCGGGTCGCAGCGATATGCTGCGCCAGATCGCCAAAATCGCGCGCATTGCGGGTCAGGCCGTGAAGACAGATGACAGGTGGGCCGTCATAACCATCAGGCCCCTTGTAATCGCGGAAATGCAGCGACAGGCCATCAGCGCTGGTCCAGTGCCTGTCTTCGTATTGATGAGCCATAGTCTGGCAGAAAACTCCGGTGAACTTGATGAGGCAAGAGTGCTTGAACCCTCGCCCGCTTACCCCCACTATCGCGGGATGAGCGATGAACCGCAAGCAGCCATCTATCGGCCCGACCCCGCGATTGAAACCCTTGCCGATTGGATCGCCGCGCCTGTCGAAGCAGCCGATTTCCCGCAGACCGTGGTGCGTTTTCGCAATGATCGCGCGGCGGCAAGCATTGGCTTGGACTATCTCGATGATGATGCATGGGCGCAGCATTTCGGCCGGTTTGATGCGCTGGCCGGCAATCTTCCCCAGCCGCTTGCGCTCAAATATCACGGGCACCAGTTCCGCGTGTACAATCCTGAAATTGGCGATGGGCGCGGCTTCCTCTTCGCGCAGATGCGCGGCAGTGATGGGCGCCTGATGGATCTTGGCACCAAGGGATCAGGCACGACGCCTTTTTCCCGGCGCGGCGATGGCAGGCTCACGCTGAAAGGCGCGGTGCGCGAAATCCTCGCCACGGAAATGCTGGAAGCGCTAGGCGTCAACACCTCCAAGACCTTCTCTGTGATTGAGACAGGTGAGGAGCTGATGCGCGATGATGAGCCTTCTCCCACCCGCTCTGCCGTGATGGTGCGATTGTCCCATTCGCACATCCGGATCGGCACGTTTCAGCGGCTTCTGGCGTATGAGGAAAAGGGTCAGATGGAGGCGCTGGTCCAGTATTGCCTTACCCATTTCCCCGGCCCGCCTCCGCCCGAGGATGCGCCGGGTTGCGGCGAACCTACGGTTATTCTGATGCACAATCTGGTTGAGCGCATGGCCGACCTTGCTGCCAGCTATATGGTCGCTGGTTTCGTCCACGGCGTGCTCAACACTGACAACATGAACATCACCGGCGAAAGCTTTGATTACGGGCCGTGGCGCTGGCTGCCCAAGTGGGAGCCGGGCTTTACCGCGGCATATTTCGATCATGGCGGGCTTTATGCCTTTGGCCGCCAACCCGAAGCCCTGCATTGGAATGCCGGCCAGTTTGCGGTTGCTTTAAGGCTGCTTGCCGACACCGAGCCGCTGGTGGCTGCGCTCGAACGGTTCGGACCGCTTTATATGGAGGCAATCGCGCGCCGGTGGTGCTGGCGCCTGGGTGTGGAGCCGCGCGGGGTCGAATTGGATTCGCAGCTGGTCAGCGCGTGCGAGAAAACCATGCGCGAAGGCGGCGTTCAACCTGATGCGTTCTTTTTCGCTCACCGCGCTGGACGCGGGGCTGAAGGCGAGCTGGGCGAATTGCTATCAGGCTATTCCAAGGTCGCTGACGCGCACGATTACTGGGCGGATGACACAGCGCAAAGCATGGTCATCGACGAGGTTGAAGCGATCTGGTCAGCGATTGATGAACGCGACGATTGGCAACCGCTTCACAGCAAGGTCGCAGCTCTACGCCGCATGGGCGAAGCGCACGGCCAGCCTCCCGTGCCCGCGGGCCACGCGTGACAGCGCGTTATTGCGAGGGTTGCGCCTCGACCATCTGCTGCGGCTGAAGGTCGATACCGAACAGCTTCCAGCGTCCCTGTTCCCACTGGTAATAGACGTCGAAGCCGATCGAGATCGGGCGCAGCTGAAACAGCCCGCGCACCCGGAACACATCGTTGCTGATCATCTGCGGCGCTTCGTAATAGGTTGGCGGGACCAGCAGCGCGTTGGACAGGTCGATATTGAGCCCGCGAAGACCGGCAAAAATTTCGGTCAGACGCGCAGGGTTGAAATTGATCTGGAAGCTCTGTGCTGAAATGTCGCGCAGGACCGAATAATTGCCCGACAGATTGGCATGATCAACCGCTGCGATTGTCGACCACAGCAGCTTTGACAGCTCAAGTTGGCTTGGCGTCGGGCGAACCGAGGGCGGCGGCTGGAAGGTCGGCTGCTGCTGCGTTTGCGGAGCAGCCTGCTGGGCCGCAGCCGTTGTTGGCGTGAGCGCAAGCGCAATCGCTGCCACACCGGCGAGCGCACATATCTTGCGGGCGAAAAGAAATGCCGGGGCGCTGGGCCCCGGCATTGCATTGTTTGAGGCCATGAAAGTCATGACCGGATGTCTAACCGCTTACCAAGCAACTTGGAAGCCGCCGCGTGCACCGACTTCACCGCTGTCGAAGCCGACACCGATACCAGCCGAGATCGAGGCGTTCTCAGACACGCGAGCGCTCAGCGCCATGCTGCCTGCGCCCTGGTCTTCAAAGTAACCGATACCGCCTGACAAAGCGAAGCTGGTACCAGCCGGAAGCGCCGGGCTTTCCATGGCGAGCGCCATTGCGACACCTTCGTTCGCCCGGTCGATCGCATCCCGGTTTGCAGCCGTCTGGCCGAACAGGGTGTTGATCTGCGCCTGGTTGTTGGCAGTCAGCGTCTGGAGACCGGCGATTGCGGTTCCGTTGGCTGCGATGCCAGCAGCGTTGGTGGCGATACCAGCGGTGTTGGTGGCGATGTTGCCAGCGTTGGTAGCGATACCAGCAGTGTTGGTGGCGATGTTGCCAGCGTTGGTAGCGATGCCAGCGGTGTTGGTCGCAATGTTGCCAGTGTTGGTGGTGATCGACGCCAGGTTGGTTGCGATCGCACCTTCATTGGTTGTCACACGCGTATCGAGACCCGCGACCAGTGCGCCATTGGCTGCAATGCCAGCGGTGTTGGTCGCAATGTTCGCTTCGTTATCGGTGACACGCGTATCAAGACCGGCAATCGCCGTTGCATTGGTCGAGACACCCATCGTGTTCGTTGCGATGTTCGTCGCGTTCGTTGCGATGTCGGTCGTGTTCGTTGCGATGTTCGTCGCATTGGTAGCGATGTCGGTCGTGTTCGTTGCGATGTTCGTCGCGTTCGTTGCGATGTCCGTCGCGTTCGTTGCGATCGCCGTTGCGTTGGTCATGATGGCCGTCGCATTGGTTGCGATGTCCGTCGTGTTGGTCGCAATGTTACCAGCATTGGTGGTAATATTCGCCGCATTGTCGGAGATCGCCGTCGCATTGGTCATGATCGACGTCGTGTTGGTGGCGATCGCCGTTGCGTTGTTACCAATTGCAGTGGTGTTCGACGCGATATCAGCTTCGTTCTGCGTAACGCGGCCATCGAGAGCCGTGATATCAGTCTCGTTCTGCGTAACGCGGCCATCAAGAGCCGTGATCGCATTTGTGTTCGTGTCGATATTGCTCTGCAACAGGGTATCGCCAGCGATCCGTGCTGCAGTCTCCACAGCAAGCTCAGCATCGGTGGCAAGGTCATCAACCGCGATGCCCTGACCCAAAGTGCCCGACGCATCGGTCGTGGCAACAAAGGCCGTACCGGTCTGCGCTGCCGTGCTTGCAGCAAGATCACCAATGGTCACCGACGTGCCAGCGCCGCCCAGAACAACCTGGTTGGCCCGCGTTGCCGCTGCAAAAGCGCCCAGAGCAACCGAGTTGTCGAACAGAGCCGACGAACCGTTACCAACAGCAACAGCATCGGTGCCGTCCGAATCGCTCTGATTACCGATGGCGATCGAACCATCGCCCGATGCATTGGCCGCTTCACCAACTGCCAGCGAGCGAATGCCCGATGCAGCAGCAAGGTGACCGATCGCCTGTGCGCGTTCTGCGGTTGCTTCAGCGCGCCAGCCAAAGGCCGATGCGCCCGCACCTTGCGCGACACTCTCACCACCAACTGCAGTGGTCGAGTTGCTAAGCGCGAGTGCGCCTGTACCCGCATCATCGCCACCAATTGCAACAGCATCGGTGCCGTCCGCCCGCGAATTGTTACCAATCGCGATCGAAGAAATGCCGGTTGCGTCTGGCTCTGTACCAATCGCAATCGCGTTGATGCCGGTGCCTTCCGCACGGAAACCGAGAGCAGTGGCAAATGTGCCGGTCGCGCTGGCGTCGAAACCAACAGCGGTTGAGACCGAGCCGCTTGCGAGGGAATCACCACCGATCGCTACACTGCCAACGGTCGGTGCGCTTGCGCCGTTGCCGTCACCATCTTGGTCACCACCAATTGCGATGGAGTTTTCATCTCCTGCAGAGGCGGCAAAACCGAAGGCGAGTGAACTGAAGCCACTCGCATCTGCTTGCTCACCCACTGCCGTTGCAGCAAAGCCGGTCGCGCTGGCAAGGTGACCAAAGGCGTGTGCGCGCTCAGCATCAGCAACTGCGCGCCAACCCACGGCGGTTGCGCCGGGGCCTTGAGCGAGCGATTCGCCACCAAGAGCCGTGGTCGAGTTGCCCAGTGCCTGAGCGCCAGCGCCGGCATCGTCACCACCAAGGGCAACCGCATCAATGCCGTCAGCTACCGAATTGTTACCGATTGCGATCGAAGCTGCCTGCGAAGAAGCCGCTTCGTTACCGACAGAAATGCCGTTCGTGCCAGCCGCGCTTGCGCGAAGGCCCAGTGCGGTTGCGAAGTTACCCGCAGCGTTGGCCTCAAAACCAAGAGCCGTCGAGATGAAGCCCGCAGCGCTTGCATCACCACCGATGGCGACGCTGCCAACGGTCGGCGCGCTGGCGCCGGTGCCGTCACCGTCCTGGTCACTACCGATCGCGATCGCGCTTTCATCTTGCGCAGAAGCGGCGAAACCGATTGCGATGGCAAGGTCACCGGTCGAATCGGCCTGTTCACCAACAGCCGTCGAAGCAAAGCCGGTTGCGTTAGCGAGGTGACCAAAGGCATGCGCGCGCTCAGCATCGGCAACTGCGCGCCAGCCGACTGCGGTTGCGCCTGGGCCCTGAGCGAGCGATTCGCCGCCGATTGCCGTGGTCGAATTGCCAAGCGCCTGAGCGCCCGTACCTGCATCGTCACCACCAACTGCGACTGCATCGACGCCGTTAGCAACCGAGTTGCTGCCCAGAGCGACCGAGGCCTCGCCGCTTGCAACCGCTTCAAAACCAAGCGCTGCTGCGCGGTTTGCGGTTGCATCCGCGTTCGAACCCACTGCGGTTGAACGCGTGCCGGTGGCTTCCGAGTTGCCGCCTACTGCTGTCGCATCGTTTTCCGTTGCGCGGGCATTGTGGCCAAGTGCGGTTGCAATCGCGCCAAACGCGTCTGCGCTCGTGCCCAAGGCGGTCGAACGCTCGCCGGTTGCGCGGGTGTCAGCGCCGATTGCGGTTGCCCCATCGGCAGTTGCCGTCGAATCTGTACCAACAGCCGTTGCGTCCTCGCCATTTGCTTCGGCATCTTCGCCGCAAGCAAGCGCATCAGTGCCGGTCGCGGTGGCGCCGCCGGTGATGCCGGGATCAAGCAAACAAATGTCCTGCGCGGCTGCCGGAGTCGCGGCTACACCAAAGCTAAGAACAACAGCGATCACCGCGCTGGAGGCCGACAGGCCAAGAGCGGGCAGTTTAATATTGGATTCCGTCATGTGTCTCTTCCCCTAAGCAAAGCGCCATGAATAACGCTTGCGGACTGCACTTCCGCGACCCTGTCAGGAGATAGGTCTTATGCGCCAAACCGCCTTTCTGGCGGACTCCCCCCGACACGTGATGACCATGCATACGCAATCCTACGTAATAGGGAAACCCATTAGGTAACGTGAGCTTACCAAAATCTTTTGTTCTAGGAATTGCGCTAAGGGGACGCTAACGCTCCGCGCGGGACGGATGGGGCAAAACCCCAGTGCAAGTTGCTGCGTGGCAGGCAGTTTTTGAAGAATGATGAGCCAGCAGAGTGACGAAAGAGAAGACGGGAAACATCATTGTATCTCACGCTCCGGCAACCGGAGAGGAAGTGTGGCGCGGGCCGTGTGGAAGCGTGAAGGTCGCGGTGAGTCGCTCTCGCCGTGCATGGCCAGCATGGGCCGCCAAACCGATGAGCCACAGGGTCGAGGTCGCGCGCCGCTTTGCCAATGAAGTGCGCACTGATGCCGAAAAGCTTGCTGAACTGATCGCGCGCGAGACCGGCAAACCCTTGTGGGAAGCACGCACCGAAGTCGACGCGGTTGTCAACAAGGTCGATATCTCAGTTCAGGCCTATGCCGAGCGAACCGGCAAGAAAAAGCATGACAGCGCGCTTCAGGGGACAGCGGCCCTGCGCCACAAGCCGCACGGTGTGATGGCGGTGCTTGGCCCTTATAACTTCCCAGCCCACCTTCCCAATGGCCACATGGTGCCAGCGTTGATCGCTGGCAATACCGTGATCTTCAAGCCATCGGAAAAAGCGCCTGCCGTTGGACTTGCGCTGCTTGATTGCTGGAATCGCTCGGGCATTCCTGAAGGGGTTGTCCAATGCCTTGTCGGCGGGCCAGAGGAAGGCAAGGAACTGGTCGCGCATCCGGGCATTGACGGGGTGCTGTTCACAGGGTCGGCACAGGCAGGCATTGCCATCAATCGCAAACTGGCAGCCAATCCGGGCAAGATCGTCGCATTGGAAATGGGCGGGAATAACCCGCTCGTCGTGATCGATACGCCGATCATCAAGGATGCCTGCGCACTGATCATCCAGAGCGCATTCACCACGGCAGGACAGCGCTGCACTGCGGCGCGACGTCTGATCGTGAAAGACAGCATGTATGAGCCGCTGATGGGCGAATTGCTGCCTATGGTGAAACGGCTGATCGTGGGCGATCCGTTCGATGATCCGCAGCCCTTCATGGGGCCTGTGATCGACAACGCCACGGCCGATGGCCTTACTGAAAGCTTCCTTGCTTTGCTGACTGCGGGAGGAAAACCGCTGTTGCATATGCGCAAGACCGATCCTGACAAGCCATTCCTCACCCCCGGCATTATCGACACCACCGATATAGAGGATCGACCCGATATCGAATTGTTCGGCCCGCTTTTGCAAGTGATCCGGGTACCCGATCTTGATGTCGGCATTGCCGAGGCAAACAACACCCGTTTTGGCCTGTCAGCCTCGCTTATCGGCGGGTCGCCGGATGATTATGGCCGGTTCTGGGCCAATACGCGCGCCGGGATCATCAACTGGAACCGTCCGACCAATGGCGCCTCGTCATCGGCGCCGTTTGGCGGGATTGGACTGTCAGGCAATCATCGTCCCGCCGCCTATTATGCCGCTGATTATTGCGCCTATCCGGTCGCCAGCAACGAAATGGATCAACCGAGAGCCAATATCGCGATTGGTATCGGAGAATAGACGCTGGCCTGCGCGCCGGTTGGCGCGGCTATTTGCGCCAGTGAACGAGTTCCACCGAGGTCATCCCGCCGGGACCTTCGTGAAATTCGATCACCATCTTTTGATCACGCCGCTCAGCATGCAATTGCACTGATGGCCGGGCAAACCGGGTGATATCGAAGCGAGCGCGATCAACCTTGGTCCAATGGTATTCCAGCGCATCGTCAATTCCGACCGGCGTCAGATAACGAACCACGCGGATCACACAGGTGCCAACGTCAATGCCCGCTGCCTGCTGCACCATGCCATGCGGCATGATTGCCGATGTCGGCGGCATGCGCGTTGACCAGATAAGATCACCTTCAAGACCTTCGATACAATCCGTGCGCCCGCCCACTGCTTCAACCATCTCACCTGCCGTGGTCAGGTTTTCGAGCCGGGGTGCGCCCTCACCGCTTGCGAGAGCGGGGAGTGAGGGGATCTGACCGCCTTCAAGCAGTTCAAGTCTTGCCTCCTCTCGCGCTCTTGCTGCGCTGTCCTCGCGCGCCTCAATCGGGGGGAGCGGATGGCCATCGCGCATGGTGATCACCGCATTTGCCTCAGTCCGCCAAGCCAGATCAGGGTCCACCATCAAGGGATCATTGAGAGCGCGTGCAAGCTGTGGGTCCTGCGTCAGCAGTTCAGGCGCCGCTTCGCTGGCCTGTTCGCTGCACGCCGCGAGAGCGGGGAGAGCAAGTGCCAGACACGCAAGAGGGAAAGCTCGAATTCGCATCGTCCCCTAATGCCCGGTTTTGGTTAATTTTCGCTCTCTTGCTTTGCGCAAGGCGGGCAAAAACGTGAAAGCGCCCTCACGTCCCAAACGGGAACATGAGAGCGCCTTCCGCGACTGGTGGGAGCCGCGCCCGGGCCATAGGTGGAGTGGGCCCAAGACAATTGGGAGGCACTAGAGGGGAATTGGGGACCGTGCCGCCCGAGTATGCGTTCATATATACACGCTTGAAACTGAACGGGCCGCGAAGGGGGATGTTGGCCCCTGTTCAGGTTGAGAGCGCTCGGCCCCGCAAATTCGATTTGAGCGCAAACCGGCATGCTTGCGCTGGCCTGACGCCGGGCCTAGGGGCCACACTCTGATGTCCCAGACCCCCAATACCGCTTCGTCGCAAACCCCATCTGGCCTCCCAGCGGCGCTGGGCGCCTATATTATCTGGGGTTTTCTGCCGCTTTACCTGTTGCTCGTCACATCGGTGCCACCGTTTGAGTTCGTCGGTTGGCGGATCATCTGGACCCTGCCGCTATGCCTTGTGATCGTCGCGATCCGACGTCAGTTTCCCGACATCATGCGAGCCCTGCGCAGCTCGCGCACAATGCTGGCCCTGTTTGCAAGCGCGGTGCTGATTGCGATCAACTGGTTCGTCTACATCTGGGCGATCATGCAGAACCAGGTCTACGCGGCGAGCCTTGGCTATTATCTCAACCCGCTGCTCAACGTGCTGCTCGGCACGCTGCTATTGGGAGAGCGGCTCACGCGCTGGCAATGGCTGGCGGTCGCAATCGCGGCGAGCGGGGTTGCGCTGCTCGCAGCAGGCGCGCTGACGACCTTATGGATCAGCCTCACACTTGCTTTTAGCTTTGGCCTTTATGGTATTGTGCGCAAACAGGTTGATATCGGATCACTGCCCGGGCTGACGATCGAGAGCGCAATCCTGCTGCTGCCCGCCATTGCGATCGCGGCCTATTATGCAGTGAGCCCCGCAGGCCCTTCATTTGGAACGGATTTGTTCCTTAGCCTTGCGATCGTTTTCTCAGGCGTTGTGACGGCGGTGCCGCTCTTGCTGTTTGCTATCGCAGCCCGGCGAATGGAGTATTCGACGCTTGGCTTCATCCAATATCTTGCGCCCACCATCGTCTTTTTTCTGGGGCTTACGGTCTTCGGCGCGCAATTGCGCCCGGTTCAGCTTGGCAGCTTCATCCTCATCTGGATCGCGGTTGCAATCTTCGTCGCAGACCTGTGGAGCCGCACCCGCCGCGCAAACGCGGCCGCCGCAGCAGGTTAACCCAAAAAGCGCCAGCCGAGCGTTTGCCCGCCATGCCATGGCACGATCTCTTCGCCTGCCAACGGCAACGCTTCGGGCACTGGAACCTGCGCGCGTTCAAGCGTCACGCGCTCTTCATTCACCGGCAGGCCGTAAAAGGCCGGTCCGTGAAGCGAGGCAAAGCCTTCAAAATGCTCGATCGCGTCCTCCTCATCGAACACGGTGAGATAGCTTTCGAGCGCGAAGGGAGCGTTGAATATCCCCGCACAGCCGCACGATGTTTCCTTGGCAGAGCGAAGGTGCGGCGCTGAATCGGTGCCGAGGAAGAATTTGGGCGATCCGCTTGTCGCCACTTTGCGCAGGGCAAGGCGATGGCTCTCGCGCTTGGCCACCGGCAGGCAGTAATTGTGCGGCTGAATGCCTCCAACCAGCATGGCATTGCGATTGATATGGAGATGCTGCGGCGTGATCGTGGCGGCAACGTTCTCTCCCGATTCCAAAACAAAATCCGCCGCATCACTTGTGGTGATGTGTTCAAACACGACTTTAAGCTTCGGAAAGTTCGACACGATTGCGCGCAGATGCCGTTCGATGAACACTGCCTCGCGGTCAAACACGTCGATATCATCGGTCGTCACCTCGCCGTGAACGCACAGGACAACGCCTTCTTGCTCCATGCGTCCAAGCACGGGGTAGATCTTTTCTACGTCGCTCACCCCGTGGGCGGAATTTGTGGTCGCATTGGCCGGATACAGCTTGGCCGCTGTAAACACACCGTCAGCTGCCCCGCGCGCCAGATCATCGGGATCGGTTGTGTCGGTGAGATAACACGTCATCAGCGGTGTGAAGTCTGTGCCTTCGGGCACCGCTGCAAGGATGCGGTCCCGATAAGCTGCTCCCATCGCGGTTGTTGTCACCGGCGGCGAAAGGTTGGGCATCACTATCGCACGGGCAAACTGGCGCGCAGTGAACGGAACCACTTCGCGCATCACCTGATCATCGCGGAAATGCAGGTGCCAATCATCTGGGCGGCGGATCGTCAAACTGTCTGTCATTAGCGGTGAGCCTTAGGCGGCACTTGGGAGGCGCGCAACGGGGCTTTAAAGTCCGGCTGCTCGCGCCTAATTGGCTGGTCTATGCCAAGAATTGCCTTTCTCGCTTGCGAGACAACCCTCCCCGGATCCAGCCAGCGCCGCGAAGACGCATTTGAACACGATTTGATGGTCAGTGCGCTCGAACCTGCATTTGCCGCGCAGGGCCTTGAATTCTGCATCATCGACTGGGAAGCGCCCATCAGCGACTTTGCCGGGATCGACCTCGCCATGCTGGGAACGGCATGGAATTATCAGGACAAATCAGACGCCTTCCTCGCAAAGCTGGAATCTTTGGAAGCAAGCGGAATTGCGGTGTGCAATTCTGCTGAGGTTGTCCGCTGGAACATCACCAAGACCTATCTGCGCGAATTGGCAGAGCGCGGCGCGGCGACGATCCCGACACTGTGGCGCGAAACCGTGACGTATAAGGGCGCGCTTGAGGCAATGGAGGTATTCGAGACTGACAGGATCGTCGTCAAACGCCAGATTGGCGCAGGGGCGGAAGGGCAGGAATTGCTCACGCGCGGATCGCTGCCCGGCCCCGATTGGAGCTTTGGCCACCCCGCCATGCTCCAACCGTTTCTGCCGGCGATTGCTGAGGAAGGAGAGCTGAGCTTCATCTTCATCGATGGCGCGTTCAGCCATGCTCTTCGCAAGAGCGCCGCGGAAGGCGAATACCGCATCCAGTCGCTTTATGGCGGGACGGAATGCGTGCATTCCCCGTCGCCAAAGGAGCAAGCAGCCGCCAGCGCCATTATCGCCGCACTTCCGTTTGATCCGCCGCTTTATGCGCGCATCGACATGCTGCGAATGGAGGATGGATCGCTTGCGGTTATGGAAGCCGAGATGATTGAACCCTATCTCTATCCCGAACAAGGGCCGCAATTGGGCGATTACTTGGCACAGGCGGTTATGAGAAGGTTGCAGAAATGAGTGCCAGCATATTGAAATCGCGCGCGATCGTTCGCCTTGCCGCGAGCGAGGCGGGCGAGGACGTGCGCGGCTTTCTTCAGGGCCTTGTCACCAACGATGTCTCTGGCGAACTGCCTGTCTATGCCGCGCTGTTGAGCGCGCAGGGCAAGACCATGTTCGATTTTCTGGTATGGGAAGGTGCGGAGGGCGTCGTCCTGCTCGATTGCGAGGCGCAGCTGGCTGATGATCTGGTCAAGCGCCTCTCGCTTTATCGCCTGCGCCGCAAGATCGAGATCGTGCGCGATGACAGCCTTGGCGTTGGCTGGTCACGCGAACCGTTTGAAGGGGCTTCACCCGATCCGCGCCTCGCGCAACTGGGGTTTCGCGAAATCCGTGCGAAAGCGGGCGAGCCCGCCGATGATGAATATCTCGCACACCGCCTTTCGCTTGGCGTGCCTGAAGGGCAAGCCGAACTTGGCGATATTCTGTGGCTGGAGACAAACGCGGTCGAGCTTAACGGCGTAAGCTTCGGAAAAGGCTGCTATATCGGGCAGGAAAACACCGCCCGCATGAATTGGCGCCAGAAGGTCAATCGCCGTTTGGTCGTTGTCCCGCTTGATCAATCGGACGAGAAACGCCGCAAGACCGCTTATCCCGCACTGGGCCTGGCGGTTGATCATTTGCGGGTTGCTGATCTTGACCCCGCCGCCCTGCCTGATTGGCAGGCCGCAGGGATCACTGACTAAATCAGGCCTGGTAATGCTCTGCCATTGAGGCTTCGAGGTTGGCGGCCGCCCGCTCGCGCGCGGTATCGCGCGGCAGGCCAAGCGACTTTGCCAGAGCCGCCCCGATCAACGCATCGCCCAGCGCCAGCAGGACAAGGCTAAGCGTGTCCTTGTGAACATGCAGCGGATCGCTGTGCAGTTCAGCCTCTTCAGGTGCAACTTCATCGACCAGCTCATGGATTGTGGTGATGATCGGATTGAGCGCATCCTCGTTCCCGGTGAGCAGCATCCAACTGGTGAGTGCGCCTGCGCCTTCACGGTCAAACGCATCGAAAGCAAGATCGACCACTTCGCGCGCTGAACCCAGACCAGCGCGGCTCGCCCGCACGGCTTCGATAATGGTTTCGCAGACTGTCTTGGCCAAATGCTCAGCCAGTGCCTTTTGCAGCCCAGAGGCCGAACCGAAATGGTGCAGCAGATTGGCATGCGTGCGCCCAATGCGCGCAGCCACCGCCTTGAGCGTGACCGACTGCGGGCCGGTTTCAATCAACAAAGCGCGGGCCGCTTCGAGCGCGGAATTGCGCGATTCTTCGGGACTTAATCTCTTGCGACTTGTCATTGTGACAAAATGCCTAGTCGAAATGGCGGCCGCGAACAAGCAGCCGCCATTTCAAGGATCAGGCCGCACGCGCCTGTTCACCCGGCAGATTTCCCGCGAGCGAAAGCGCGTATTCGGCTGCGGGTGCCTCTTCGCCGCGGCCGCAGGAATGGCGCATGGACACAACGCCAGTGGCCTTGAAACCAAGCTTCTTGAGCACTGTGCCCGATGCGGGGTTGTCAAGAAAGTGCATCGCCATCACGCGGGCATAGCCAAGCGTGCGCGCGATCTCGAGAACGGCGCGCCCTGCTTCTGTGGCATAGCCTTGCCCCCAATAGGGCCGGGCGATCCAATAGCCGAGCTCAGCCCCGTCATCGAACGCTTCGGTGCGGTCAATGCCGATACAGCCGACAAGGCTCGCATCCTTGGCCTGTGTGATCAGGAAGCGGGGGAATTGCGGTTCGATCGGCAGCGCCGTGAAAGCGCGCGCGTCGCTTTCGCCATAGGGCCATGGGGCCGAAGCAAGATTGCGCACGATCTTTTCATCAGCGATCCCGTGCATGACATGGGACCAGTCCTCTGGCCAAACCGGGCGCAACAGCAATCTTTGGCTGCGATGAAACACGAGTACTCCCTTCCCCGCCCCTCGCCCGACTCATAGCCGGGCTGTGTGACAGTGTGTTTGCCGGAAGGCACATGCGCCATCCGGGCAACTACCGAGGGAGAAACGAGAAGAGGGAGATGCCTCCCCCGATTTTGGGGTGGCCCTTCTCCCTCTACGCTGCCGGTTGTGTTTCCGGCCAGGACCGCCCCGTTTGGACGATCCTTTTCGTGAACCGTCCGGTTATTCGGCTGCTTCCGCAATCATGTCTACCGACACGTATTTGCGGCCAAGCTTGCCCTTGTGGAATCGCACCACGCCTTCTTCGAGCGCGAAGAGGGTGTGATCCTTGCCAAGGCCAACATTGGTGCCCGGATAGAACTTGGTTCCGCGCTGACGCACGAGGATGTTGCCGCCGACCACGACCTGGCCGCCGAACTTCTTCACGCCAAGACGCTTTGCGTTTGAATCGCGACCATTGCGCGATGAACCACCTGCTTTTTTATGTGCCATGGGTCCTGTTCCTTACTTCGTCTCGTCAGCCTTGGGCGCTGCCTTCTTGGCAGGAGCCTTCTTGGCGGGTGCTTTCTTGGCGGGTGCTTTTTTGGCAGCGGGCTTCTTAGCCGCAGCTGCTTTCGTTTCGGTTTCCGCCTTTGGAGCCGCTTCCTTTTTAGGAGCAGCAGCCTTCTTGGCAGGCGCCTTCTTGGCTTCACCCACATCCGTGATGCGCAGCAGGGTCATCTGCTGACGGTGACCAGCCTTGCGGCGGTAGTTGTGACGGCGACGCTTCTTGAAAACGACGACCTTTTCGCTCTTCGCCTGAGCGATGATTTCTGCCGAAACGGTCACTTTCGATGCGTCAGCGATCGAATCGCCTTCGCCTGCGAGCAGGACGTCACCCAGCGTGACGGTATCGCCCGCTTCACCAGCGAGTTTCTCAACGGCAATCTTGTCTCCGGCGGCAACCCGATATTGCTTGCCGCCCGTGCGCACTATCGCGAACATGGCTTGTAACTCTCAATCTTGCATGTGTGTCCGAACCCACGGGAACAGCCGCGCCGTCCGAACGACAATACGGCGCCGCGAAGGTGCAGCGCCGGAAAGAGTGGTGCCGTTAAGGGAAAGGGGGCAGCAAGTCAACGCTTGTGAAGGACAAATCTCGCCCTTTGCAACACTGGTCACGTTTGACAGCGCAATTGCGAACTTTTCCTGCTCCGCTTCCCATGATACCGCGCTTTGGGATCATGAAAACACTTGCTTGCTCGACCTTGTCTATCGGATTCGCGGCGCTGCTCCTTTCGGGTTGCGCGGCTGATCAGGGCAGATATCCTTCGCTCGCGACGCGCGATGCAGAGCGCGTGGGCGGCCAGTTCACCCCTTCCGCGCCGGTTCAGGAAGCCCCTGCCTACAGCACAGACCCCGCCAGCATCGATGCAGCGCTTGAACAGGCGCGCGGTTTTCACGCGCGATTTGAAGCGGACAGACCAGCGGCGATGACGCTCGCCCGCGCGGCCAGCGGCTCTGGCGATGAAAGCGATGCGCGGTCCAGAGCGCTTGTCGCGCTTGCAGGCCTTTCAACCTTGCATGGGCAAACGGTCATGGCGCTGGGTGATCTCGACACGATCGAGGCTGCGAGCGCGGTGGAGTTCGGGTCGCTTGACGACATCAGAGCCGCGCAAACTGCCATCGCTCAGATGGTCGAACAGCAAAACGCGGTGCTTGATTCGATCGCACAGGAGATGAGCCGATGAACCTCGCCTGCGCCAATTGCCCGGTTCGGGAATCCGCTGCTTGCGCTGTCCTTGATGAGGAACAACGCGACGCGCTCGCCGCTGCTGGCCGCACCCGCACCTTGAAGCGCGGAGAGATGCTGTTTGCCGCCGGCGATTCCGAAGCGGCAGTTGCAACCCTAGTCAGCGGCGCGCTCAAGGTCACTGCGTTTGACATGGATGGCAATGAGCAGATTCTGTCGCTCGTCCATCCCGCAGGCTTTATCGGTGAGTTGTTCACCCCGTTTGCGCATCACGATGTGGTTGCCCTTACTGAAAGCAGGCTGTGCACCTTCGCGCGCGGCGATATTGAGCGGGCTATTGACGATTACCCTGCGCTCGCCCGCGCGCTGCTGCGCCGGAGCCAGGAAGACCTGCTCGCCACGCGCAACCTGCTTGAGCTTACCGCTCATGCCAGTGCCGAGGCACGGCTTGCGGCATTGCTGCATGATTTTGCTGCTGCGGCGAGCGATTCGTCGTGCCACCTCGCCACGCATTTCGAACTGCCGCTGACGCGCGGGGAGATTGCCAATATGCTTGGCCTCACGATCGAGACGGTCAGCCGCAAGATCGGCGAGCTTGAGGACATGGGAGCGATTGCGCGCAAAGGAAAACGCGGGATCGATGTGCTCGATCCCGCGCTCCTTCAGGATATCTCTGGGCGCTAGAAACCCGCCAGCGCCCAGCACACACGTTTGCTCCGGGGGACTAGGAGACAAACGCAGCAATAGTAACGATCGCACAGCCCCACAGAACGATCAGAACCGGAAGGATCAGCATCTGCATCGCCGCATCGCGCGCGGTCAGACGGCCGGTCGCGGTGATGATCCCCTTGTGCTCGAACTGTCCGACAGACTGCGGACGCGTGTCATTGCCTTTGAGACGGGTCCAGATCGAAGGGACACCGAAACCAGCGACAATAAAGAACGCAAAGATCGCCATCGGGATGATGAGGCCGGGATTGCCAAAGGCCGCTGCAAGAATTGCGATAAAGCCAAGATAGCAGCCGACCGTGGTCGCATAGAATGAGGTTGGGATCTCGAAATTGCGATCAACCTCGACCTGGTGACGCGGTGCCTTTGCAGGAGCATCAACAATGCGCGCTTTGCCAGTGCTGATGTGGTCGGTGACTTGCTTGCTCATGGATGTTCTCCTTTGTTGAAAGGAGAATTAGCCCGGTGGCCAAAGCCGCACCTTGATCCAGATCAATACCTTTTCACTTTGCCGTTTCCCAGCGCGCAAGGTCGGCATAGTCGTCGGCGCGCGGTTCAATCCATGACCATTGCCCGGCTTTTAGCTCGCGCTTCCAGAACCAGGCCGCGCTCTTGAGGTGGTCCATGCAAAAGTCGACCGCATCAATCGCCCCGCGGCGATGCCGGGCTGCGGCGGAAACGCACACAATCGGCTCTCCCGGATGCATCCTGCCGATCCGGTGGACCATCAGGATACCCATCAGATCGAACCGCGCCAGCGCCGCATCAGCGAGCTCTTCCATATTGGGCAGTGTCAGCGGCTCGTAATGCGATAGCTCAAGCGCCTCGATCCCATCGCCGCCGCGCACCTCGCCAACAAATGTGCACACCCCGCCAAGCCCCGGATGCGCCTGTGTAAATGGACCGATCAGAGTGCCGGGAATGAACATCTCGGTCAAAAGGCGCACGTCTTTCATTGCGGATCAGCCTCCGCTGACAGGCGGAAGCAACGCGACCTCATCGCCGTCCTTGGCAGCCAGCGCAGTCTTGTCGGCAAGCACGCGGCCAGCAGAGGCAACATTGACCCGTTCCTGCTGCAATTGCTCGGCCACACCGGGACCAACAGCCTCCAACAGGCCATTCCAATCAAGCGGTGCTGCGACTTCGCGCGCTTCTTCGCCCGCAATATCGCGCAAGGGCCCGAGAAAGAGGATTGTGACAGCCATGTGCGCTAGCCTCCGGTCATCGACATATGGCGTGGCACTGCAGGATCAGCGCCGCGTTCATCCATGCGGAAATGGTGGCGTTCGGGCTTGATCAGCATCGCTTGATCAAACGCACGCGCAAGCTCTTCTTGCGGCGCATCGGAACGCAGGGCTGCGCGCAGGTCCACTCGCTCTCCACCGCCAAGGCACGGATAAAGCTGGCCGGTTGCAGTCACGCGGATACGGTTGCAGCCATCGCAGAAATTGTGCGTGTGCGGAGTGATGAAACCCAACCTGCCGCCAGTTTCCGCGACATCGACATAGCGTGCCGGACCGCCCGTGCTCGCGGCATTGTCTGTCAGCGTCCAGCGCTTTTCCAACCGCGCGCGGACTGTATCAAGCGGCAGATACTGGTCGAGCCGCTCTTCCTCAACATCGCCCAGCGGCATAACCTCGATCAACGTCACATCGTGACCTTCGCCGTGCGCCCAGGCAATCAGATCGGGCAATTCGTGTTCATTCGTGCCTTTGAGCGCAACCGCGTTAAGCTTGACCTTCAGCCCCGCCGCCTTTGCAGCGGCGATCCCTTCAAGAACGCGCGCCAGAGCATCACGCCGCGACAATTCGGCAAATCGAACAGGGTCAAGCGTGTCGAGCGAGACGTTCACCCGCCTGACGCCTGCCTTCACCAGCGCGCCCGCATGTTCTGCAAGCTGGGTCGCGTTGGTGGTGAGAGTAAGCTCTTCCAGTCCATCTCCCAGCTTGCGGCCAAGCGCATCGAACAGATCGATAATGTCACGCCGCACCAACGGCTCCCCGCCTGTGATCCGGATCTTGGTGACACCGCGATCAATGAAGCCGCTTGCCAGATCATACAATTCTTCCAGCGTCAGCACCTCGCGCTTGGGTAGGAAAGTCATGCGTTCAGGCATGCAATAGGTGCAGCGAAGGTCGCAGCGATCTGTGACCGACAGACGCAGATAGGAAATGCGGCGACGGAACCCGTCAACCAGCGGCGCCTTGTTTTCAGGCGCATCGTCAACGGCGAGGATATCGCGCTTGCGGGGGGTAATCTCAGTCATAGGCTTTCAAGATAGTGCCCTGTGACGCCCTTTGCATTGCCCAAATATGCCAGCAGGTCGGCAAGCTCCTCATCATTTTGTCCGGCGATCACATTCACACGGGCGGGCGCGTGCGCACGGGCAAGATCGCGGGCGAGCGCGCGCCGCCAATCGGCATGATCACGGCCCGCTGGTGGCAGGATTATCGCGAGGCTGTCACAATCCGCTTCGCCGATCAGCGCTCTTGCCGCGTCGAGATGTTCACGCGTGAAGGTTGCGCTCGCCTCGATTCCGCAATCAGGCAGATCGCTGATCTCATAAAAGCGCTGCGCCATGGCCTGTCCGCTAACCCACAGGCCGTTCGCGGTGGAGCGTAATGCCAATCTGCTCGTTCGCTTCGGCAATGGCGAGCTTGACGATCTTGACCGTCACGGCCTCTACCCGCTTATCCTGCACAAACAGCGTCTCGCAGATGTGATCGGCAACGGCTTCGATCAGCTTGAAATGCACCCCCTTGGGCAGGCCTTCGGACGCTGCAAATTTCAGGTCCATGTAATTCTTGCTAGCATCAAGCGGCGTGTCCGGCGCGTAATGGCCCGACACGGCATAGCGCGCCTGCACGGTGATGCGCAGTGGCTGGGGCTTGCCGGTTTCTTCGGAATAGATGCCGGTGAGAACATCGACTTCGAGATCAGCAACTTCGAGGATGAGCGAATCGGATTGGGTCATGGACATGCCGCCTTAGCCCTTATTGCTCCAGCGCGCGAAGATCGCGGTGGGGAGAAGTCGCCCGCCCTCGCCTTCCTCGCGCACGGCAAGGTCGCCATGCTCGATGGTGCCGGGCAGGTCACCAAGCGCCTCTTCAAGCAATCCGGCGATCGCCAGACTGCTCATTCGCACCGCATAGACGGTGAGAAACAGGAACGCACTTGTCTCGTCGAGCAGCTTGGCGCAGTCACTGATGAGGCCGGGAAGACCCTCTTCCAATCGCCATGTCTCGTTCTTGGGACCGCGGCCAAATTTGGGCGGATCAAGGATGATCCCGTCATAGCGGCGTTCACGGCGAACCTCGCGCGCGGTGAACTTGGCAGCATCGTCAACCAGCCAGCGGATCGGGCGATCCTCCATGCCTGACAAAGCGGCGTTTGCCCGTGCCTGAGCAACCGACTTTTTCGACGCATCGACATGGGTAACGCGCCCGTAATCGCTCAGAGCCAGCGTCCCAAGCCCGGTATAGCCGAACATGTTGAGCGTCTCCGCATCCTCACGGCCTGCCAATTGTTCGCGCATCCAATCCCAGACGGGCGCCATGTCGGGGAAGAATTGCAGGTGCCGAAACGGCGTCGGCTGCGCGGTAAAGCGCACGTCATTCCATGCCAGTTCCCAGCCATCGGGTACTTCGGGTGACAAGTTCCAACGCCCTCCCCCGTCTTCATCAGACCCGGGCACGAATTCGCCGGCAGCTGGCCAATCGGCAAGCCGCGGCTGCCAAAGGGCCTGCGGCTCGGGCCGGATGAAACGCTGCGGACCAAAGGCCTCGTATTTGCGCCCGCCCCCGCTATCGAGCAGGCGATAGGCGTCCCACCCGGTGCATGCCATCACCTGCGGTTGCTGGACGAGGCTTGCCATCAGCCGACCGATTGGGCCGCGTTCTCGAGCACGAAATCGCGGGTCGTTTCATAGTCGCCGGCAAGCTCGGTAAAGGCCTCTTCGCGCCCGAACAGATCACCGACACGCGGAGGGAGCGCTGGCCGAACACCAACAGCACGCTCAACTGCGTCGGGGAACTTTGCTGGATGCGCAGTCGCGAGCGTCACAATCGGAGTGCCCGGCGCAATCCCTTCGGCAATCTGCGCTGCGTGAAGCCCAACGCCGGTGTGCGGATCGATCACTTCACCGGCATTGCGATAAGCCCATTGCAGTGCGCGGGTGGTTTCAAGCTGATCAGCGCGCCCGCTTAAGAACAAAGCCGATGCACCTTCACGCTGAGAATTGGTGAGCAGCATGGCGCGCGAGCTTTCGAACCCGCTCATCTGCTCAGCCATGGCCGCGCCATCGCGTCCGCCGACATCGAACAGCAGACGTTCAAAGTTCGAGCTGACCTGAATATCCATCGAAGGGGTGATCGTCGCGGTTGTCTCCCCTGCTGAATAATCGCCATTGGTAAGCGCGCGGTGGAGGATGTCGTTGACATTGGTCGCCACCACCAACCGCTCAATCGGCAGACCCATCTGCGCTGCGACATAGCCTGCAAAGATATCGCCGAAATTGCCGGTCGGGACGCTGTAGGCCACCTTGCGATCTGGCCCGCCAAGCTGGAGCGCGGAGTAGAAGTAATAGACCACCTGCGCCATCAGGCGCGCCCAGTTGATCGAGTTGACCGCGCCGAGATTCAAACTGCCGGTGACACTTTGATCAGCGAACATCGCCTTCACGTGGCGCTGCGCATCGTCAAAGCTGCCACCAATGGCTAGATTGTGGACATTAGGCGCGCGCACTGTCGTCATCTGGCGGCGCTGGACCTCGCTCACACGGCCGCTGGGGTGGAGCATGAAGATTTCTGTCCGGTCGCGGCCAGCCACCGCGTTGATCGCAGCGGAGCCGGTATCGCCACTGGTCGCACCAACGATGGTCAGGCGTTCGTCGCGGCGTTCAAGGAATGTCTCAAACAGCGCGCCGAGCATTTGCAGCGCCACGTCCTTGAAGGCGAGCGTCGGGCCGTGGAACAATTCCAGCAGCCAGTGCGTCTCATCCAGCTGAACAAGCGGGGTAACAGCCGCATGGCCAAAATCGCCATAAACCGTCTCGCACAGGCTCTCCAGCTCATCATCGGTAAGTGAACCGGCGACAAAGGGACGCATGATCCGCGCCGCAAGCGAGGCGTAAGGCAGGCCGCGCAGTGCGCGGATTTCATCAAGCGTCAGGCGCGGCCATTCGCGCGGCAGATACAGGCCGCCATCGGACGCGAGGCCAGCCAGAGTGGCCCCTTCAAAATCGAGTTCGGGCGCGCTGCCCCGGGTTGAGATATATTCCATGTTGCGTGTGCGGTTAGCGGGGGCTGGCCTGCGGGGCAAGCTAGCGTGATTTGCCTTGCGCCTAGTCCCGCTTTGCAGCCCTCGATCGCAGCGCGAATGCATAGATCACAAGAGCGGTGATCGCGAAGAAGAACCACTGGACTGCGTAGGACAGGTGGTTGTTGGGCAGATCAGCAGGATCGGGTTTGGCGAGCGGATAGAGGTCTGCGGCGGGTGGGTCGGCGACAAGCCGGGGGCCCGGCGCGATCACTCCAGTGACAAGGCCGCCATCCCAGTCCGGCATGGTGAGATCGCGCGTAAAGCCAAGATCGACGAGGATCGCCGCATCAGAGCCGCTTCGCGCACACGACACTCTCATCGCCCAACCCTTTGCGCCATTGGCTGCCGTGCCAGCGACAGGCTCGTTGCTGAGCACTTGCGCGCAATCAACCGAGCTGCGCCGGAACCAGACGTCTTCACCTGCACCTGCAAGCGGAAACTCGACTTCAGTATCGAGGTCCGAAGCCGAGCCATACTGGGCCAGCAACGCCGCCTTCTCGTCTGCCCGGCCCAATTGCCAAACGCCCAGCGCCGCCATCGTGGCAGCCGCCGCGACGACGACAATGGTCGGGAATATCGGGATACGGGTGCTCACTCGCCCTGCTCCTTTTGCCGCTCGAAACCGGCATAGATGAAAACCGTCTTGAACAGCCTGAGCGAGTAAATCACGCTGCCAACCGTGACAGGGGCCCAGAACGCCGCTTGCAACCACAAGGGCGGGTGCAGCAACGCCTCTACTCCATAGGCAAGCATGATAAGGATGATCGCAACCAGTGCGGTCAAGACACCTGCAAAACGGCCGCCGCGCTCCAGCGCGCCCAGATCAAGATCGCAATGAGAGCATTTGAGCGCAACGCGGGCGGGAGCTTCGAACACCGTGTGCTCCCCACATTGGGGGCATGAACCCAAAAGGGCAGCCCGGAAGATACCGGACTGCCCTTTGATTTGGTCAGGGCTCTCGCCCTTTTGCATCAGTGGTATTCAGCGCCCCAGCCGCCCCAGATGTAGACGACGATGAAGAGGAACAGCCACACGACATCAACGAAGTGCCAGTACCAGGCCGCCGCTTCAAAGCCGAAGTGCTGCCGCGGTGTGAAGTGGCCGATGTAAGCGCGGTACAGGCACACGCACAGGAAGATCGTGCCGATCAGAACGTGGAAGCCGTGGAAGCCGGTCGCCATGTAAAAGCCTGAGCTGTAGGTGTTGCCGCCAAAGCCGAACGGAGCAACGCCGTACTCGTAAGCCTGGATCATGCTGAACAGGATACCAAGAGCAACGGTCGCCCACAGGCCCTGCTTGAGGCCTTCCCTATCGCCATGGATCAGCGCGTGGTGCGCCCAGGTTACCGTGGTGCCAGAGCACAGCAGGATCAGCGTGTTGAGAAGCGGCAGGCTGAACGGATCGAGCACTTCCATCCCTTCAGGAATGAAGGTTGCGATCGCGCCTGCTTCGCCGAACAGGCTGGTGGTTGCATCTGTCGCTGCGTCATATTCAAGCGGCGTCGGGAACAACGCAAAGTCAAAGAACGCCCAGAACCAGCCAACAAAGAACATCACCTCAGACGCGATGAACAGGATCATGCCATAACGCATGTGCAGCTGAACCACCGGCGTGTGATCGCCGCGCTGCGCTTCGATGGTGACGTTGCGGAACCAGAAGAAGAACGTCGCGATAAGACCGGCAAGACCTGCCCAGATCACGATGTTGCTGGCTGCACCGAACAGATCGGGATACCAGCTCAACACCATTCCGCTGGTGAATGTCAGCGCGGATAGGGCACCGATCAGCGGCCAGATATCCGGCTCAAGAATGTGATAGTCGTGGTTTACATTGCCAGCCATGGTCGTTCCCGTCGGTTAGGATGGATCTATTGCGAGCGGTCAAGAGCACTCGATACGGGCTCTTTAGCGCGGTGAAAAGTGTAAGACAGCGTAATCTGCTCGATATCGCCGATAACCTCATCATCAAGGATCGCCGGATCGACATAATAGAGCACCGGCATGGACACTTCCTGCCCCGGCTCAAGCGTCTGCTCGGTGAAGCAGAAACACTGGATCTTGTTGAAATAAGCACCAGCTTGCGCAGGCTCCACGTTGAAAGTCGCGGTGCCGGTGATGGGCTCTGACGAAAGATTGCGCGCGGTGTAGACCGCCATGTCACGCTGACCGATGCGCACGGGGTCAGTGGCCTGCACCGGTGCAAACTCCCATGGAACTCCGCGCGCGAGCGAGGCATCGAAACGGATCGAGATTTCCCGCCCGACGCCCAAGGCCGCTGCCTGGTTGGCCTCAGCCTCGGTTGCAACCTGAGTGGTCCCGCCAAAGCCGGTGACGCGGCAGAACAGATCGTAAAGCGGAACCGCCGCATAGCCGAGGCCCAACATCGCGAGCGCGCCAGCAAATGCCAGCATGCCGGTGCGTGCATTCTTGCGCGCAACATCATCGCGAAGCGGGGCGCTTGCCATTGCCTCAGGCCCCTCCGATCCGGGCCATGGTGATCGCGTAGAACAACACGGCAAAGAAGATCAGCGTTCCGCCGACAACATAGTTGCGAGCCTTCTGGCGGCGCTTGAATTCGGTTTCCTCGTCCGGCGTCATGCAAACATCCCCGGACCGATCAGGCCATTGGCCGCGAGCATCCGATCAGCAACCAGCGCGGCAAACAGCACGAACAGATAATAGATCGAGAACTTGAAGAGGCGGATTTCGCCGTCATTGCCTTCGCCTTTCTGCCGCTCGCGCAAGCCGACCGGCAGGGCAAGCGCAAAGAACAGCAGCGAGAGCACGGCGGCAACCGAACCATAGACCCAGCTCGTCCCGCCGATCAGCCAGGGCGCAATGGCAACAGGCGCAAGCAGGACGGTGTAAGCCAGGATCTGATGGCGGGTGTGGCGTTCGCCCTTCACCACCGGCATCATCGGAATGCCGACATTGGCGTAATCGGTCTTTACGAACAGCGCGAGCGCCCAGAAGTGCGGCGGCGTCCACATGAAGATGATCGCAAACAGCA
>CAYUCZ010000017.1:0-60463 GCA_964443505.1 uncultured Porphyrobacter sp. | reverse complement strand
TGAGGCCGTATCCGCCTGTTTTGCAGAGCTGTTGGATGGTCATTCAAACTGTTTCCCAAAGGCGGCACTGGGCCAAGAACGCGGCGCACGATGGGACAGGTGTTAGCGATCAGGAATAAAGCGCAATTTGCAGATCGCCTACGGAGCATCGCCTAGCTGGGGGGAGCCAATTGTTCGTCAGGCGTTGTTAGACCTTCCGCTCTCAGCCTTATCAGGGGCGTTGGAACAAGAGGTCTTTGGAATGCCAAATGTACGAGTGGTTGTGGTCGATGATTCAGCAGCGATGCGAGCGCTTTTTTGCGACATTCTGGATCAGGCAAAGGGGGTCGATGTGGTCGGTGTCGCCAACAATGCCGACAAGGCGCGCGACCTTATCGCTGATGTGAAACCGGACGTCGTGACCCTGGACGTGGAAATGCCGGGAATGAGCGGCATGGAGTTTCTTGAGGAGATCATGTCGACCAACCCGCTGCCCGTGATCATGCTTTCCAGCATCACCCAGGCAGGGACCGGCACTGCCGAAAAGGCCTTGCAGCTGGGCGCGGTTCATTGCTTTCCCAAGCCCCTGCATACCTCGCAAGAAGAATTCAGCGCCACGGTCCAGCAATTGGGCGACATCGTTATCAAGGCCGCTGCAGGCGAGCTTGGTTTGGACGCGCCGGATGGCAATTCGTCCTATGAGCCGGACGGCCGCATCGTTGCGATGGCGAGTGGGCGCGATGGTCTGGACGCCTTGCGCGCAGTGCTTGCCGCTTATCCGGCCAATTGTCCGCCCACTGTGGCGGTTCTCGACGCTGATCGCGGTGAGATCGACAATGCAGTCACCACCATGCGCGGAACTGTCGCGTGTGAGATCAAAAGCCTTGCCGATGGCGCACCGCTTGAGCCGGGTACAGTGTATCTGGCTTATGACCCCGCTTATCATGTCGCGGTTGAGCCCGGCGATACGCCGCGGCTGCGCTTGCTAGAGCGTGATCCGGTTGGCGGCATTCGTCCTTGCGCAGATCTGCTGTTCGGATCGCTCGCACGCGCAAACGTACCGGCGATTGGCGGTGTGTTGCTGGGCAACGGTTCTGATGGAGCCAAGGGTCTGCAGATGCTATGCGCTGCCAACCGCGCGACTTTTGCGTTGAAGCCGGCGGAGTACACGGCGCGCGAGCGATTTGACGCGGTCACTGCGCTTGGCTTTGCGACCAACGCGCTGCCGCAAGCAGACGTGCCGGAGTGGATCCTTGATCAGACCAACGCGGCGACGCCCGATGCGGAAGAGCCCGAGGCAGCCTGAACCTATGCGCCCCAGTTCACATAATTCGTGCGGATGCTCGCACCAAACATACGGCTGAAGATCCCCTCTTCCACCTCTGCCCTTGATGGCAACACAATAAGAGCTAAACGCCTGCGCGGTCCTGCAAGACCGAGGAAGTTTGGGGGAATAATGAGCTTTCACGTGATTGAGGCAGACGGCTACCGGCTTGTCTGCGACTTGGAAAATGGCGGCTGTATCCGCTCGCTTACTTGGAATGACCAGGACGTTTTGCGACCGGCGGGTGAAGGTGATGTCGACCCGCTTTCCATGGGCAGTTTCCCGCTTGTGCCGTTCTCGAACCGGCTTGGCCAGGATGTTCCGGGCCCTGACGGTGTTTTGAGGTTGCCGCGCTATCTCGACTTTTGCGAGCATGCGATCCACGGATTTGGTTGGAAGCGGCGGTGGCGATTGCTTGAAAAGACCTCCAACGCGATCAGCTTTGAACTCACTGACGATACCTCGCCCTGGCCAGCGCCCTATCGTGCGGTGCAGCAGATTGTGATCGCAGACGGAGCCGTATCGATAGGTATTGCGATTGAGCCACTGGGTGAGGGAGGTCTGCCCGCTGGCATTGGTTTGCATCCCTATTTTCCGCGCGGGGATGCGCAGCTTGCGATCAACGTTGCGGGCAAATGGGACAAGGGCGCGGACAGCCTTCCGGCGAAGGTCGGCGAGAACCCGTTGTTCGGTGAAGGACACAGCGAAGTCGGCAGCTTGCGTCTCGACCATAGTTTTGCCGGCTGGGATGGGGAGGCAAGGCTCACCTGGCCATCGCGCGGACTTTCGGTCCAATTGTCAGCGTGTGAAACCCTGCGCGATCTGGTGATCTATGTCCCAGATGACGACTATATCTGCATCGAGCCGGTGAGCCATCTGACCAATGCGATGTTCGGCGGCAGTGAAGAGCTTGGGCACGGATGGCGGGTTTTGGAGCCCGGTCAGACCCTGAAAGGCTCCTTCGAGATCAAGGCGAGCGCATTGCCTTAAACGTTGGAAAGCAAGCCGCCCGCTGCCTTTAAACAGCGGCGCAATGCTGCTTGAGATATTGCTCGTGCGTGGGCAGCGTCCCGACCGCGCGTTCGATCAGGGTGCGTACATTGCCAAGAAACTCGCTTAGCTGGGCCTCGCTCAATCCGTTGGCCATCGTGTCATACCCATCTGGCGTAACTCCTTGGCCAAGCATGACCTGAACCCAGCTGGCTTCGCGGAACAGATCATCGGCATCGCGGCCGATCCGGCCCGATGATGCGAACAAGTCCTGCTTATGCTTGAGGCTGTCTGGCACCTCCATGTTCTTGCAATAACGCCAGAACTCTGAGTCTTCGCGCTCAGTCTGGTTATAATGCAGGATCAGAAAGTCCCGGATCTGCTCGAACTCGGCAGCACAGCGGCGGTTGTATTCCTCCCGCTCGACGGCTGCGTTCTTGTTTCCCGGGAACAGTTGCAACAGTCTGCTGACATGCGATTGGATGAGATGGATGCTGGTCGATTCCAACGGTTCCAGAAACCCGCTCGACAAGCCGATCGCAGCGCAATTGTGTGACCAGAACTTCTCACGCCGCCCGGTTGTAAACCGGATCGGTCTGGGGTCAGCCAGCGGCTTTGTGTCGAGCCCCGCCAACAAAGTCTCGCCTGCTTCATCATCGGAAATAAAGTCGCTGCAATAGACATGGCCGTTGCCGGTGCGGTGCTGAAGCGGGATGCGCCATTGCCAGCCGGCGGTCTTGGCTGTTGCGCGGGTAAAGGGAACCAGCGTTTCAAGCCGCTCGCTCGGCACAGCCTGCGCGCTGTTGCAGGGGAGCCAGCGGGACCAATCCTGATACTCTACCCCCAGTTCCTGACCCAGCAGCAAGGCGCGAAAACCAGTGCAGTCGATGAAGAAGTCGCCATCTATGACCTTCCCATTGTCGAGCGTGATCGCGGTGATATCGCCGCTTTCACCATCGCGCGCGACTGCGTTGACGATCCCTTCGCTGCGTGTGACGCCATGCTGTTCGGAATATGCGCGAAGGTAGGCGGCATAAAGGCTCGCATCGAAGTGATAGGCATAGGCAAGGCCCGTCATCGAGGTGTTGCCGACCCGGTCGAGCTTGCCGAATTTTGCCTGGTCCGCTGCAAGTTGATGGAGCGAATAATGCCACAGATCCCTGTCGCTTCCCGTCTCGGCGGAGCGCTTCCAGTAATGGTGGAACGGCACGCTGGCAAGGTTCATCCCAGCATCACCAAATGTGTGCAGATAGCGCGTGCCGACCGAGCCCCAGTCGACAAACTCGATGCCAAGTTTGAATGTGCCATTGGTGCGTTTGACGAAGTCGTGTTCATCAAGGCCAAGGATCGTGTTGAGTCGGATGATCTGGGGGATCGTCGCCTCGCCAACACCGACAGTCCCGATCGCATCGGATTCGACCAGCTCTATGGTAAGCGTGCGCCCCATAAGGCGTGAGAAAGCCGCCGCCGTTATCCAGCCAGCGGTCCCACCTCCAACGATAACAAGCTTGTTTACGGTTTGATTGGTCATTCGAGTTCCATCGCTACCCGCCAATAGGCCGGAAGAAGGCATTGATCGTCAAGCGGCCCCGCGCAGGATCGGGTGACAATTCCTGTGAGGCATCGATCAGGCCAGAGTGCAAAACGTTGCCGCGATAGAACACGGCCTGATTGAAAGCGCCATCGCTTGCGTAAGTGCGTTCGAAATGAGGCGCTCCGTCGGTCACATAGGCTGCGGGTGGCAACCCGCTGCGCTGAACATCTTGTTGAAGCGCGGCGCGGTATTTGGGGAAGCTTTCATCGGTAAGCGATTCAAGCCCGGTTGAACGGTGTCGGAAGAAGCCGGTTCCCCCATGCGGCGTATCATGAAGGTAAAGCATCATGGCCAGCTGGCGGGGATTGGTGCCGTCAACATGCGGAAAGCGCTGCATCGGGATCAGCTCTTCGGGCTTTGCTGTGACAAGCGAAAACCAGGCCTGAATCTCCCAGCCGGCTTCCGCTTTGCCAAACACGTTGTCCAGCAGCGGTGACAACTCCTCAAGCCAAGCAAGCGAGACACTCTGCGGCAGTTCCGCGCGGATGCCAGGATATTGCGGCGTGATCTTTGCAAAATTTTGCAAAGATGCGGCGTCGATGGCTGTTTGAGGTGAGACCATGAAGTTGCTGACAGACACAAAATCATGATTCTCCGAAGAAAAATTGCTTTCCTTCGCTTCTGACAGTGAAATTGCCCAGTTCTGCATGGTCTGGCGAGCCTTCTCAACCGGTTCGAATGACAGAAGTAGGCTATCAAAGCCTTGTCAAATCGCCAAATGAAAGCATTTAAACAATTGAAAAATAGAGATTAAAGTTTCGATCTCGGCGATGTGGAGTGGAGGTGAGAGGTGCTCAGACGGGCGAGTGGGCTATTTCCAGCGTGCAATGGTGTGGCGCAACAGACACAGGATGTTGATAGTTCCTTGGATTCTGCGCTCGATTGACCTCGGGGGGCGACTAAATAACTAAATTAAAACGACAAAACACCAAAACTGCGGTGTCCGGGCGTATTTCAGATTGGTGATTTACGGATCAGATTTTCTGCGCTATGCAAAAAACTGCAAACACGCTCAGATCGTGATGCCTCGGGGAGAGAATAGAATGGGATTGAAGCGTTACACCGCTAACACGCGCCTGCTTTGCAGCGCGGCAACAGGCCTGGCACTTGTGGCCACCGCTGCGCCGGCTTTTGCGCAGGCTAATGAAGAAAACACCGAAGTCGCAGATGGTGAGGGCAATCAGATTGTCGTCACCGGTATTCGCAGCGCGATTGAATCGTCGCTCGAAACCAAGCGTGAGGCGACGTCGATCGTCGAAGTGATCTCGGCAGAAGACCTTGGGCAGCTGCCGGACTTGTCGATTGCAGATTCGCTCGCTCGCCTGCCCGGTGTGACTGCACAGCGCGTGCGTGGCCGTTCGCAGCAGATTTCGATCCGCGGCCTTGGCCCGGATTTCTCGCTGGCGCTGCTCAATGGACGTGAGGTCGTCTCAGCCGGCAACAATCGCGGCATTGAGTTTGACCAGTTCCCGTCCGAACTGATCGGCCAGGGCATTGTCTACAAGACCGGCGATGCACGTCTTGCCGCGATTGGTATCGCAGGCGCTGTTGACCTTCGCACTGTGCGTCCGCTTGATTACAACGACACACAGGTCAGTGTGTCGGGAACCTATGTCCTCAACGACAGCGGTTCGCGCAATCCCGATTTTGCAGACGATGGATACCGCTTCTTCGGATCGTACATTGATCAGAACGCTGACGGCACCGTTGGTTGGTCGCTGGGTGTCACGGTTCAGTCGAACCCGACGCACTTCATTTCGCGCGAGCTCAAGACCAATCAGTTCCAGGTGTCGCGCGATGCAAGCGGCCTGATCTATCCATCGGACAACCCGCGTCAGGGCGCGGTAAGCCGCGAATTTGAGCGCACATCGATTGCCGGTTCGCTCCAATTCGAACCGAGCAGCGATTTCGCTCTGATGGTTGATGCATTCTACACCGACACGCAGGATTCGGGCATCTTCCGCGGCACTGAAACGCCGATCGCTTCGTGGAGCGGCGCACAGTTCGAAGGCGCAACCGGCAGCGGTCCGTTCGCTGACAGCGCGCAGTATTCGGCAGTGGTTCCAATCCTTCGTACCGATACCGAAGGCAACGAAGCTCAGATCTTTGCCATCGGCGCCAATGCGGATTTCAACGTCACTGACAATCTCGGCATCGTGCTCGACTATGGCTATTCGACGCTCGACCGTGATGACATCGACTATGAAAGCTATGCGGGCACTGGCCGCGCGCGTTCGGGCGCTCAGGATACGCTGAACTTCACCTTCCCGGACAATGGCCGGTATTCGATCGATGGACTGATCGATTACACCGATCCAGCCAATGTGCTGCTTACTGATCCGGGTGGCTGGGGCCAGGTCGGCTTTATCAAGCAGCCGATCATCGATGATGAACTGCACCAGCTTCGTGCCGAAGCTTCGTGGGAGTTCGGTGGCGGCCTGCTCGACAACATCACTGTCGGCTGGCTCTACACGGATCGCGAGAAGAACTTCGATTCCAACGAATCCTTCCTGCGTCCGACCGCTGCCTTTGGTGATGGGCTTGCCATACCGACATCAGCTATCGTCGGATCCACAGACACAGGCGATCTTGGCCAGAACATCATCGCTTATGATCCGTCGAGCTTCCTCACCGATGGCACTTACATCGTTGAGAAGGCCACCTTCGACACCGAATGGGTGGTCGAAGAGCAGGTTCACAACTTCTACATTCAGGCGAATATCGACGGCGATCTGGGCAATGTTCCGGTGCGCGGTAACATCGGTCTTCGCTATGCCGATACCGATCAGTCTTCGACGGGTACAATTGGCGGCGGCTTCACCAACACGGTTGAAGAAAGCTATGATGACTGGCTGCCAAGCATGAACCTCAGCTTCGAGGTAGGCACGGATACCTATATCCGTATCGCAGCGGCCAAGACCGTGACCCGTGCCCGCCTTGATCAGATGGCAGCAAACCAGAACATCAGCTTCAATTCGTTGAGCTGTGTGGACACGGATGGGGATCAGTTCCCTGACTCTGTCATCGGGTTCAACCCGCCAAGCCTGGTGTGCTTTAACCTTGGGGGCGGCAACCCGTTCCTGCAGCCGTATGAATCGCTTTCGTTCGACGTGTCGTTCGAAAAGTACTTCTCACCCGGCTCTGCCATCGTTGTCGCAGCGTTCCACAAGGACCTGTCTGACTGGATCATCGACTTTAACGAGCTGATTGATCTTACCCAGCCGATCCAGAACGCCGGGTTTGGTGACATTCTGAACACCGCGCCTGAACTGGCAACAGGTGTGTTCAGCGGTCCGGTCAACTTCGCTGACGGTTCAATCACCGGTATCGAAGGCACGGTCCGGGTCGACTTCGGCGACCTGACGCCAGTGCTCGAAGGGTTCGGCGGCTTCTTCAGCTACACCTATGCGGATGCAGAGGTCGAAGATCAGAACCAGACGCCGCTTCCGATCCCGGGCTATTCCGAGAACACCTGGTCAGGCGACATCTTCTACGAACGCGATGGCTGGCGTGCGAAGCTTGCTGCGCGTTATCGCAGCGGGTTCCTGTCGGAAGTTCAGAACTTCGACGGTTCGCTTAGCGGTGCCGATGCGCAGAACGAGACGATCCTCGACGCGCAGATCGGTTATACGTTCCAGGACGAGTCTGGACCGCTGAAGGACCTCGGCATTCTGGTTGAGGTGTTCAACCTCACCAACGAACCGTTCGTGACGCAAAACGATCTGTTCGATGCAGGCGGCAACGAAATCGGAACCTTCCCGAGCCGCCATGAAGTTTATGGTCGGACGTTCAACTTCACGATCCGCAAGAACTTCTAGAGCCTGAAGGGTCGCAGTTTCTGGAAAAAAGGGGGCTCGCCGGAAACGGCGGGCCCTTCTTCATTTGGGGCGGTCAGGCCGGGGTCAGGCCGCGAGTGGTGAAGGGCAGTGCCGCGCGAGGAAGTCTGCATGGCTTGGCATCTCGCCAACAGCCTCGCGCATGGCGTGCGCGATCATTTTGATCCGCTCGCTTACCGGTACGCCGTCGCGCATCGCGGTGATCGCGGGTGCACGGCGCGGGACAATGTCCTGGCCCAGATAAACCGCAATCCAGCTTGGGTTAGCGAACAGCTCCCGTTCGTCAGAAACCAGCAGGCCATAATTGCGGAAGTGGTCAATCTTGTACTGGAGCGTTTCGGGTATCTCCATCGCCGAACAATAGCGCCACAATTCCGCATCATCGCGGCTGGTCGCTTTGTAATGCAGGATCAGAAAGTCGCGTATGCGCTCATATTCCAGCGCCGTTTGCGTATTGTATTCATGCGCCAGCAGCGGTGACATCTCACTGTCAGGCAGCAAGGCAATCAGGCGCAAAATGCCATATTGGATAAGGTGAAGACTGGTCGATTCGAGCGGCTCCATAAAGCCCGCTGAAAGACCAATCGCCACGCAATTCTTGTCCCAGAATTTGCGCCGGCGCCCGGTGACAAAGCGAAGCGTTCGGGGATCAGCCTGCGGTTCCCCGTCGAGCGAACCCATCAAGGTCTCAGTGGCTTCGTCCTCGCTGATAAACTCGCTGCAATGGACATAACCATTGCCGGTGCGATGCTGGAGCGGGATGCGCCATTGCCAACCGGCTTCTTTCGCGGTGGAGCGGGTGTAGGGCGCTATTTCCGGCTTTTTGGCACAAGGCACGGCGATCGCCCTGTCGCAGGGCAGCCAATGTTGCCAGTTTTCGTATCCCGCTTTGAGCGTCCCTTCGATCAGAAGGCCGCGGAACCCGCTGCAATCGACAAACAGTTCGCCCGCTATCGCCTCACCAGTCTCGAGCGTCACGCTTTCGATAAAGCCGTCTTCCGCGCGCTGCGTCACGTCGACCACGCGACCTTCTACCCGTTTGACCCCGCGTGCTTCGGACAGGCGGCGCAGGAAGGCAGCGTAAAGACCGGCATCAAAGTGATAGGCATAGTCGAAGGTCGACTGGATCTTGCGACGGTCGGCTTCGGGCCGGGCAAATTTGCCTGCTTTTGCCATCGCCCAGCACATCGAGAAATTATCAATCGGCCCCTCGACATTTCCCGAAAGGCTTTCGTGCATCCAGTGGTGATAGAACGGCACCTTGTCGAATTCGGCGCCATATTGCCCAAAGGGGTGGAAGTAGCTGTGGCCCTTGCGCGACCAGTCCACAAATTGGATGCCTAGCTTATAAGAACCGGCGGTTTCCTTGATGAAGCTGGCCTCATCAATCCCGATCCGGGCATTGAAATTGCGGATCGGCGGGATGGTCGCCTCGCCCACTCCGACTGTGCCGATCGCTTCGGATTCGATCAGAGTGATCTGACAGCCCTGACCCACGGCATCCGAAAGCGCTGCCGCTGTCATCCATCCTGCGCTTCCGCCGCCGACGATGACGATGCTTTTTAGCGGAGAGAAGCCTTGCGTCATCTCAACCGCCGCAGCTGTCTCTGATCAGCAGGCTGGTCTCCAACCTTTCGGAGATCGCTTGCCCGCCTTGCGTGTCAATCAGTTTGGAAACTAGCATTCGTCCTGCAAGGTTCGTGTCCTGATCGATTGTGGTAAGGCGCGGGGTGACGAGCCGGGCTGCCGGGATATTGTCATAGCCAACCACTGACACATCGCCCGGTACGCTGCGCCCTGATTTGGTCAACGCACGGATCGCGCCGATTGCGATCAGGTCACTGGCGGCGAACACCGCGTCAAACTCAAGCCCGCGCTCAATCGCGGAACGTGTGGTTGATTCCCCTGATTGCACGTCGAAGTGCGCAGAAACGGCAAGGCTGTCATCCAGCGCTACGCCTGCTTCTTCAAGCGCCGTGCGATAGCCGCGGAAGCGCTGTTCAGCCTCAGGTGCCTCTGTATCGCCAAGGAACAAAATGCGCTCGCGTCCCAATCGCAGAAGGTGTGAGGTCGCGCGCCGCCCGCCTGCGACATTGTCTGATCCGACAGTGCAATAGGCTGCATCGCCAAATTCCGCGCCCCACACGACAAACCGATCATTGCTGTCAGCAAGCGAGTTGAACGCATGGTGGAGCGAGCTTTGGCCGATGAAGATCATGCCGGTCGCCCGGCTGGTCGTCATCGCAAATTCAAGGTCTTCAGCAGAGCGCGGGGAGACATGGCTGATCACAAGGTCCGCGTTCCGCTCACGCGCGGCCTCGGCAATGCCTGCCAGCAGTTCAAGGAAAAACGGGTCTGCCACCCGTGTCTCGCGCGCTTGCGGCGCTGGAACAATGACGGCAATCGTCGCTTCGGCACCAACCGGGCCATTGGGCATATGCGTGCGGAAATCATAATCATGCGCGCGGGCTATCCGCCAGATTTCCTGCTTGGTCCGGCGCTTGACCGCCGGGCTGTCATTCAATGCGCGCGAAACGGTCGAGATCGAAACCCCCGCCTGCCGTGCAATATCTTCCAGCCGAGCGTTCTTTTTTGCTTTCAGACTGGCTGAGTCCATTCCCTAATTTCCCCCGGCAACCGCCCAGTAGCCCGAGCGCGGTGCGAGTGTTGTTAGCACAGGCCCTGCGCTTTCAGCCATTGCCTCGCTCGCAATACTTGTGGCTGAATTGAAGGGCGCAGGCGGTGCCCAGTCAACCGGCTGATGACCAAGGTTGAAAGCGCACAGCACTTCGCCCTCGTCCGATCGGCGCACAAAGGCAACGATATCGTCTGGCGTTGCCAGCAACTCACTGGTCCCGCGGACCAATGCAGGATGACCGGCCCTGATCGCGAGCAGCTTGCGCGTGTAGTTCGCAACCGAGCCCGGTTCGCCTGACTGTCGATCAATCGCGCGCTCGGTATGGGCAGGGTCTACTTTCAGCCAGGTGCTGTTGGCCTTGGAGAAGCCCGCCTGCGGTTTCTCGGCTGACCATGGTAGCGGTGTGCGCGCACCATCACGGCCCAGTGTGTGCGGCCAGTTGGTGATCGCTTCTGGGTCTTGCAGATCAGCAAAGGCCACGTGACCCTGAGGCAGGCCCAGTTCCTCACCTTGATAGATGATCGGATTGCCCCGCAGCGAAAGCAGCAGGAGCATGTTGAGCCGCGTTATCTGCTCAAAATCATCATCGCCCGACCAACGTGTCGTCGCGCGCGGGGCATCGTGGTTCGAAAACGCCCATGACGGCCAACCTTCTTCAGCCGAACCATCCCAATTGCCAAGCGATTGCCTGACCAGATCAGCGGTCAGGTCAGGCGCATAGAGAAAGTCGAAATTGTACGCAGAATCGAGCCGCCTGCGGTCAGCCGTAAAGGCCTTCATTTCAGCAAGCGGATCAGGCCCGCCAACCTCGGCTACGGTAAACCTGCCGGGATATTCGTCGATTGTGCTGCGGATCCTTTCCAGGAACAGCGGGATGTCCGGATGCGATTGGTTGTACCGCTTGATCTGCATGTCGAAGGGGCGGGTCACCTGGCCCATCGGCACGCCAGAGGGCGGGTTATCGCGAAGGTCGGGATCATGCATGGAAAAGTTGAGCGCATCGAGCCGGAAACCGTCCACACCGCGATCCAGCCAGAAGCGTGCAACATCAAGCAGCGCGTCTTGCACATCCGGGTTGTGGACGTTGAGATCGGGCTGGCTCGTCAGGAAATTGTGCAGGTAATATTGTCGGCGCGGACCATCCCACTGCCACGCCGATCCGCCAAACACCGACTGCCAGTTGGAAGGCGGTGAACCATCAGGCTTAGGGTCTGCCCAGACATACCAATCGGCCTTGTCATTGGTCTGGTCACGGCGGCTTTCTTGGAACCAGGCGTGCTGGTCAGAGGTGTGCGAATAGACTTGATCGATGATGACCTTCATGCCCAATTCGTGCGACCGCGCGATGATTGCATCGAAATCGTCAAAGTCGCCAAAGGTCGGGTCGATGCCGCAATAGTCTGCAACATCGTAGCCGAAATCTTCCATCGGCGATGTGAAGAAGGGCGAGATCCAGATCCCGTCAACACCCAGCGAAGCGATATAGTCGAGTCCCTCGGCAACGCCGCGAAGGTCGCCAATGCCATCGGAATTGGTGTCACGGAAACTGCGCGGATAGATCTGATAGATCACCGCGCCGCGCCACCAGTCACCGGCGCCTGTCACCAGATCCGGGCTTTTCATGTCTGCAGGCGTTGTCACTCAGCAGTCTCGCTCACTTTCGCGATACACCAACCATAGGCGGGCAGGTCCAGTGCAACGCTGCCTGGAGCGAGCACAGCGTCCGGGCAAGACCCGTGCAGCGTCTCTATCGAGCGAGCGCTGTAACCGATCGACGAATTGACCTTCAACGCCTCTGCCGACGTGTTGAAGGCAAGAAAATACTCGTCATCCGTCTCCGCATCGATCCGGGAGAAGCTGACCAGGCCGGGCGCTGTATCGTCATAGCTGCGCGCCACCTGTTTGCCGCGCCTAAGGGCGGCGTGACGCGTGCGCACTGCCGATAGCTCGGCAATCAGAGTGTAAAGCGGGTGGGCTGTGTCAAAGTTCTCGCCTGCCGTGGTGGCATCGGTGCCGATCAGGTTGTTATCGTTGTAGCTGTCAGTCAGGCTTGGGAACATGTCCTCGCGCGCTGCCTGATCCCAGCCGTCGCCGACAAAGCCTTGCTCATCGCCATAATAGATCACCGGATTGCCGCGCAGCGTCATCAGCATCGCATGACCAAGCTTCACCTTCGCGAGCAATTCGTCCTGAGTGATGTCGGGGTTGTCGCCTTTGATAAGCGTCGAGAAACGGCCCATGTCGTGATTGCCGAGAAAGGTCGGCATGGTTCGGGCTGCTGCTTCGCCGCCTTCGTAATTCACATCGCCATCGAACATGTCGACGATCACTGATGGCGGCGTCCCCTTGCTGATCGCCTCGCGAACAGCGGCCTGGAACGCAAAATCCAACACCGCCGGAAACCCATCCCGGCGGGTAAACTGGGCGAGGAACCCGCTGTTCGGGCTGTCAGAATAGACTTCGCCAAAGATGAGGAAGTTGGGAATGCCCTCAGCCTGCGCCGTCTCTAACATTGCTGGCACAAAGCTTTGCCAGAATTCTGGGTTCACGTGCTTGGCGGTATCGATCCTAAAACCATCGATGCCAAATCGCGTGATCCAGCTTGCATAGATATCGATCATCCCTTCAAGCACGCGCGGATGCTCGGTGTAGAGATCATCGAGACCAGCAAAGTCGCCATACCGGCTGCTCTCGCCGCTAAAGGTCGTGCTGCCGCGGTTGTGGTAGTAGATCGGTTCGTTGAGCCAGGCAGGCACTTTCACCTCGCGCTCAGCGGCTGGAACGACCGGCGTATAAGCGAAGTCAGGCGAAGTCAGCTTGGCGAAGTTTTCTCCCGTTTGGACATGGTCGCCCAGAAAACCGTCATTGATCGGCTCGCCATCTGGGCCGCCGCGGCGCGAATAGGGAAAATCAGCAAGGCTGCGATAGGTGTAGTTGAAATCATCGCCCTCAGCATAGCGAATGACATCAGCGGTGTGATTGGTGATGATGTCCATATAGACCTTCATCCCGCGCGCATGGGCCGCATCGACGAAGGCCTTGAATTCGGCATTGGTCCCAAAATGCGGATCAATGCTGGTGAAGTCGGTTACCCAATATCCGTGATAGCCGGCGCTCTCATCGCCCTGTGGCCCTTGCACCGGCTTGTTCTTGAAGATCGGCGCAAACCAGATCGCGGTTACGCCCATGCCTTCCAGATAGTCGAGCCGCGCGGTCAATCCGGCAAGGTCGCCGCCGTGGTAAAACCCTTTGTGGGTCGGATCGAAACCATGGTCGAGCGGGCCGCCTTCAAGGCCGCCTGTATCATTGGTTTGATCGCCATTTGCGAAACGGTCCGGCAGGACGAAATAGACAATCTCGTCTTCAGGCAGGCGATCGCGAAAACCCGCTTCGTCTGCCGGCGGTTCATTCATCGCCCATGCGCTGCCCGCTGTGATGCACAAGGCGGCAAGGCACGATAGCCAGATTCGTTTGCTCATGATGTTCTCCCGCAGCCTGATTGCCATCATGGAGCAGATTTTGCAAATCTTTGTGAAAATTGATTCAGGTTCACCGATTTGCGATTACACCTCTAAAAACAATAGGAATAATCCACTGAATTCGGTGAAGGCGCTCCGATTATCGTGTTCATGCATAAAGATTCTTGCAAAAATTTGCATAAGCGGCACACTAAGGGGCAAGAGCCAGTAGCGTGATAAGCTGGCAGGCATTGCAGTGCAATGTGCGAGGGAGGCGCGCTAGGTCAGGCCAAAGGCACGGGCCAGCGCTGGAGAGGGATACATAGGATGACACAAGCGGCTGAAACAGGCGCTGTTGCAGGGGCAGGGCGCAAGCCGGCCATGAACCCGGCGCAAATCTGGAACATGAGCTTTGGCTTTCTGGGCATCCAGATCGGCTTTGACCTCCAGAACGGCAATGTCAGCCGCATCTTCCAGACGTTGGGCGCAGAGGTGAATGAGCTGGCGATCTTGTGGATCGCAGCGCCAATGACAGGGCTGATCGTCCAGCCGATCATCGGGCACCTGTCCGACAACACCTGGGGCCGGTTCGGGCGGCGGCGGCCCTACTTCCTGATCGGTGCGATCCTGGCGAGCCTGGCGCTCTTCATCATGCCCAATTCGCCGACCTTGTGGGTGGCGGCAGGCATGCTGTGGATCATGGACGCATCGCTCAACATCACAATGGAGCCATTCCGCGCCTTTGTGGGTGATAACCTGCCCGACCGGCAACGCACCAGAGGCTATGCGATGCAAAGCTTCTTCATCGGGGTTGGCGCGGTGATTGCGGGCGCTTTGCCCTGGATGATGACCAACTGGATGGGGTTGAGCAACGTCGCGCCCGAGGGTGAGATTCCCGAAACCGTGCAATGGGCATTTTACATTGGCGGTGCGGCCTTGCTTGCTGCGGTTTGCTGGACGGTGTTCAAGACCAAGGAATATTCACCCGAACAGATCGCCGGGTTCGAGGCCGCGCGGCACGAGGCTCTGGGCGTTGACCCCACAGAGATTGAAACCCCGCGCCGCAGTGCTTCCCAGTTTCAAAGCGGCGGACTGGTCTGGATCATTGTCGGCATCGCGTTTGCGGGCTTTGTGATGATAGCGCGCGGCGAGCCACGTCCTGCATGGCTTGGCACGATTGAGATCGCACAAGAGCTATACGTGTTGGCCGGATTGATCGCGGCCTTCGGTGTAATCCAGATCATCGCGTCGATGCTGCGCAAGGGCGGCAACGATGAGAACGGCTTCATGGAAGTGGTGAACGATCTGTTCGCCATGCCCAAGACCATGCGCCAGCTTGCGGTTGTGCAGTTCTTCAGCTGGTTCGCGATGTTCTCTATGTGGATTTATGGCACGCCAGCGGTGGCCGAATATCACTTTTCATCGCCTGATCCGGTGACACAGGGATATCAGGATGCTGCTGACTGGTGGAGCCTGCTGGGATCTGTCCGCAATGGGATCGCCGCAGCCGCTGCTTTGGCCTTTATCATCATCGCAGCCAAGATGGATCGCACCCGGCTGCATGCGCTCAACCTTGCAATTGGGGCCGTGGGTTTTGCCTCAATGCTGCTGATCCGTGATCCCGAATTGCTGTGGATCCCGATGGTCGCGGTCGGCATCGCTTGGGCATCGATTGTTTCGCTTCCCTATGCGATCCTTGCAGGCTCTGTCCCGGCGCGAAAAATGGGCATTTATATGGGGATATTCAACATCTTCATCGTTGTGCCGCAGTTGATCGCAGCGACCTTGCTCGGCTTCCTGCTCACCACTTTCTTTGATGGTGCGCCGATCTACGCAATGGCGATCTCAGCGACATCGTTCACGCTCGCCGCTGTGGCAACATTCTTCGTGACTGACGGGACAACCGCCATGCTAGAGAAGCAGGCCAAGCTTAAGGAGGCTTCGTGATGCGCGCATGGGGCGCTGTGCTGGGTGCTGCTCTGGCCCTCGCCGGATGTGAGGGTGGCAACGCACCAACCAGCTATGAGCCGCAGCCCTATGTCGAAGTCGCAGCGCCCGATTGGACGGCTGATGCGGTCATCTATCAGCTCAACACCCGGCAGTTCACAAAGGCTGGCACATTTGCTGCTGCGCAAGAGCATCTCCCCCGGCTTGCCGAGATGGGGGTCGATATCGTCTGGCTGATGCCGATCCACCCGATTGGCCAGGTCAATCGCAAGGGATCGATGGGCAGTCCCTATTCTGTGCTCGACTATCGCGCGGTCAATCCTGAGCTTGGGACACAGGCAGAGTTTCGCGCTTTTGTTGATGCGGCGCATGGGTTGGGGCTCAAGGTTATTCTGGACTGGGTGGCCAATCATTCGTCCTGGGACAACCCGCTGACCAGCGAGCATCCCGATTGGTATTCAAGATCCCCAGAAGGCGAGATGATGACGCCTGAGGGAACCGATTGGTCTGATGTGGCGGACTTTGATTATTCGCAGCCGGGCCTGCGCGAATATATGACGGGCAGCCTCACCTATTGGGTGCGCGAGTTCGATATTGATGGATATCGCGCTGATGTTGCTGGCTATGTCCCCACCGACTTCTGGGAAACCGCGCGGGCAGAGCTGGAAGCGATCAAACCCGTTTTCATGCTGGCCGAATGGGAAACGCGTGACCTGCACCGCCGCTCCTTCAACGCGACTTATGCGTGGGGCTGGAAAGAGGCGATGCAGGAACTCGTCGCTGATGGCAGCGGAGCGGGCGCGATGCGCGGATATTTTTCTGGGCAGAAAACGACCTGGCCGCATGCCGCCTATCGCATGATGTACACTGACAACCATGATCAGAATTCGTGGGACGGCGTCGCTTCAGAGATTTACGGCCCGGCCTATGAAGCAGCGATCGCGCTCAGTTTTACAGGGCACGGCATTCCGCTCATCTACAACGGTCAGGAGGCTGATCTTGATCGCCAACTTGCCTTTTTCGAGAAAGATGAGATTGAGTGGAAAGAGGGCCAGTACGATGGTCTGTTTCGCCGCCTGATCGCGCTCAAGACGGCCGAGCGGGCGCTTTGGAATGGCGATCATGGTGCACCAATGGTCGACGTGCCTAACAGCGCGAGCGACGATGTCTTCGCATTTGTCCGGGGTGAGGGGACGGAACGGGTCTTTGCGATCTTCAACCTGTCCCCGCGCGATCATGTGGTAAGCTTCGATCTCGTGCGCCACCATGGGGCGTATACCGATGCAATGTCAGGCGAGGCCGCTGCCTTCGATGCGGACACGCAGCTCACGCTTGGCGCGTGGGATTACCGGATTTTCGCAGCAGATTAAGGCTGGGTGATCACCAGCGTTTGCCCCGCAGCGACATTAGGCTCGATCGTCTCGCTGCCATCAGGCCAGATCACGCGAAGGCCCCCAGAGGTGTTTGGCCCCATGCCAAAGATCTGATCGGTTGAATTGTGCGAAATGAAATTGCTGTTCACGCCAATCATCCGGGTCTGGGTCGTGTCAGCAATCGAAAGCTGCACAATCGCGCCCACAGCAAAGGTGTTGGGCGCCTTGCCGCGCAGCCTCACCTTGATGGTGTTCGCGCCTGAGAGCTGATTTTCCCAGTAATAGGCAGCCCCTGTCGGTTCAGCCGTCAGCAGCAGCGCATCCACATCGCCATCATTGTCGAAATCATCGCACAGCACGCCGCGACCCTGATCGGTTTCGGCGATTGCCGATTCCTGCGCGCTGTCTGCAAATGTACCATCGCCCGCGTTCATCCAAAGCCGCGTGACGTCATTCACATAGTTCGACGCAGACGGGTCCTTGCCCGCTTCCCAGCCATTGGTCTGATAGATGTCGAGCCAGCCATCCGCGTTGAAATCGGCAAAGCACGATCCCCAGCCCCATCCGCCCGGTTCAACTCCCGATTCCGGCCTGCGGACAAAACTGGCCGCGCCAAGGTTTTCGAACAGGCGGTTGCCGTTGATTGACGAGACGAACCAGTCGAAATCGCCATCATTGTCAAAGTCGCCAATGGCCGCGCCCATGCCGTTTTCGTCGTCCGGCGTGAAACCGGCGGCAGCAAAAGTGCCATTGCCATTGTTGACCAGCACTTTGGACCCGCGAAAGTCCGACACCATCAAAATGTCGAGGTCGCGGTCGCCATCAATATCGGCAAAGCCGGGGGCGAAAGTGTAATCGAAATTGGGGCCAAGCACGCCCTGAGGCAGATCGAAGGCGAGCAGGCCAGCAACCCCGCTCGTGGCGCTTACCGGAGTGAATGACATCGAACCGGGCACGCTGTCATTGCGCCACAAGGTCTCTGTCTCGCCGGGGATGACAGGATCGCGCGGGGTGCCCCAATGCGCCATCAACACGTCGAGATCGCCATCGGCATCATAGTCGCCCAGCGCCATTGATATCGTGTGATCCGCACTCGCCAGGTCAAATCCCGATCCCGCGCTCACATCGGTAAATCGGCCTGTGCCATCATTGGCAAACAGCTTCATCGGACCGCCTTCAAGCCCGCCCAGAAGCAGGTCGAGATCACCATCGCCATCAAGATCGCCAAAGGTCGGCCCGCTGTGGCGACCATTGGTGTTGGGGCCTTGTGTGAACGCGAGACCGGCAGCGGCTGCGCCTTCGGAAAAGGTGCCGCCTTCGTTGATGTAGAGCAGGTTTGCCCCCAGATCGCCGCGCGCGACGAAGACATCGATATCGCCGTCATTGTCGATATCGCCTGCTGCTGCGCCGCCGGCAAACTGGGCTACCATCGGGTTCAGCCCGTCGGAAAAGCCGAAACTGTGCGTGATCCGGCTTGCCGCGGTGCGATCAGCTAAAGTGGTGATTGCACCGGGAGGCAAGGTCGCGCTTGCAATGGCAGGGGTTGGCGTGGGTGTTCCGCCTCCACCAATTGCGCTAGTGTTTGGCGCGCTCGAAGAGCCACCACCGCCGCAGGCTGAAACCGCGCCAACCAATGCTATTGTGCTGGCGAGCGCCAGAGTGCGTTGCAATGCCATGATCATCCCTCTCCAGCGCTCTCCATAGCACTTATTGCAAAGATTTGCAGAGAAATTTGCTTCTGGATTGCTGTGGATACCGTGCTATTATCGAAAGCGAGAGCGATAGAATTGCAAAATTTTGCAAAGTCTCGGATTTCGATCGAGACACGCTTATCGGGGAGAGGTCGATGCTGCGTCTTGGGATCAAACTTGCTGCGCTGTTTGCGCTCGTTTTGGGCACCGCTTTGCCGCTCAAGGCGGAAAGTTATTCGCTCGCTTCGCCTGATGGCAAGATCGTTGTCACTCTCAGTGACGAAGGCGGCCTTGCGACCTATTCGATCACATATGACGGTGAAGAGGCGATTGCCGCTTCGCGATTGGGGCTGCTGTTCGCAGATCACCACGGGCTTGAAACCGATCTTGCGATTGTTCTGTCCGAAACCACTTCGCGCGATGCGACTTGGGAACAACCTTGGGGCGAGCGGCGCGTAGTGCGCGACCAGTACAATGAACTGGCTGTGATATTCGAGGCGCAATCGGGTCCAGATCGCTCCATGACCGTGGTTTTTCGCGCCTTCGATACCGGCGTTGGTTTCCGATATGAGCTGGAAGAGCAGCCTGCTTTCCAGGGTCCGATCGCGATCACCGATGAGCTGACCCAGTTCGCGATTGGGAATGACGCAGATGCATGGTGGACGCCGAGCCGCCAGTTCAACCGGTACGAATACATCTATCGCAAGGGCAAGGCAGGCACGGTTGATGACGCGCATACTCCCGTGACCTTCCGCCAGCCGAGCGGCCTTCATCTCTCGATCCATGAAGCTGCTCTGGTCAATTATTCGGCGATGTCACTGCTCGCGCTGCGTCCGGGCAGTTTCGAAGCGCAGCTGCGCGCGGGCTCTGACGGGATCAAGGTGCACACCACCGCTCCTTTCAAAAGCCCATGGCGCACGATCCAGATCGCCCCTGATGCGGCAGGCCTGATCAATTCTGACATCATTCTCAACCTCAACGAACCCAACAAGCTGGGTGATGTGTCGTGGGTTGAGCCGGGCAAGTATGTCGGCATCTGGTGGGCGATGCACATCAATGATCGCACCTGGGGCAATGATGGCATTCACGGCGCGACGACTGAAGAAACCATGCGCTATATCGATTTTGCGGCTGAGCATGGCTTTTCGGGCGTGCTGGTCGAAGGATGGAACATCGGCTGGGACGGCGATTGGTTCAACAATGGCGCGTTGTTCCGGTTTGCCGAGAGTTTCGACGATTTCGATCTGCCAATGCTCGCAGAATATGCAGCCGAGCGCGGGGTGCGTATCATTGGCCACCATGAAACATCGGGCAATGTCGCCAATTACGAGGCGCAGATGGAAGAGGCGTTTGCGCTGTATGCCGCCAACGGCGTTCGCGAGGTCAAGACCGGCTATGTCGCGGATGCGGGCGATATCGTGCGCTATGATGAGAACGGGGTGAAGCAGTATGAATGGCATGACAGCCAATTCATGGTCGACCATCATATTCGGGTGGTTGAAGAGGCCGCCCGTCACCAGATTTCGATCAATGCGCACGAACCAGTGAAGGACACCGGGCTTCGCCGGACCTATCCCAACTGGATGACACGCGAAGGCGCACGCGGGATGGAATTCAACGCATGGGGCACACCGCCCAACCCGCCTGAACACATCTCGATCCTGGCGTATACGCGGATGCTGTCAGGGCCGATGGATTTCACCCCCGGCATCTTTGACCTTCGCCCTAATGAAAAGCCGCCAGCGCGCGAAGACATGCAGCGTGGTGATCCTGCCAACCGTCCGCAGACCACGCTTGCCAAGCAGCTTGCGCTTTATGTCGTGCTGTACTCGCCGCTTCAGATGGCAGCAGACCTGCCTGAGAATTACGAAGCGCGCATGGACGCTTTCCAGTTCATCAAGGATGTCGAGGCGGACTGGGAGGACAGCGTGGCGATTGCAGGCGAAGTGGGCGAATATGTCGCAATCGCGCGTCAGGGCCGCAAGAGCGGCGAGTGGTTTCTTGGCGCTGTCACAGACGAGGATGAGCGCAGCCTGACGCTGCCGCTGGACTTCCTGGAAGAGGGCAAGAGCTACACCGCGCAGGTCTATCGCGATGGCGAAGGCGCGCATTGGGACACGAACCCCTATGCGATTGTGATCGAAGAGATCGAAGTGACAGGCGGCGGCACGATGCAGGCTGACCTTGCATCGTCAGGCGGAATTGCTGTCAGGTTCGTTGAGCGTGATTGAGCCGGACTAGCCGAGCACCCAGCCAAGCACTTCGGGCAGCCTTTGCGCCCATGCGTTTTCCTCATGCTCGGCACCGGGATAGGCCTTGCTTTCCCAGTGCTGACCGCGTTCCCAATCTGAAGCTTCCATCATCGCATCGATGGCGGCTTGATAGGGGGGGTAATGCGCATCGAGTGTCGCATCGCCCCGGTCAAACCACAGCCGGCGTGCTTGCGGTTCGCCAAGTTTGCGCGTGACCATGGAGAGCCAGATGGCGAGCATCTCTTCATCCGTTTCGCCCACATTTTGGGGCGCGGTGCCTGGCCAATGCGTGCTGACACAGCCTGCGCGTCCAAACACGTCAGGGTGTTCAAGAAAGGCATAAAGGCTGATCAGCCCGCCCATGCTTGAACCGATAATCGCTGTCTCATCACGCGTGGTGAGCGTGCGGAAGGATCGATTGACCCAGGGCCTAAGGACATCAGCGATCCAGTCAATATAATGGCGGCTGACCACAGGTTTGCCATTGCCAAACGCGTCCATGCGCGAGCGCAAGTCTGGCCCTGCCGCATTATAGGCAGGCTCTGGCATATATTGCCGATAGCGGTCTGCCCCCGGTGACCAGATGCCGATGATGATCCAGGGGTTTTCGCCTGTTTCCGTCGCATGGCTCAGCATTGCGCGGTCGGCTGCCCAGACCTTGTTGAAATTCGACAAAGCAGGATCAAACAGGTTCTGCGCGTCGTGCATGTAAAGCACACGGTAACGCGCGGCGCTGCCATCATATCCGGGCGGCAGCCAGATCGACAGCTTCTGATCCGGCAGGCCAAGCGCCTTGATGCCATCATAGTCGATGATACGGCCGGTGTCCGATTGCGCAGCAGCAAGAGCTGGGAGGGCCGCGAGAGCACCTGTGCCTGCAAGGCCGGTCAGCGTGTTGCGTCTCGACAAGTGCATCAGCCGACCCAAACGTCGAGTGAATAGCGCTCGCTTGCGATCAGTCCTTCGATCCACGCTTTGGATTCGTCAGAAGAGCTGCCGGTCTTTTCGGCATGGATCTTCGCCAATGCGGTGCGCACATCCGGTTCCATTTTGGCGCCATCGCCGCAGACATAGATGCGCGCGCCAGCCTCCAGCATTGCCCAAACCTCGTCAGCATCCTGCGCGATCAGATCTTGTACATAGTGCCTGGTCTTGCCGCTGCGCGAGAAGGCGGTGCGCACGTTGGCGATGCCCCGAGCGTCGTAATCTTCAAGCTCACTTCGATAGAGGAAGTCTTCCTCCGGATCGCGGCAACCGAAATAGAGCCGCGCAGGGCCCAGCTGCGCGCCCGATTTGGCTGCAAGGTCGCGCGCCTGCAAGAACCCGCGGAACGGCGCAAGACCCGTGCCGGGCCCGATCATGAGCAGCGGCACGCCGGGATCATCAGGAAGGCGGAAATTGGCGGTCGGCTCGCGTACAACCGCACTGAACGTGTCGCCCGGTGAAAGCTCGGTCAGATAGTTTGAGCATGTGCCCTTGAACTCGCCTTTGCCCGAAAGGGCCGGACCTTTGACCACGCCCACCGTGATCGAACATGTGCCTGGCTCTGCCTCTGGCGCGGAGGAGATCGAATAGTAGCGCGGGGAAAGGAACGGGATCAGCTCAAGAAAGACCGCCAGCGGCAATTCGCACGCGGGGAATTCTTCGAGGATATCGAGCACCGATTTGCGCTTTGCCAGAACCTCGCTTGCGTAAAGATCGGTGCCGTCTTCTGCCGGTGGCCGCGACAGGTCTTCCAAGGCGCGTTTGGAATTGGGGCACTCGGAATGGAGCGCCATGGTCGCAATGTCCTTGCGCGTTGCAACCGCCTGCAATTCGCCTGCCGTCTTGGCAAGGTTGTAGACCGAGAAGGTGCTGCCACTGGGGAAGGGACCGCGCATTTCACTGCGCGATTCAATCCGCACGTAGGTATCAGCATCAAGACCAAAGCGGCGCAGCAAACGTTCGACCACGGCATCATCATTGAGCGGCACTACGCAAAGGTGATCGCCCGGCTGATAGGCCATGCCTTCCGGCAATTCGACTTCGATATGCCGGGTTGAGCGTCCTTCGCCCCTTTCGGTGTTCTTGAGCTCGGTGTTGGCGACCATGGTGACCGTGTGCGCACCGACGCGAGAGGCAACGGTGTTGGCGGTGACGCTTTCGGTGATTTCGACCGAGTAGAGCGGCTGCGCAATCGCTGCGTTCTCGCCAGACAGATCCAGTCCAAATTCCTCGCCCAATTGCGGGATGAGGTCGTCGAGCCAGGTGTGGAACTGGGTGTCAACATCCGCGCGCGCATCAAGCTCGGTCGTTGGCACGATCCGCTTCGCGCCCAGCGTCTCCAGCCGCGCGTCCATCGTGCGCGGTACAGCCTGAAATGTTGCCGCCCAGTCCGAATTGCCACAGCCAAGCATCAGGTATGATACGCCGGACAGGTCAGGTGCTTCGCCGTCCTTGGCCGCGATCCAGTTGTAGAACTTGTCGGCATTGTCTGGCGGCATACCATTGTAGGATGCGCAGGCTATTGCGACCGCTCCGTCTGTAGGCAGTTTGCCGACATAATTGTCGAGCGGCGCCATCTCGATATCGAAACCGTTGAATTCTGCCTTCTGCGCAAGCTCGCGCGCAAAACTCTCGCTTGATCCAAGGTTTGAACCATAAAGAACCAGCAGGGGCGTGCCATGCTTTGGCACGGTGCTTGTCGCTTGCTCTCCCGCACCTTCATCAGCCTCGGCGGTGGCAATCCCGCCACGCTCTATATCATCGCGCAGGCGTGCTTTGATGGTGAACTCATCCGGCTTGATCGAAAGCGTCTCCTTGATGTCGAGCTCATAATCAGAATGATCGAACAATTCGAAGCGCTGGAGCAGCATCGAGAGGACAAGGATCGATTCCTGAATGGCAAACTGGCGTCCGATGCAGGCGCGCTGGCCATTGCCGAACGGCTTGTAAGCCGCCGGATCACGCGCGGCCTCTGCCTCGGGTGAGAAATTGTCAGGGTTGAAGGTCTTTGGATCATCGCCCCACACATTCGTATCGCGGTGAAGCGACGGGATCAGGACGGTGGTGAAGGTTCCCTTGGGGATCGCGTATTTGCCGCCCAGAACTTCATCCTTGTAAGGCGCAAGGCCAAAGGCAGGGGCTGTCGGCCAAAGCCGCAAGGCTTCAAACAGGATCGCGCGGATATAAGGCATCTGCCCGATCTGCTTGAGGCTGGGCGGCTGGTCGATATTGCGGCCCAGCACTGTGTCAACCTCGGCATAGGCACGCTGCAACACGTCGCGGTTTTTGAGCAGGTAATAGAGCGTGAAGGACAAGAGGCCCGATGTTGTCTCGTGCCCTGCAATCAGGAAGGTGTTGATCTGATACCGGATGTTCTCATCCGACAGACGTTCACCTGTGACCGCATCGCGCCCGGACAGCATGAAATCAAGCAGGTCTTCGGGGCGCTCGCTATCATTGGCGCTGCCGCTGCGTTGGCGTTCGCGAATGATCTCATCGACAAGGTTGTTCATGTAATTCGCGTCGCGGTGCAATTGCTTGATCGCATCGCCCTTGAACATCTTTTCGCCCGGTATGCCGCGCATGGTCTGCGTGGTTTCAAGCGTGCGGGTCAGCGCCGCAATGAACGGGTGGAAATCTTCGCGGTAGAAGGAATTGAAGCGATATCCGAACCCGCATACGCCGATTGTGTCGAGCGTCAGCCGGATCATGTCCTTGGGCACATCGATCACATCATCAGAATTCATCCTCTCCCATTTCAACATGAGCTGACTGGCAATATCAGTCATCATCGGGAGGTAGCTGCCCATCGCCTTCTGGCTGAAAGATGGGAGCAGGATGTTGTGCGCCTTGGCCCAGTTGGGCGCATCGGTGTCGCCGGTGAACAACCCATCGCCGCCGATCAGCCGCAGGCGTTTCAGGGGACCCCGCACCGATTTGTCGAAGCGTTTTTCGTCGCACACTTCCGCAACCAGATCAGCGCCTGAAATGATCACGATCGGATTGCCCATGATATCGAGCTGAAAGATCGGGCCGTATTCCTCAGCCAATTCCATAAGCGACTGAATCTGGCGAGTGGCATCGACCGTCAGAGCATTGCCGATGATCGGCTTGCCGGGCGGCTGCGGAATGGGAGTTAGCGCGGTTTTAGTGGCCATAGTGCAATATTTGCCAGACTAATGCGCCAGAGAAAAGACAGCGTTCTCAACGAGCGCCGATTGCGGTGCGATGGCCCCACAAAAGCGAGCTACAAATGCCCCGCATCCGGGGTGCGAAAGTCTCGCTTTCGATTATGTCTTGACCGTCAAGAATCTCGAAAACCCGTAAAATCAGATGATTAGCCGGTTGGCACGGCCCTTGAAATGCAAGGTTCGCACTTGCGTTGGGAGGGGTATTTGCCTGCACATGGGGTCATCAGCGATGTCACCGACACATTGGTCGGCGTCCTTGACGATGCTCTAAGCTCGCTGTTCGCACCGCCTGCCCCGCAGGCAATGGTGCACGACCTTCAAGGCACGGTGCCAACCAACCCGCCGACGCTGGCGGTGTTTCTCTATGAAATCACAGAGGACGCGCACAGCCGCAACCGCCCGATGCAGCGCCTGCCAGTGCCGGGCGGCGTCCAGACCGCCCTGCCGCCAATGGCGATCAATCTGCGCTATCTGATCGTGCCGTTCGCAGGGGACCGGGCGACCGAACAGCAGATGCTCGGCCGCACGATGCAGGTCCTTTATGAAAACGCGGTGCTCTCTGGCCCGCTGCTGCGCGGGCAGCCTGCGCCTGATGGCCTGGTCGGGTCCGATGCGCAGTTGTCATCGACGCTTGATCCGCTCTCGCTCGAAGAGCGTACCCGCGTCTGGCATGCGGTGCAGAAACCCTATCGCCTCTCGCTCAGCTACCAGATCAGGGTGGTCAATATCGACCCGATCGCGCGTCAGAGTGCAGAGCTTGCTCGCAGCCGTTCGTTCGATCCAGCCGTGCCGGTCGCAGAATGACCGGCTGGCGCGTCATCGATACCGCGCGGCGGACCGATTATTGCCCGATTGCGCTCGACCTGCGCGACGAATTTACCGGTGGCCCGATCCGCGGCGAGGCGCAGCTTTCGCTGGAAATTCAGGACGGAGCGAACTGGATTCCGGCCACAAAGGGCGCGCGCCGCAATGGCAGCGGCTTGTATGTCTTTACCGGGCTTGGCCGGGCGGCAGACCCGGCTGCGCTGCCGCAATTCCGCGTGCGCGTGCAGGTCTCTGCACCCTATTATCGCCCGCTCTACCGTCTCACCGATGACGCGATTGAGTTTGATGTGGGCAGCTACAACGATGCTGCGCCGCCGGTTGTTTCTTCGATCCAGCCGCGCGTCGTCCTGATGCTGCCGACCGCTGGTTACCGCTATGCCGGGCACATCCGGACGATCAAGGGCCGCGTGCTTGATGCAGGCGGAGCGCCGGTTGCTGATGCCGAAGTCGCCGCCGACGGGGTTGAGCGTGTGATCACCGGCCCAGACGGCGGCTTTTCCGTCCCGCTGCGTTGGCAGGACCCCAACGCCAATGTCGCGATTGCGGTGCAGCATCCGCGCTCTGGCCGGACAGCTGCCGCCAATCTCACTTTGCCAGCCGCCCTTACAGGAAATCACGACCTCATCATCACCTGAAACCTGAACCGAAACCCATGCCCCAAACGGTGTGGGGCGATGAAGGAGAAGACCAATGCCGGAATATTTAGCGCCAGGCGTCTATGTCGAGGAGGTTCCCAGCGGGCCGGTACCGATCGCGGGCGTCTCCACCTCAACGGCAGGCTTCGTCGGACCGACCGAGCGCGGCCCGCTGGCGCCGCGAATGGTGACCAGCTGGGGCGATTACCAGAGCTGGTTTGGAGATCTGATCCCAGCTGCTCAAGGGTTCATGCCCTGGGCGGTCAAAGGCTTCTTTGACAATGGCGGGCAGCGTCTGTTCGTTGCGCGTGTAACCGGCAATGGTTCGGTCACCGCACAGCTTGATCACCCAACAGCGGCTGCCGGGCAAAGCGTAGTCGTCTCCGCGATGGGGCCGGGCACTTGGGGCAACCGCATCTTCATGCGGATCGCGCCGGGCACCAATTTTGATCCCGCCGCACCTCCCCCCAATCCGCCGGTGACTATCACGGTGCTCTACTACCGCGAAGCGCCGCCAATGCCGTTTGTCGACCCGTTCGACCCGGCCAACATCGCCAATGCCGACCGGCGCGAACCAACCGCGACAGAAATTTATGAGAATGTCGGTGTTACGCCTGCGGGGCCGAACTTCTTTATCGACTATATCAACGCGCGTTCGCGTCTGATTGAGCTTGAATGGGGAGACCCTGCGCAGCCCGCTTCGCCGCCGAATGACACAGGTGGTCTGTTTGTTCCGCTCGATACCGCAGCGGGCACAGACGTGGCGATTGCAGGGCCGGACTTTGACGGCGATCCTGCCGCTGCACCGGGCACCCGGATCGGCCTTGCTGGCCTTGCCGATATCGACCCGATCTCGATCCTTGCTGCACCTGATGCGACTAATCAGATGCTGATTGCCAACGGGGCGCAGCGCAGCACCTTGCGCGACAATGTGATCAATCAGTGCGAGCTTTTGCGCGATCGGTTTGCGGTCATTTCGGCAGACGAAGGCGAAAGCGATGTGGGCGTCATGCTCAAGCCGCGCGACAGTTCCTATGCCGCGCATTATTCGCCTTACGTCCGTGTGCTCGACCCGATGACAGGGGGGACGATCCTTGTCCCGCCGGTAGGCCATATTGCGGGTATCTATGCCCGGACCGATGTTCTTCGCGGCGTGCACAAGGCGCCCGCAAACGAAGTGATCCGCGGGATCGTCACGACCGATATCAACGCCATTCGCAAGCCGCTCGAATTTACTTTCGGCAAGCGCGAGCAAGACATCCTCAACCCCAAGAACATCAATGTCATCCGCGATTTCCGCGCTGACGGTCGGGGGATCAGGGTCTATGGCGGGCGCACCATGTCGTCTGATGCGACCTGGCTTTACGTCAATGTTCGCCGCCTGCTGCTCTACATTGAGGAATCGATTGATGAGGGCACGCAATGGGTCGTGTTCGAACCCAATGACGAGCCGCTCTGGGCCCGCGTGCGGCAAAGCGTGCGCAACTTCCTGTTGCTGACCTGGCGCTCTGGCGCGTTGCAGGGTCAGAAGGAGGAAGAAGCCTTCTTCGTCAAATGCGACCGGTCAACCATGACCCAGGCCGACATCGATGCCGGCAGGCTCATCTGCCAGATCGGCGTCGCTCCCGTGAAACCGGCGGAATACGTGATTTTCCGCGTCCAGCTCAACACCGCAACCGAGTGAAGGAGAACGAATTATGCCTCCCGTAGAGCGGCCTGATCCTTATGCAGCCTATAACTTTCTGGTGACCGTCAATGGCATCTCCAATGACGGCACGGCTGTTGCCGGATCCTTCACCGAGGTCAGCGGCCTCGAATTTGAAATCAGCCCGATCGAGTATCGCAATGGTAGCGAACCGATCACCATGCGCAAGATGCCGGGGCTGGTGAAATACACCAACCTCACATTCAAGCGTGGGATCACGGGCGATCTGTTGTTCTGGAACTGGGTTCAGTCGGGTGTCACCGGCTCAATCCAGCGCGCAGACGGTTCAATTGTCCTGCTCGATGAAGCCCGGTCAGAAGTCATGCGGTGGAACTTTACCCGCGCATGGCCGTGCAAATATTCCGGCCCCGGGCTCAACAGCGCGAACAATGAGATCGCGATGAACACGCTCGAAATCGCTCATGAAGGCATCGAGGTCGACGTCTGATCATGGCGAGCGCCCCGCCTCTCGACAGCCGCTTGCCCGGTATCGAGTTCGCAGCCACGCGGCCTCCTGAGGAGGCTCCACTGCGAACCGATATCGCGCTCTTCCTGGGCAGCGCTGAGCGCGGCCCGGTGGGCGAGGCAGTGCGGATCGAGGGGTGGCGTGCTTATGCGGCCATATTCGGCGAGCTTCAGCCGGACATGCAGATGCCGCATGCGATAAAGGCCTATTTCGAAAATGGCGGGCGGATCGCACATGTCATCCGCCTGGCACCCGGCGCGGTGACTGCGACGCGGGCATGGGACCTGTCTGCTGATGGCGGGTTTGTCCCGCCCTTTATCGGCCATGTCGGATACACCCTTGCGGCGGCATCCCCCGGCGCATGGGCCAATGATCTTGAAGTTGAGGCGAGCTATCGCCGCAGCGATGATCCCGAGGGCGTGTTCGATTTCGACGTAAGGCTGAAAGGCACAACGCTCGAACGTCTGCACGCGGTCCGCAGCGACCAGATCGAGGTTGGCGTTGCGGAACGATCGGCACTGATCCGGCTATCACCTGACACGGCTTCGGCCGCACCTCTTTCGCCTGCACCGGTGGGACCGCGCCTGCGCAAATGGGGCGTGCTTCGCCCTGAAAACGGCGATGATGGCGCGGTGCCAGGTCACGACCAGTATGTCGAAGCGCTAGAGGCAGCGATGCGGGTTCCCGAAGCCGCGCTGATCGCCATGCCTGATCTTCATCGCCATTGTGACGAGGCGCTTGCCTCGCAGATCATTCTGGCCGCGGCGCGCCTTGCAGATGCCCGGCTTGATCGGATGGTTATCGCTGATCTGCCTGAAGGCGTCGCTGACACGATCGGCGCACGTCAATGGCTCGCGCGGTTTGCAAATGATCCGGCGATCATGCGCGCGGCTGCATTTTACCATCCCTGGTTGCGCATGCGTGATCCGGTCGGAAGTTTGCGCGCGCCGATGCGCTCAATCGCGCCATCGGGTCATGTCACAGGGCTTATCAGCAGATTGGACCGTGCGCGCGGTGCGCATGTGACACCTGCTAATGACAGTTTGACCGATGCGGTCGATCTCACCCGCCGTCCCGGTGACATGGTGCAGGGGGAGCTCAACTCTCTGGGGGTAAATGCGCTGCGCTGCCAGTCTGGTCGCGGCCTTGTCGTTTGGGGCGGACGGCTTCCGCAAATGCTGCCGGGTGATCCAGCCTATGTTGCGCACCGCCGCCTGATCCACCGGTTGGTGAGAGCGGTGCGCCGCGTGGCCGAACCGCTGGTGTTCGATCCCAATGATCGCATGCTGCAGCTTACCTTGTCGCGTGCGGCTACGACCTTGCTGATGGAGGCGTTCCATGCAGGCGTCCTCAAGGGTGTGACCCCCAGTCAGGCGTTCCAGATCAATGTCGGTCCGGAGATCAACGATGCCGCTGCCCATGATGCAGGCCGGGTGATCTGCGAGATCGCGGTCGCGCCCGCAGTCCCAATGGAATTCATCAAAATCCGCGTCGGGCTGAGCCCGGATGGCGAAGTTGAGATGGTGGAGAGCTGATGGCGCAGGATGACATCCAGAACGGCTTTCGCTTCCTGGTCCTGCTGGACCCGACCGATGCCTTTATCCCGCGCGAGCTTGCGATCATCGCGCTCGAACTGGCGCCGGGCGCGTTCCAGAGCTGCACCGGGCTTGGCGGAGAGCTTGAAGTGACCGCCTATTCAGAAGGCGGGCGCAACGATTATGTCCACCAATTGCCGGTGCGCCACAGCTGGACCCCGATCAAGCTGACCAAGGGCATTGCCCGCGATGCGAGCCTGTTCGCCTGGTACGAGGCAGGCCTTTACGGCTCGCTTGGCGCTCGGCGCGACGGGGCGATCGTGATGATCAATTCGCTCGGCCTGCCATCGATGGTGTGGACCTTTACCGGGGGCCTCGCCTCAAGTTGGAGCGGCCCCGAATTCACTGCCGATCAGGATGCGCTTGCGCTCGAAAGCCTCGAGATCAAGCACGAAGGCGTCAAGTCGGTTCCGCTCGCCTCACTCGCGGGAGTAGCCTGACATGGCCAAGTTCGAACGCGTTGATATCACTGTTGAAATCGAAGGTGATGCGCAAACCGGCGAACGCTGCTTTGCGCGGCTGTTTGACAAATACAATGCGATGTATCGCGGACGTCTTGAGCAGGAAAGCCAGCAGGCCAACGCCATGTCGGCAGCCCGTTCGTTGTCACCAAGGGGGCAACGCTGATGGACCTCAATCCCCCACAGGTTCCGTTTCTTTCGGTTGGCGGCGATTTCGAAAACGCGATGCTGCGGATCATCCAGCCCCAAAATAACGATCCGGAAATCCCGCTCAAATTCAATCCGACCAGCTACCAGCTGCAAAAGGCCAACGAATTTGCCGAGATCGCCATTCCCGGCCTTGAAACTCCTCCTTTGCAATATGTGCGCGGCGGATCGGAAACGCTCAGCTTTGATGCGCTGCTCGACACCAGCGACACGCTTGAAAATGTGCGTGACACTTATGTCAACAAGCTTGCCGATCTGATGAAGATCAAATCGGAATCGCACGCGCCGCCAATCGTGCAGTTCGAATGGGAGAGCGAGCTGTTCATGGGTGTTATCGCCTCAATGACGTCCAATTATGTACTCTTCTCACCCCAAGGCGTGCCGCTGCGCGCCGAAGTCAGCCTCAGCCTGACCGCGTATCGCCCGGTTGATGTGCAAATCGCCGAGCGCCCGCGCAATTCGCCTGATGTCGAAAAGAGCGTGACCTACAGGCGCGGTGACCGGCTCGATCAGATTGCCTCTGGGCTTTATCAGGACCCTGCGCATTGGCGCGCGATCGCAAAGCGCAACGGGATCCGCGATCCGCGCAAGATTGATCCCGGCTCGCTGCTGCTCGCACCGCGGCTCATCAACCGGCGAGGTGACGCATGACGCTCACCCTGCCTCCGATCGACACTTACGCGCCCAATTTCAAGGTCGAGATCGAAGGGCAGCCGTTTGACGATGAATCGAAAGGTGATGTGCTCTCGCTCAAGGTTGTGATGGACCTTGAAAACATGACCAGCGCGGAGGTCGAGCTCAACAATTGGGACGACCGCACCTTCTGGTTCAAATATTCAGATAGCGACGGCATCTTCCCCGGCAACCGGGTGCATGTGCAACTGGGCTATGCCGACCGGCTCGTCTCGATGCTGCGCGGGCGGATCGAACGGCTTGCTCCCAAGTTCCCGCAATCCGGTGCCTCGACCCTGTCGCTTGGCGTGCTTGATGACATGCAATTGCTCAAGGACCGGCGTCCTGCCGAAGGTGAGGAGCGCCAGTTTCGCAGCATGAGCGACGGCCAGATTGCGCAGCGCATCGCACAGCGAAACGGGCTTGCAACCGACATCGATACCGATGGGCCAACGCATGAAGAAGTCGTTCAGGGTGATCACGATGATGCGACCTTCCTGATGCAGCGCGCACGGCGGATCGATTATGATTGCTATATCTACACCGATCCTGACACGGGCGAGCCAACGCTTCGTTTTGGCGCGCCGCGCGATGATCGCGCGGGTGCGCGGCGACGTGAACACAATTTCACCTGGGGTGAAGGGCTGATCAGCTTCACCCCGACGCTGACCATGTCAGGTCAGGTCAAGCAGGTCACCGTGCGCGGCTGGAACGAGGACCGGATGGAAGAGGTCGTCGGGGTTGCAAACGCTGACAGCCTTCCGGGCGGTGCGCAGGGGTCTGGCCCGGACAATGCTGGCGATGCGGTCGCCGGGCGCGAGGATGTCGTCATCGGCGCTGCGGTCGACACCACCGAAGAGGCAGAAGCGCTTGCGCAATCGCTGCTGCGCGAGCGGGCCTATGAATTCATCACCGGCGCGGGCGAGATCATGGGATATCCCGATCTCAGGCCCGGCGACACGGTTATCCTTGCCAATCTGGGGAACCGTTTCAGTGGCGGCTATTACGTCAAGAAGGTCGAGCACGCGCTCGGCACCAGCGGCTTTATGACCAAGTTCGAAGCACGCAAATCCTATGTGGGAGAAACGCCATGAATGCTCCTGGTGCGATCTCACAAGGCAGCAACCGTTTCGGCGAGGCGGCGGAAAAGCATTTCGGCCTTTATCCGGGCGTGGTCGAGGACAATGTGGACCCTGATGAGAAAGGCCGGGTTACGGTCAAACTCAAATGGATTGATCCCGATTACGTGACCCGCTGGGCCCCGGTGGCTCAGATCTATGCCGGGCCCGGCTATGGTGGGTACTGGGTGCCCGAGATCGGCGATCAGGTCATCATCGCGTTCTTGCGCGGCGAATTGCGCAAACCGATCATCGTCGGATCGATCTACAGCGAAGGTCACAAGCCCCCTCACAAGCGAACCAAGACGCAAGATCCGAAAGTGCTTCGCACCAAGGCTGGCCACATGCTTCTCATGGAGGACAAGGACCAGCCCAAGATCAAGCTGATCGACAAGACCGGCAACAATGAGGTCGAGATCAACTCGGAAGAGAACATCGTCACGGTGCGCGCCGCTGATCATGTCGTGGTCGAAGCAGGCGGCAATGTGCAGGTCGATGCAGGCGGCAGCGCCTCGATCAATGCAGGCCAGGACATCCTTTTGAGCGCAGGCGGAAGCATCACGATCGAAGCAACCGCCAATGTCACCATCACCGGCGCTGCCGTGGCGATCAACTAGGGGAGGGGCGAGGGCATGGGACAACCCGCAGCAAAACAAGGTGACAGTGTCGTCGGCACCGACATCCATATCGTTATGGTGCCTGCACCTCCGGGCCCTCCTGTGCCGACCCCTTTGCCGCATGTCTTTTCCGGCACGCTTGAAGATGCGCTGTCGAGCAATGTCACGATCGAGGGATCAGCCGCCGCCACGGTCGACAGCATCGCGATCAACAATCCGCCGCACGTGCCAACCGCGCCCGGTGTCTCTTTCCAGGCACCGCCTGCGAACAAGGGACCGGTCATCGCAGGCAGCGGCACAGTGACGATCAACGGCAAGGCAGCGGCGCGGCTGGGCGATCCGGTTCAAAGCTGTGATGGCATGTCGACCATCACATCCGGCGCTGGAACGGTGAAGATCGGTTAGGGTGATGGCGATCCGCGACGATCTTCTTGGCACTGGCCTTCGCTTCCCGCTGATCCCTGATGCGCGCGGTCGGCTTGGCTATGTCGAAGGCCAGGACAATATCGAACAATCTTTGCGCATCTTGCTGCAAACAAACCTGCGCGAGCGGGTGATGCGCTCAACCTTCGGCACAACCGCGCGCGAACAGCTGTTCTCACCCGGCAGCGAGAAGGGATTGCGAGTGCTGGAGCGCAGCCTCGCCAATGCGCTGCGCGATTTTGAACCGCGGGTCGAAGTGCTTGAAATTCGCGCTGAGGCGGAACCGGCTGAACCCAGCCAGATCAATGTCCGCGTCGATTATCAGGTGCGCGCGACCTATGTGCGCGGCAGCCTGATCTTTCCATTCTATATCGGCACAGGCGTGCCCGAGGCGCGCGCATGAGCCTGCCGCCGCTCTCGCTTGATGACCTCACCTATGAGGATCTGCGTCTGCTGGCGGTGCAGCGGATCGCGGCGGCTTCGGGCAACCGGTGGAGCCATCATGAGCCGGTTGATCCAGGCGTTACGCTGCTCGAACTTCTGGCATTCCTGCTCGATCAGCAGGTCTTCATGCTCGATCAGCTTTCTGATTCAATGCTGCATGCCTTGTTCGGATTGTTGGGGGAGACACCAGCGCCCACGCGCTGTGCTCGAACGGTGGTCGCCCCCTTGCTTGGCAAGCAGCCTGATGCATTCCTGCTCGAACAAGGCGCACCGATTGTTCCAAGGGCCGCAGAGCTTGGCGATGTGGTCTTCACCGCGCCTCAGGAAAGCGTGGTAGTGCCGGTCAGCGCGATGACGCTGCACCATTCGGGCGGGGAAGCGCCCTTGCCGCTGATTCAGCCAATGCCGCTCTTGTCCGGTGCTGGTGCAGCGGCGCGGTTTGGTTTTGAGATTGTCTTGTCGCAGCCGGTTCCTGCCGCGCTTGAAGGCAAAGAAATCGGCATTGCCCTGCTTCTGTCTGACAATGAGGTCGCGCCGGAATGGAGCCATGAGGCAGCTGACGTGCCGCCGCCTGCCGAATGGGATGCGCGCCTGACGATTGCCGGGACGACTATCCCGCTTGCCAACTGGCACGATGGCACGGGCGGACTGCGCCGCTCTGGCCTCGTTCGCTTTGCTATCCCCGCGCAATTGGTGGGCGCGGATCGTTTCCGGATCGACTTCGACACTCCGCAGGCCCACCATCCGGTGCCGGTCTTGCTCGAAAGCGCATGGATCGGCGCTGCGATTGTCGAGCATCGCTGGCAGCGCGTGATTGGCCCTGTGCCCGGCACCGATCCCGAGAGCGATGCGATCCTTGCTGCCTTGCAGCAGCAGGTCGATGCGATGCTGCCGATATCGGGCAATGTGATGCAAGTGCCCGCCGCGCTTGGCGCGGTGATCGAGGATCAGATCACAGCCGAATTCCGGCACAAGCGTGATGGCTGGCTGGATTGGCAAGCAGCCCCCTCACTCCATGCCGCTGGCGCGCAGGACCGACTGTTCACCGTTGATCGCGCGCTTGGCCAGCTGGCCTTCGGCGATGGGTTGCAAGGCCGCATTCCTGCGCCCGCCGACCAGATACGATTAACCGCCTTTGTCGGCGGCGGCGAACGCGGCAATCATCCAGCAGGCCTTGAATGGCAGGAAAAGAACGGCAGCGGGGCACTGGCGGTCGAATCCATCGTTCCCGCACACGAAGGGGCAGAGGCTGAAACGCTGGAGCAGGCACGCCAGAGGATTGCGGCAAGTCTGCTCGAACGCGAGCGTGCGGTGACCGAAAGCGACTTTGTGGAATTGGCGGAAAACCTGCCGGGCATCGCAGGCCACCGCGCCTTTGTTGCAGTGGGCCATGATCCTGATTTCCCTTGCATCCAGATCGACGATGCGATCACCGTGTTTGTCGTCCCGCGCACTCCTGCCGATATCACCGAGCCCAAGGCTGACGATGGCGCGCTCGCCGCGATCCGCGCTGATCTCGACGCGCGGCGGCTGTTGACCATGCGCGTGATCGTAACGCGGCCCGCGATCCGCCCGATTGGCCTTGGCATTCATCTGACAGGTGCGGGAGAGGAACAGGTCGCCGGCCTTCGCGCTGATCTTGAAGAAAAGCTGCGGACCTATCTGCACCCCACGCTTGGCGGTCCGGCTGGAACAGGTTGGCCGCAGGGGCAATCGCTAAGGCCCTCTGAACTGCTGCGTGTGGCGCAGGGTGAACTTGATCAGGGCATCAGGGTCGAAAGCGTCAGTATTGCGCTGCTCGATGAAGCTGGCAGTTCAAGCGACTGCGCTGAGGTTGCGATTGGCGAGTTTGATCTGGTGCGGCTGGCATCGCTCTCGCTCCAGGTCAGCGCCGGGACGCGCGCGGAGGCGGTGCTATGACCCGGCCTTGGTGGGATGACCCTGCGGCACCGGCCGTGATCGACGGGGAACGTCCTGTTCTTCTACCCGGAGGCAGGTCCGAGGCGATCGCACGCCTGCAAAGCCGCATTGCCGGTTTCACACCCGAATGGCGCGACCTGAGCGAAGAGGATGCAGGCGTCGCGCTTGTGCGCCTGTTCGGATTGCAGTTCGAACCGGTTGCCGAACGGCTAGAAAAACTGCCTGACAAGGCCTTGCGCGAATTCCTGTCTGCCGCCGGTATCACGCTGTCTTCGCCGCGACCCGCGCACACCCGCGTGCGGTTTGTGCCCAAGGAAAACAATCCCGAACCCGTCGAAGTGCCCGAAGGTTTTCGGATGCGCTCTCCGCCAGCCGATGACAGCGAAGACGATGTCACATGGGAAACCGACAGGCCGCTGCACGTTGCCAATTGCACGCTTGCACAAAGCCTCACCTTTGATGGTGAGATCGCGATCGAAGTGGCAGAGGGTGAGGCGTTTACGCCGTTCACACCCTCATCGCCGGTTGGAACGGCGCTGTATCTCGGCTTTGCAGGGACAGGCGATCTGTCAGGGCTTTTGGCGCTCGGCATAACGCTTACCAGTGAAGAGATCGCGCCGCCGGTTGCTTTTGGCGGAAGCGAGGCGTTCACCGGAATCCCGCCGCGCCTGGTGTGGGAGTATTTTGGCGACCGGGGTTTTGAGCCGGTCCCGATTGAAAGCGATGACACCGCACAGCTTACAGCAAATGGCATAGTTCAGCTCGACGTGCCGACCGGGTGGCAGGCCTCGCGCCCGGATGTGCTGGGAGACGGAGAACCGCTCTTCTGGCTGCGGTTGAGGCTCGCCAATGGAACGCCCGGTCAATCTGCACCGGTCTCCTCGATCATTCCGCATGTAGTGAGAGCCACCGCACTCGAAAGCCACCGCAATGAATTCCCGCTGGCTGAGGGAGGCAACATCGCCAAGACCGCACAGCTTGCGCACACGCCGGTTGTTGCCGAGACGATTGTGCTTGAGGTCGATGAGGGCGCATCACCAGTTGATCTGTTTGCCCTGCCGTCAAGCGAGCTCGCCGCAAGGTCTGGCGGGTCATGGCGACAGTGGGAACTGGTCGAAACGCTCGCGGGAAAATCGCCCGAAGCACGCGTGTTCACGCTCGACCCGCTGACCGGCGTTCTCGCCTTTGGTGACGGGGTCAACGGCGCAGCATTGCCTCCGTCTGTGCGCGGGGTTGCCGTGCGCTCCTACGCCACAACCAGCGGGGCGGCCGGCAATATCGCGCCGGGCGATCTGGATAGGATGGTCCGCAACCTTTCCGGGATTGATGAGCTTTCCAACATCGAGCCGGGCGAAGGCGGTGCGGACACCGAAACGGTTGCGACAGCCGAACGGCGCGGTCCGGGCGAGATCAAGGCACGCGGCCGCGCGGTGACCGCAGGCGATGTTCGCTTGCTGGCCGAAAGCACACCTGGTGCCAACATCCTGCGCGCTTTCGCTCATCCTGGGGTGGACCCCAATTACCCTGATGCCGAGATCGCAGGCACGGTCGGGATATTCGTGATGGCCCAGCGCCATCCAAGCTTGCCAGCGGCCAAACCGCCTTATGCATCAAGCTCGGCCCTTGCCGCGGTCGCGCGGCATATTCCGCAATCGGTCGGCCCGGCAGGCGCGCGCGTTGCGGTTGGCAATCCCGACTATCAGACCGTCGCGGTTGAGGGGATCGTTTCGCTCAAACCGGGCAGCGATGCGCAATTGATCGGATCGCTTATCCGCTCAGCGATTGATGAATGGCTCGATCCTCAAAGCGAACATCCTGCTTATGGCTGGTGGGAGCTGGGCGACACCTTGCGCCATGCTGACCTTAATCACCTCGTGCTGGGCGTCGATAATGTTGTCGTCGCAGCGCCGTTTCTCGCCTTTCGGGTGGACGGAATTGCGAGCGATCCGTGCGGGGACGTGGCGCTTCGCCAATACGCTCTGCCTTGGCCTGCGACACACAGCCTCAGGGTCGAGATCGAAGGAGAAGAGGCATGAGCTGCGTTCCTTCAGATCCGCGCTTCCGCCTGCTCGACCACGTGGTTGGCTGGGACGATATGAAGCTTGAAGACATCGCCGGGACCGATGAGAGCGAGGGTTTGCGGCTGGATGGCGAGGGCGCTGGGCTTTCGATCGGCGATATTGACGGGTTCATCCCTCACCCCCGGCTCGCACGCGGATGCGGGGATTGCGATTGGTATCTGGCAACGCCGCCATCGCCTCAAAGCCGCATCCTGATGCTCGATGGTTGCAGCAATGACTGGCGCAGCGCGGATAGCGGGACCTGTTTCCCGCTGACCCTTGGCAGTATCAGCGCGCTTGCGCATGACCGGCATGTTCTGGCCCTTGCAGACCGCACCAATAACGCCGTCTGGCTTATGCGCGCGCCGGGATGGCAAGTGCTCGCCGAGATTCCGGTGAACGCACCCAGGGCTATCGCGCTCAGCGAAGAGCGCGTGTTCATCCTTGCCGAGGATGGCAACGAGATCCTCGTTGCGAGCCGCAATGGCCGGATATTGGGCACCTGGCCTGCAAGCCTGCCAGCGGGCGATGTGGAACGCATTGCGATCGACAGTATGGGGCTCTTATGGCTGGTGTTGAAAGCCAGCGATGGCGGATGGGAACTCTATCGCCAGAGCTCAAAGACTGACCCTGAATTCACCCAGCAAACGCTTGATCAGCTTGCGCAAGAGTTTGATCCAACCGGGCTTGTTACATCAGCCCAAGGTTTCTGCCTTGTGCGCGGGGATACAGACGGGTCTGAGCGTGGTTTCTGCACCAATTGGTATGGACGCCCAATCGAAGGCGCGGGCGGGGCGGCCATGATGGCGAAAGCTGCCTATGCGCTCAAAGGTCAGTTCCTTTCTGGCGCGATCGACAGCGGGGAGCCGCGTTGCCGTTGGCACCGGATCAGGCTGACAGCGGATATTCCGGCAAACACCAGCCTCGAAGTCGCAGTCTCGACCAGCGAGGAGATGCTGCCTGCTGCGCAAGGCGTTTCAGACGGCATGTGGGCTGGCTTTGCCCCCGGCTTTCCGCATCCCGATGATTGGCAGGTGATCCCACCGGGCAGCGACGACGCGCTGATCCAGCTGCCGGTGGGGCGTTATCTGTTCATCCGCGTGCGCATGCGGGGCGATGGATCAGCAACGCCGCGGCTCAAGCAAGTGCGGTTCGACTTCCCCCGTTCAACCAGCGCAGACCTGCTGCCCGCCGTCTATCGCGAGGAACCGCGCGCGGCCGATTTCACGGAACGTTTCATGTCGCTGTTCGATGCGATGATCGAAGAGCTTGAGACCGCATCGACGCGTTTCCCTGCCCTGCTCGATGCTGCACGCGCGCCGGGCGAAGTGTTGCCATGGACAGCGAGTTTCCTCGACCTTGCCTTTGATGAAAGCTGGGATGAAGAGGTTCGCCGCAAGGTCCTTCGCGCAGCGCCTGAACTCTATCGCAAACGCGGGACGCTTGCCGGGTTGAGGCGCGCGCTTGAGCTGGTGTTTGGCGTTGATCTTGATGTCCTGATCGAAGAGGACGGTGCGCAGCGGTCATGGGGAGCGGTTGCCAGTTCGTCCGAAACGCTGCCGCTTGGCGCACGGCTGGGCAGCATCCGCCTGTTCAGCCCGACACGCAGCCGCATGACGCTTGGCAGCTCACCGGTCGGACGGGTTCCGATCAAGAGCTATGGTGATCCCGCCAGCGATGCCCATTCTGCAGGCGCATTTCGTTTCACGGTCACAGTTCCGCCGCTTCCCGATGGACAGCATGCCTCGCTGATCCGCTTGGTTGAAGCGATGAAGCCCGCTCACACGCTCGCCCGCATTCGTTTTGCTGGCAATAGCGGCTTCCACCTTGGAGCCACGCTTCAGCTTGGCATCGACACGCTTATCCGCCGCCCTGATCCCACGGCACTTGGCGCGCCAGACAACGCGCTTGGCCGCAATTCGGTGCTTGGCGGCACGCCAGGGACCGGCGCGACGCTGGGCTTTGCCACTCTCACATCATCACCCGACCGCTGCACGGAGGCCTGAACATGAGCCAGACAACCAAGGACCGGACATGCTGCACGAGCTCGGAGCCTTGCGCTCCTTTGCCAGAGCCGGTGCGCATGAATTACTTTCACGGCCAGCTGATCAGCGAACGCGATCTGCGCACCGAACAGACCTATTTCCGCGAGAAGCTGCGTCATCACCACCGCTGCATCCACGGTTATGGGGTGCTGTGCGGGCTTGAGGTGTCAGCCGTCCCGACCACCGGCGACTGCGCAGATGAACCCGAAGACGATCACAGCGAATTGCGTGAGGAAATCCGCAAGCGCGAGGAACAGCTCGCCCGCCTCGAGGAAGAAGTCGCCGCTGGCAAAATGAGCAAGGACGAAGCGCAAGAACGCGGCGCAAAGCTGAAAGCGGAACTTGAGGAACTCTATCGCAAGCTGGAAGACAAGGGCGGCAGTCCAAATGCCACACCGCGCCAGCGATCGCTTATGGTTGATGTGTCATGCGGGGCGGCGGTCGATTGCGATGGCAACGACCTGATTCTGGGCGAAAGCGCGCGGATCGATCTGGTGCAGGCGCTCTGCGGAAAGGACCGCGCTCGGCTGCTCGATCAAGGTGGCGGGGTGCTGTACCTTTCGATCTGCTACCAGGAATGCGGACGCGAACCGACGCGGCCTTTGGCGATGGACAGCTGCGCCACCACCAATGCGTGCCGCGATGCACGCGTTGCTGAAGGCGTGCGGCTGACGGTGTCATTCGATCCGCCGACCGAAGACGAACGCTGCAACACTTGCTGTGATGCCTGCGAGGATGCGTGCCTGCTGCTCGCTGCGATCCGGGTTGAGAAAGGCCGCCCCTTCGATGATCGCAGCATCGATCATTCCGTGCGTCGGCGCTTTGGCCTGTATGATCCCACAGTCATTACCGGGATCAGCTGGCGTCACGGCAAAACCTATTCGCCAAGCGAAGCAAACGCGATCCTTGGCACCAAGGATGAAAATGGCGGGATCGAGATCCGCTTTTCGCGTCCCATCCATGTCGACACCCTGCAACCGGGCGTCATCGACCTTGTCCGGGTAACCGGAGGGCGCGGGTTAGCAGGCGCGATGATCGCGATGGAAGGCGAGTTTGTCGGCATCCCCGATGACGCTGAATTCGTCGACAGTGTCCGTTACCGCGATGCAACCGATGAAACGGTGCAGGAAGGCGACCGGATCATGATCGTGGTTCGTGCTCCCTTCCTGCTCGATAAGTGCTGCCGCCCGGTAGAGGGCCTGCATGCGGGCGGCCGTGTTCCGCTGATCGAGAAATCCGACAGCGATGAAGCGAGCCCCAGCGTGGAAGCAAGCACCGAAGAGGAAATCCGGCGCCGCAAGGAGGCCGAACTGCGCGCTGCCAAGGCCAAGGCGGAAGCGGCAGCGCGCAAGGACGAGAAAGCCGAAGAACTCGATGTGATCGTCGTCACCGGGTCGCGGCGTGTGTGTGACAGCCCACCATGGGGGCCGGGACCGTGGACCAGCAGCCAGCCGGGTAATTTCGAAAGCTGGTTCTTCGTCGGTGAGGAGTGAGGAGGCAATCATGGCAACCAATATCAAAAGCAGCGGCTGTGGATGTGGTTCGAGCGGTTCGTCCTGCTCGGGCGGTGATTGTGGGTGCGGCGGCAGCTGCGGCGGCGGCACGATCGCTGTTGATGGCGCGTTCAAACGTCCGCAATTCTTTGCCGGGCAATTGCTCACCGAAAACGATCTTCAGGCGCTCAGCGATTACGTCGTAGGCAAGAATCGCCTGCGCAATCGCTATCTGTTTGGCGACGGGGTTGTATGCGGCCTCAGCGTCACCTGCCACCCGTGCGGGGGCGAAAAGGTAAGCGTCGCGCCGGGCTATGCGCTCGATTGCTGCGGCAACGATCTGCTCGTCCCGTGCAAGGAAGATCTCGATGTCAGGTCCATGGTGCGCGATCTCAAACAGCGCCAGCTGGCGGGATATGATTGCGGCGATCCGTGCGAACAGACAGGCGCAGGCACGCGCAATTATGGCCTCTATCTCGTCTATACCGAGACACCCGATGATCTTGTTGCTCCGTATTCGAGCAACGATCCGTGCGGTCAGCAGCAATGCCAGCCGAGCCGGATCAGCGAAAGTTACAAGTTTGAACTGCGGTGCGATTGTTCGGGCGATGACCGCACCGATGTGTTCAAGCGCATCCTTGCCTGTGTCGGTGATCTCAAATCGGCAGGGGCCGCGGTCGCCAAAGCGCAGGCTAATCAGGTCTTCGCGCGGGAGACAAAGCAGGCCATGGCGCTCGCATCGTCTGATGAACAGGTCCCTTTCACCAAGAGCAGCATCACAACGATGCGCGAAAGCGAAGAGCGCCTTGCTCTGTTCGAACAGGTCGAAGAGGGCGAGAAATCGGAAGAGGCCTTTGTCCCTTCTGAATTCCAGATCCGCGAGAAGGCCGCTGATTATCAAGTCCTGATGGGCGCGATGACGCGCTTCAAAGCGCAGCCTGTGGAAATGCGCGCTGCCTTGATTGAAGAGAACCAGGACCTTGCCGCGCTGATCGAGAAGTCAGAGGCAACCCTTGCCAATAGCGGCCCGCGTTTGGTCGAATTGTCCAGCGAAAAGGTCAGCGATCCGACCGCCAAGCTGCGCATTGAAGACAATGTGAAGCTGGCTGAAACCTATGCGATCGGTGAGAAGGCTCCGGAAAGCTACGAAACGTTCGAAGCGAAAATGGTCGCTTACAACGCACCCGTCAGCATCCGTCAGGCCAATCGGATGCGCATTGATGCGAGCCTGCTCAAAAGCTGGCTGCTCGAACGGCTCGAAGGCTCTGCCAGCCAGACCCGCTGCGACCTGTATGAACGCACCCTGGCGGTCAATCTTGGCTCGGTCAGAGACAATATGGTCGGCGTCGAACAGGGTACGATCCGGCAGGACACCAATGCAACCGAAGAGCTGATCAAGATCATGCTCGCTTACTTCGTTGATTGCGTGTGCCTGGCGCTTAACCCTGCCTGCAACGATTGCGAAGACAATGCAGTCCTGCTCGCTTGCCTCAAGGTCGAAGACTGCGAAGTGGTCGATATCTGCAATATGAGCCGCCGATTTGTGCTCAGCCCGTCCGCAATGCGGTATTGGTTGCCGCCGCTTGGATGGTTTGGCTCGCTGTTTGAAAAACTGTGCTGCGGCGTTGATCTGGGTGAACTGCTGTTCCGCGACAAACCCCAGCAGGACAATGTCGAAATTGGCGCAATCGCTGTACCGCCCGAAGGCTTTTCAAACGTAAAGGCCGCCATGACTGCCAGCGAACAGCCGGTTTACAGCCGGATGGCCGTGGCGCGCACTTTCGTGCCCAGCCTTGATCTTGCCAAGGTCGACGGCGAAGCGGCGATGCTGCTTGAAAAGACCCGTTTGCCGCTTGCCGATATCGCCAAGGCGGGCGAGTTTTCTGCCAATCTTGCGCTCGTATCTTCGCGGGTTGCGGTGGCTGATCTCGACACGCTCAGCCGCGATGGCTCTGTGCTTATTGACAAGGTCGGGGCGCGGATAACCCCTGCGCTTACGGGTCTTGTGCCGGGTCTTGCTGATACGCCGAAGACAGAGGTTGGCATCTCGCAGCCCAATATCTCGCGCGAGGAGATGTCGGAGGAAATCCGCGCAGAACTTGCCAAGGAGGCAGAGGCCGCCCGCGAAGCCATGCGCAAGGAGGCCGAAACCAAGCGCGAGGAAATGCGCAAGGAAGCCGAAGCCGAACGCGAAGCCATGCGCAAGGCGATGCTCGAAGAGGTCCGGGCGAATGTTGCCAAGGATGTCGCAAAAGACGTCGCCAAGGACCTTGAGGCGACGATCAAGGCCGATCTGTCCAAGGAAGTCGCAAGTACGGTCGAAAAGAATGTCACAAGCAGCGTGAAAACCGCCGTTGGCAAGGAACTTACCGCGACCAAGCTCAAAACCGCGATTGGCAAGGTGTCGAGCTTCAAGACGCTCACTGATGATAACCGCAAGCTGAAGGCTGAGATCCGCACGCTCAACACCAAGCTCGCCAAGCTTGAAGGAGCGCAGGGATGAACGCGGTAACACGGCCTCGTTTTGCTGAAGGGCAGATCCTCGCAGCATCCGACCTGCTTGGCCTTTCCGCCTATCCACGCGGGCGCGAAGAACGGCACAACCGCTTCGTCCACCGATGGGGGATTGTCAGCGGGCTCGACCTTGTTGCTGAGGATGCAGAGACGAGCGACGGCATCCCTTACAAGAAAGTCTCTGTCTCGCCCGGCCTTGCGATCGACGGGGAAGGGCGAGAGGTACTGGTCACACAGGCTGCGCCGCTGGTGTCAGACCGGATGAAACAGCAGCTTGGCAGCGCGCTTAACGATGACGAAAGCTACCCGGTCTTCATCGCGAGCCAATATCGCGATGGGACGCCGGGCGCAGGTGCAATCGGCCCGTGCGGGTCAGGCGCAAGCGCCGCTGCGATTGAGGAAGGGTTTGAGATATCCTTCGGCCTACCGGGCGATGAAACCTTCGAGCAAAGCCCCTCCGTTATTGCCGCAGAACCAAGCGCGGATACCGGCGGGCAGCCGTGGAAAATCCTCATCGGTTTTGTCACCTGGAGCAAGATCGCTGGCGAGTTCGCTGATATCGACAGCGATGCAACATCGCGCCATCGCAAGTTTGCCGGGATCAACGCAGCGGTTGTCGCCGGCGATGGATCAAGCGTCGGCCTTCAGCCTAAGCCCGCACTCCAATCAGGCGATGCGGTGTTCAGCGTGCGTCAGGATGATGATGGACCCACACTGATCTTTGGCACGTACAAATCAGCGACCGAGATCGAACCGCTGCTTGAAGTCAACGCCAAGGGCGATGTTGTCGCCAAGGGCAGCCTTACCGGGAAGCGCACGGGCAATTCGGTACAGGTCCAGTCCGGGCTCGCAAGCGATGGGATGATCCTGCCTTTGCCCCCCGGCGTGACCGAAGAGCAGATCGCAGCCGACGATGGGCCAGCCGTGCACATTCAGGTGACGCCCGAGATCGACCCGGCTGGCTCTCCTGATCCCACCAGGGTGTTCGGCACGCAGGTAGTCGAATGCCGGGTGGACGAAGAGCGCCGCCTGCACTGCCGGATACTCTGGTTTGATCTGGCAGACCCGGGCGGCGGTGGAGGGGATTTCTATGCCCGCCTCAGAACGCTCGCGCCGGGCACTGCGCGCTACACGCTTGCAGTTTCGACGACAGAGGAGAGCTGAGCCATGTCTGACAGCATGACCCTGATAGCGCTTGCAGGGACAGGCCATGTGCTTGGCGCGTTGACCCAGACAGCGCCTGGTGATGATCCGGAACCCGCTGACCTTGTCGGGGAATCTTTGCCCGTCAAACGCGCGACCGATTTGGGCGTTGATTATACCTTGTACGTGCCGAGCGCGATGCTGGAGGTGAAGTCTGCACCATATGATCCGGCGGTTGTCGCGAACCCGCAAGCCTATGCCATCAATGGCGGTGGGCCGATCAAACTGGTGATGCCGCAACCGCCTGTTCCGGCGCCTGCCAATCCACTTGTGCTCGAAGAGCAAGTGCTCAAGGTGTCCGGCTTCCCGGTTGAAGCCGATATCAAGGTCTTCATCAGCAAGAAGAGCAGCGAAAGCAGTACGAGTTTCGTCGTCGATGGGACCCTTGAATTCGATCAGAATGGCGTTTCCGAAGCGCTTTTCCCGCTTACCTCGCCGCCCTCTGAACCCGGATCGCCAGGCACCGGGGCGACGCTTGAGCGCGGCGAAACCTATGGCATGTTGCTCGCGGTCGAAGGGGTGCCGCTGTTTCTTGCGGAGGGCACGCCCTAGTGAGCGAACCCGAAGAGCTTGTCGTGCGCCAATGCAATATTCGCCTGGTTCGCCGGGCGCAGGATGGCGCGCACTGGCTTGAACGCGATGATCACTTGCAGCTTGCCCGCAAGCTCAAACCGATGCTGCTGGCGATGCTGGATGATGTGGTCGCACCGCAGCTTGAGGCGTTGGGACCGGTGTCCGAAGACCGGTTGGAGCTTAAGCTGCGCCTGCCTGCTTCATTGATTGACAAGCCCGGCCAATTGTTGGCGCAGCGGTTGAAGCAGGAGGGCAAGGCGGCGACAGCAGCGGCGATCAAGGCCGCGCGGCTTCGCCCGTCCGGCGCGGCGCCGCGCAAGGCGAACGCGCCGGAACAGACGGCGCAAGCTCCGCAATCCCGATCAGCACACCCGCTTCCCATTCTTACCGCGGCGCGCACAAAGGCGGAAAGCGGGACGCTTTCCGCCTTTGTGCGCAGCCTTGAGGCCCGCGCGCTTGCCGAATTGCTCGGCTCTCTCGCGCGCGAGCTTCAGGAGGCATGCGCCGCCATCAATCCCAAAGCGTCTGGCGCGACCGAGCGCGCTTCTCACTCTGCCGGTGGAGCAAGCGAATGGCGCGAACAAGCCGAGGCGCTGCTGCGTGAAACGCTTGCTGCCGCTCCGTCTGACATCGCCAGCTGGGACAGTGAGGTCATCACAAGGATCACCGTATCAGCGCGCCAACTGGCCCAGCTTGCCGCTGCTATTGCCGATGAGTTGGCACAGCGCAGCGAGCCGGAAAGCGCAGCCGATCTGGCGCAGGACAAGACCCCGGATCCAGATACCTCACCAACCGCCGACAAGGCGCAATCAAGCGAGCATTCGAAGGCCGATCCCGCCGCAACGCGCGATACAGGGGAGGTGACGCACGACCCTGTCCTTGCCTCGCTGCAAGGCCGTTATCCGATCGAATGTGCACTGCCATTCCTCGCGATCGGGCGGCTTATGCATCACGGCATCTTCGATCTTGTTGCTGATGTCGAAGCGCAGAAATTGCTCGCCTATGCCATTGGTCTCAAGGTTCAGGGTGAGCCGAGAAATGGCCGCATGTGGTCGGCTGATGCGAAGGAAGCGGCACGGCTGGCAGCGGGGCTGGAAGAGCCACTGGATGGCGATGCCATCGCGCATGCTTCGCGCAATTTCGGAACCCAGATCGAGGCGGCAATCGCAGCGCTGAACGCGGCGATGGAGCCTGCCTGGCTGGATCTGTCAGCGATCGCCTGTGTGCGCGATGGAAAGCGGTTCTTCCTGTTCGATCCCGTCGGCCAATATCCCGCAGGCGGGGTGAGCGTTGATCAGCTGGGTGACCTCCTCAAGGCCCGCCGGGCGACGCTGGTGTTGCCGCCGGGCGATGCCGAAGGGTTGGAAATGCTGCGCGAAGTGGGCTGGCCTGCACTGTGTCACGGCACGCCAAGTTCTGGCGAACGCTTTACCCAGCTCACCGGCCCGCGCGGCTGGCAAGGTATGGCAAGCGTCGCTCAAGATGCGCTCGGCACCCTGCCAGCATCATGGCCGCGCTTGTCGCAAGCCGCCTTCAGGGCAGAGGCCTTGTGGGAGGCCTTGACGCTAGACCGTAGGCTTACCGCCGCCGCGGCCGAGCGTGACGCTGCCACTATCGAGCTTGCCAGTGCGGCCATTGCCGGGTTTGCTCTTGCCGATATCGCTTACCGCCTGAGCCGCCATAACGAGGCGGCATGGCAGGATCCCGATCCGCTGCTCACGACAGAGCGGTTCGCTGACCTCAATGCTCGTATCGACGTTGATGCAGCAGACGTGATGGTCACTCTCCCATTGGGCCGCAGATTTGCTGACCTGTTCGAGGCAGGGCTTCTCGATGCCGAACACCGCTTGGCGTGGTGGGGCGGACGCAAGCTGCGGATAGGGGGAGGCTAGAGCGATGGGAAACACGGCCCAAACGCGCAGCGAAGCAGCAGGCCTGCACTTTCACCTATGGATCGGCGCGCTCAACCGGGCGCTGTCGCAAGCGGTTGATTGGCGCGCGGCGAGCAATGGCAAGATCCCTCGCGCAAAGGGAGAGGCGACCGGGCTTTCCACCGGTCAGGCCAAATCGCTGGTGCAGTCGCTTGACCGGTTGAACCGCGAAGGCTCATCCACCGCCATCCGGTTTGATCTTTCCGCGCGCGAAAAGCGGGTTGAGGGCAATATCCTTGCCGATGCGCCCGCGCCGCTGCCCTTGCAGGTCCTGCGATCCTATGCCGGGCTGTCCGATTTCGAGCTGCGCGCGCTTTTGGTGCTGGCTGCTTCTGAATTGTCGACCGATTACGGGCGGTTGTTTGGCTATGTGGTCGATGATCTTGGCCGCACCGCGCCTTCGATTGAGGCGATACTTGCGCTTACCGATAGCGGCGAAATGTCGCGTTCGCGCCGCCGGGCGCTGCTTGGTCCGGGGCACACGCTGCGGCGGCTCGGACTGGTTGATGCGGATGAGCCTCTGGGTGACAAACTGACCACCCGGCTTGGCCTTGCTCCGGGCGTTTTTGCCTGGCTCAACGGTCATGAGATCGCTCCGCCTGTGGCGCTGCGCGATCCCGCTCTGCTGGTGCCGGATCTCGCCAAAGATGCCGCTTTGCTTCCTGATCGCTCGTGGCGCGCGGCCAGTGTCCTGTTGCAGCGATCAGCCACTGCGATCATTGGCATGTGGGGGACAATCTCGCGCCATCCTGATGATGTTGCGCTTCACCTTGCAGCGGCATCGGGCCTTGCGCTGTACCGATGCCGGGTGAGTGCAGAGACGCCCGGATGGGCTGATCAGCTTCGGCTCGCCGCTGCGTGTGCGAGCGCGTGCAACGCAGCGCTTTGGATCGAAACCGGCCAGCTTCTCACCGGCAGCCGGATCGACACAGACATCGCCGATGTGCTTGCCAATCTGCCAGCGCGCCTGATCATCACCGGGGCCAGCCCATGGCGCCCGGCTGGCCTGCTCGCACACCGACCCTATGCTGACATTGCTGATTGCGACACCGCGCCGATTGCCCCTGCATGGCCGCTGCTTGCGGGTGAGGCTGACACTGACAGCCAGCCGCTCAATGAAGCGCGCCACCGGTTGAGCTGGTCAGAGCGACAGGCCGCGGCCAATGTCGCTCGCTGTTCGGTTCGCGCTCTCAAAAACGGGTCGACGCCGCCGCTTGAACCTGCGCTTGAGGTTGCATCGCGGATCGTCAGCGCGCCGCAATCGGGCCCTTCTGCAAGGCTGGTTGAGCCAAGGCGCACACTCGATGATCTGATCCTGCCCGATGCCCTGCACAGTCAGATCGCCGAGATCGCCCGGTTCCACAGTGCAGCTGGGCTGGTTGATCGTGACTGGGGCTTTGGCCGGATTGCCGGATCAACCGGCGCTGTCAAAGTGCTCTTCACCGGCAGTCCGGGCACGGGCAAGACGCTTGCTGCTGAAGTCATTGCCGGGCTTGCAGGCACGGCGCTTCTCAAGGTCGATCTCAGCCAGGTCGTCTCCAAATGGATTGGTGAGACCGAGAAGAACCTTGAAGAGGTGTTCAACCACGCGGAACGATCTGGCGCGACCTTGTTCTTTGATGAGGCAGACGCGCTTTTCGGCAAACGCGGAGAAGTGCGCCACGGGACTGACAGGTTTGCCAATATGGAGGTAAGCTTCCTGCTCCAGCGGCTCGAAACCTTCTCGCGCGGTCTGGTGATCCTTGCCTCGAACTTGAGGGATGAAATCGATCCGGCCTTCGCGCGGCGTTTTCAGGTCTCGCTGCATTTTCCCAAGCCCGAACGGGCAGAACGCGAGCGGCTGTGGCACTTGGCGCTCAACTCGGCCCCTGTCTCCCGGTTCGTGCGGATCGAGGAGCTTGCGCAGCTTGAACTCACCGGCGGCGCGATTGTGGGTGCGGCGCGCATGGCTGGCCTGCTCGCGGCGACCGAAGGGTGCGAGCAGATTGACGAGGAACACCTCAGCGCTGCGATCGAACGGCAATATCGCAAGGAAGCAAGGCTGATGACGCGGCAGGTGAGGCCATCGGGGCTCCACATCGCGCAAGGACGCCGCTGACATGCCGCCGCCGCTTGGCAATATGGGGCGGCGAAGCTCGGCGATGGCGCAGGCTCCCGCGCGCAGTCCCGCACCTGGCTCCACCACCGCCACAGCTACGCCAGCCGCGCCGCGATCTTCGCGTTCGACCATGGCGTCTGCGCCTACTGCCAGCCCTCGTTCCCCCGCAGGTGACACCGCAGCACCCGCGCCCGCGCGCGCTCCATCGGGCATTGACGGGCAGGCGGCTTCAGGCGATCAGTCGGTTCGCCAAAGCGCACTGGGCAATGGCGCGCTCACTGCGGTCAATGATGACGGTGCAGGCGCAAGCAGCAGGTTAGCGGGCGGCGCGAGTGAGCGAGGCCGGGTGCAAAGCGAAGGTGCGGGCGAGGGCGCGGGCGAAGGGGGAAGCGGCGCAGCCTCCGAAGGCGCGCTTGGCGAAGGCGCAGGAACAGGGGCAGGGGGAGCTCCTGCTGAAGCGGCGGCGGAAACGGTGACGCGCGACAATGGCGCTGCTGCATCCAGCGAAAGCCCCGCCGTGCGCGTGCTTGGCCAGTCACTGCCATCGCAGGCCAGCCAGGCGCTCACCAACGCGCGAACAGCCGCATCGGACGAGATCACCTCTGAGCGACAAGCGCTTTCTGACAACCCGCCGAGCATGGATGCGCCGTCTGGCCTGATGCCCGGCGATGGCCGGACCGGGCAGGATGGCGATGGCTCGCAGCGACAGGCAGACGCATCGGGCATCGATGATCAGGACGGCGAAGGTCAGGAACAAGAAGAGGTTGAAACCGAACATCAAGAAGCGACCGCTCCGGTCGACACCGGACCAACCGCCGAAGCGCTCGTGCGCGATGTTCCGACCGGCTTTACCGAACGGATCCGCGCGTATCGCGAGCGCCTGAACAGCTTACCGACAAGCGATCGTTCGATCGTGACCAATGGTGGGCCGAGACCCGATGTCGAGCTCACGGCTGATGCGGACCCTGGGCGCTATGATACGCAGGTCAGCGAAAATCAGGTCGCGATCGATGCCGAGACCGCGCGTGCCCGCGAAGGGATGCAGGAAGATGAAGGGGTCGATGATATCTACCCCACGCTTCCAGACGAGATACTCGCTGCGCGCATGTCTGTGGGTGAGACCCGCATCCCGCAGGAACCTGCTGACCCTATGGCAGAGCTTTCGCCTGATCTCAGGCGCGGAATGGATCAGGGCGCTGCTCCCAATTGGGACCGCGAAATGGCGCGTGCGGCGGCCGATCATTCCGCCGCTGCCACCCGGCGGCGCGACGGCGAAGCGCGCGAGCGGGCAGCAACCGATCGGGAAATTGCCGAGGCAGAAGGCGAAGCCGCCCGCCAGCAGATCGAATCGCGCAATGTCGCGCATGGCGAGGTTAGCGCCGCAAGGGATGTGTGGGGCACAGAGATCGACAATGCGCGCACCGTCTATACCAATGAGAATACCCGCGTTCGCGGCCAGCTTCGCACTGATGTCGACAACCGCGTCAACGAAACCCGCACCGAGGTGGACGGCCACTTCAACGAAGCCGAACGATCATCCGAAGCTGAACGCGTCAGGGTCGAAGGCGAAGCGGACACCCGCCGTGCAGAGGCTGAACGGCAAAGACAGGAATCGGACGGCTGGTTCGACCGCGCAATAAGCTGGGTCAAGGATCGCTTTGCTGATCTGAAGCGCGGCCTCAAAAGGCTGTTCGATGGACTTCGCAAGTTTGTGAAGAAAGCCATTGAGGGGGCAAAGAAGCTCGCAGCGAGAGCGATTGAGTTTGGCCGGCGCGCGGTGGTTGGGTTGATCCGCAAGGCCGGTGCCGCGCTGGAATTTGCCTGCGATGTGTTCCTTGCCGCCTATCCCGAAGCGCGCGACCGCGCGAAAGCGCGCATCCGGCGCGGCGTCGCTGCGGCTGAGGATGCTGTCAATCGGGCCGCTGAATGGCTGCGCGAACGCGTCAACGCGCTGCTCGACCTGTTGGGCAAAGCGTTGATCGCGATCCTCGATATCTACGAAGCGTTCTACAACGCGCTGCTGTCTGTCGCCGAGTTTCTGGTGGTTGGCCTCATTGAGATCGGACGCGGCCTCTACCGGATAGGCCTCGCGACAACCTATTCGCCGGGTGAGTTTCCGGGACAGGTGCAGGAAGAACTGCTCGGCGCTGACCTCAGCCAGCCATTGCCCTTTGAGCTTACCGAAAGCGAGGCGGCACCAATCCGCGCACAGGCTGAGGCAGCGCGAGCGGCTGCATCGGGTCTCGACATGAGCATGACCAGCGATGATGCCGCAGCTGAAGCCGATCTTGGGCCGATGCCGACCAATCTCGGGCCGGAATCGGAGAACATCCAGCCGGTTGATCCCAACCAGATCGAAGTCGATCCGGTCGCCGGTATCGACTTGAGCGATGAGCTTTTGGCATCGATCGACTGGGGCGGCCGCGACGAGGTTGAGTTTGGCGAAAACAATGCGCCTGAAAACACTCTCGCCGGTTGGGACGAAGAAAGCGCGGGACCTGCTCTTGAGGCAGGCCCTGCAGAAATGGGAGCCGGTGGCGGCGGCGCAGACATGGCGTCAGCACCTGCGGGCGAAGAGGGTGCGGAGCCCGGCCCGCGCGAATGGCCCACCGATCCCGATGTGATCGAACGCAGGCTTCAGGAAGCGATAGACCGCGACGATTCCGCAGACGAGGCCGACAACACGCAGAAACCATCGGGCCCGGCGCCAGAGGTGCCGATTGCGGCCAAGTTTGGCCCGCTCACTGCCGCGCAGCGGGGGCGCTTCATGCTTGGCAAGATGTGGAGCGGCATCCGCAGATGGTTTGCAGACAATTGGGGCTATGTCCTTGCCGGCATCGTCGCCCTGCTCGCTATCATTGCGGGCGTTATTGCGGCATCGGTGGCGACCGGCGGCGCAGTGCTCGCAGGTCTAGGCACCATTGTCGGCTATATCACCCCTGTTCTCATGGTCGTGATGGCCGGTGTCGCGCTTTATGCGATCGCAGAGCATGTCGGCAATTGGCTCAGCAAGAGCTGGGGCGGCGACATCATCGGCGGGGCCAAGGGCTTTGCCCGATTTGTGGCAGTTGGCCTCGTTGAGCTCATCATGGCGATCCTGACTTACATCACCGCCGGTGCCTTCCGGGCCGTAGCGGGCGCGATGAAGGCATCCAAGGGCGCTGTGGCAACCGCCGTAAGGGCAAGCTCGCGCGCTGTGCGAAGGGCAACCGCGTCTTCGCGGCGTGCCTTTGCCAGAGGTGTCCGCCGCGGCTCACGCGCGTTCCAGGCGACCAGCAGAGCGGTCGTGCGCCGCACGCCGCGCTTCATCCGGCGCGGGGCGACGACTGTCGTGCGCGGATCGAGAAGAGCGATCGGGCGCGGTTCGCGTAACTTGCGGCAACTGGGCACAAATCTCGGCCGCCGGTTCCGCTTCCGCCGGTTCAAGCTGCGGCGGCGGGGCCGTTGGTTCCGTATCTACGGGTTGGTAAATCCTTGGATACTTTTGGCAAATGGAGAGGTCGAATGGCACGGCGGAAGTGACGTCACCGACATCGGGCATGGAAAAGGGCTTGGATCAACCGTTCGAGTTGGTTCTGGCAACAGCGCCAGATCTGGCGTGGTAGTTGGACGGTATCAATCGAAGCCGAGCGCTCTCGTACAAAGGCTTCAAGGCCCTCGGACGGGCAGAGGCAATTCGCGACTTCAAAGAAGTCTGCGCGGGCACAATGCAGATACCAATAAATGGGTGCTCCAGTCGCAGAATCGAGTTGGCCGTGTCCGTGCGCCTGACCGGACTCATCGTTCACTCCAGAACCCAGACGGCACTCCGTATTCCGCAACAGTCGTGTCTCCAACCGGAAGTTCGACCACTTATACGGGTGCATTGGGTGATGCTCCGGTCGTCAGTTTTCCCGCTGGCAGCGTTCCTCAGACGAGTAGTCTGACAGGGCGTACCGTCAACATAACGCAGCCTTCACTGTCGAATCCCAATCAGATGCTTCGATCCGGCGCGCAACCAATCGGAGGTCCTTCCGGATCGACCTATATCAACCGGACCGGTACCGTATCTGAATTTTCGCCTGAAGGCTTCTTGCGCCCTCGGTCGCACGCAGATGTGAACCTGCCTCCCAACCAGGTTCTTAACGGCAGTCGCGACGATCATTTCCAGGCCGCAAATGAGATCCTGGCAGGCGACATCGCTGCCAACCCTCTATTGGCTTACGAGATGCGTCTCACACCTGAAGCGCTTGCTGATATCCAGCACATACGCCCAATCGCCGGCGGCCATCTTCGTCGGTCACCTAGACACTTCACATGGCACCACAACGAGCTCACCGGACGCATGAACCTTGTCAAACGCAATGGCGATCATGTGATTTATCACGTGGGTGGATTTACCATTTGGGGGCGACCGTAGAGATGGCCGACTCACTCCCGCCAGCGATAATTCCCGGCTGACAGGCCGTATTTTTGCAGCAGCTGGAAGATTGTGCGGCGGTTCTTGCCTGATCGGCGCGCGGCTTCGGCGACGTTGCCGTTGCTCTTGGTCAGCGCGCGGTCGAGATAGTCACGCTCGAACGCTTCGACGACGGTTGATTTTGCATCGCCCATCGGCAGTTCGCTGAGGTCCTCCAAGACGTCTTCATCCTCTGCCGAAACCGCGCCACTCGGTGCGGCAGGCTCAGCCAATGCCTGCGGCGTGGGTGGCTGCATCGGGGGGAGATCGTCCGGCACAATCGGGCGGCCTGCACGAAGGCAGCTTAAATAGCGGATCGTGTTCTGAAGCTCGCGCACATTGCCCGGCCAATGATAGTCGAGCAGCACCTCGCGAACGGGGCCGCTCAGGCTGATCGGTTCGCCGCCATTTTCCTGCGCGTATTGATCGGTGAAGGTCTCGATCAGGGCGGGAATGTCCTCGCGCCGCTGAGCCAGTGGGGCGATCGAAATCGGTGCGACCCGCAGCCGGTAATACAGGTCCTGTCGAAAATCGCCTTTGGTTACCATGGTTTCGAGATTGGCGTTGCTTGCCGCGATCAGGCGAATGTCGGCGTTGCGGATGAAATTTTCGCCCAGCCTCCGGTATTCCTTCTGTTCGGCAAAACGCAGGATCTTCGCCTGACAGGCAAGGGGAAGGGCATCGACCTCATCCAGAAACAGCGTGCCGCCATCAGCCGCATCGGCAAGCCCGCCAGCAGGGGCCGAGGCGCCAGTGAAAGCGCCCTTGGCATGGCCGAAAATCTCATTCTCGAGCATGTCGGGTGATAGGTTTGCGCAATTGACCGCGACAAAGGCGCGGTCAGCGCGGCGGCTGTGCTGATGCGCGTGCTTGGCAAACAGCTCCTTGCCAACGCCGGTTGGCCCGTAAATCAGGATTTCGGCATCGCTGTGTGCAACCTGTTCAAGCCGCGCCAGCGCATCGCGCTGGGCCTGACTTTGACAGACGATTCCACCTTCCATCTGTGACCCCTCTCCCAATTGTGGCGGTGTTAAACCCACAAGGTGCGACTCGAAGGGAAGGATTGAAAATCTATACTAGTAAGCGGCCTATTTCTATCACGTATCCGTCATTTCGACGCATAGAAGGGATGAATTGAATAGGTCTTTGTATGAAATTGTTCGCGCAACTCTAAGTACAGAAATGGGTTCATTTGTATAAACACGACTAACATTGAGCTGGGTCCGCTTTTGTCTTTTCTGTCCTATTCTGTGTTCGAATCGGATTGGTGGGCCCTTTGGTCGTTTTTAAGTCCAGCAATTCCAACAGGTTCCGCGTGTCCAAACCGCCCTATCGCAGGTGTGATTTGTGCTGTGCCTGCTCGCTCGATCTGTCCAAGCTCTGGACGGAGGGCGCTTTGGCACCTAACCCGGCGCCATGTTCACGTTTCCGCGCCTCGCATTTGATGCACAAGCCGAGACATTGCGATCCGAAGTGCGAGAATTCCTCGCTCAAGAGCGCGCTTCGGGAGGATACACTCCCCAGGCCGATTGCTGGGTGTCTGCCGCCGATCCCGAATTCAGCAAAAAGCTTGGCCAACGCGGCTGGCTGGGGATGACCTGGCCCAAGGAATATGGGGGAAGCGAGCGCCCCTTCGCGCACCGATTTGTGGTGACAGAGGAATTGCTGGCGGCAGGCGCGCCGGTGGCTGCGCACTGGGTCGGTGACCGCCAGACCGGCAGCCACATCCTGCGTTTTGGCACTGAAGAGCAAAAACGCGACATCCTGCCCAGGATCGCCGCGGGTGAATGTTTCACCGCAATCGGGATGAGCGAGCCGCAAGCCGGATCCGATCTTGCCGCGATCAAGACCGCCGCCCGGCGGACCGATAATGGCTGGGTGCTGTCAGGCCGCAAGATCTGGTCCACAGGCGCGCATATGGCGCATTACATGATCGTGCTCGCCCGCACGTCTCCTGCTGAAGGCCGCAACCGGCAGGTTGGATTGTCGCAATTCCTCGTCGATCTCTCGCTTCCCGGCGTCGAGATCACCGGCATCCGCGATCTTGGCGGAACCCCGCATTTCAACGAGACCTTGTTTGAAGATGTCGAGCTGCCGCATGACGCTCTGCTTGGGGTGGAAGGCGATGGCTGGGCCCAATGCATGGGCGAGCTGGCGCTGGAACGGTCCGGGCCAGAGCGGTTCCTCACTTCGCTGATCGTGCTGGAGCAGGCGCTGCCGATGATTGCGCGCCATGCCGATGATCGCCGCGCAGGCGAGGTCGGATCAATCCTTGCCAATCTGCGCGTGCTGCGGCGGATGTCGCTGGGCGTTGCTGAATTGCTTGAACGCGGGGAATCGCCAGCGGTTCTGGCCTCGGTGGTCAAGGAAATGGGCAACCGCCTGGAAAACGACATCGTTGCGCGGCTGCGATCGGTGCTGTCGGGCATTGCCCAGTCCGAGTGGCCCGAAGGGTTGAGCAAGCTGCTGCGCGATGCCGTGTTGCACCTGCCGTCCAACACGCTGCGCGGCGGCACGACCGAAATCCTGCGCGGCATTATTGCGCGCGAAATGGGGATGCGCTGATGACTGGCGGAATGGACCGTGATGATCTCGCGATGATCTGCGAGGGGCTGGAGCGCATTTTTGCCGATGCCCCGCTTGAAAAGATCGATCACGCACAAAGCGCAGGCGATGAAGCGCAGGCCTTGTGGGCGACGATAGCGGACAACGGCTACACCATGCTGTGCGCAAGCGAGGAGCATGGCGGTTTTGGCGGCTCGCTCGCCGATGGCTGCGTGCTGGCCATGCTTGGTGCTCGCCATGCGCTTGCCGCGCCGCTGGCTGATACGGTTCTGGCGGCAGGGCTGTTGTCTGCCTGCGGGATTGAGCCGCCGCAGCTGAAGATGGGCCTTGCCGATCCGTTCGACGAAGGCGCGCCGATTGCGCATGGAGCTCAGCTTGATGCGGTGCTGGTGCTGAAGGACGGCAATCTGCGGCTCGAACCTGCCGATCAGCTGGATCTTGAGCCAGCACCGGGTGCAGAGGATGGGGCGGCCTATCGGACCCGTTCAGCCGACAGCGCGATTGTAGAGGTCAGCGCGCCCAATTGGCTGACCGGCAAGGCGCTCAATGCGCTGGGCGCGCTTGTCCGCGCGGCCAAGATGGCAGGCGCGATGCAGGCCGTGCTTGATATCACGCTCCATTACACGAGCGAGCGCGAGCAGTTTGGCCGGCCATTGTCAAAGTTTCAGGCGATCCAGCACCACCTTTCGGACATTGCGTGTGAAACCGCCGCATCCATCGCTGCGGTTGAACTGGCGAGCGATGCTCTGGCCGCTGATCCGGATTGCGGCGGGGCGGTGATGGACGAGATCGCGATTGCCAAGATCCGCTGCGGGCAGGCAGCCGCGCGGGTCGCGGCAGGCGCGCATCAGGCGCATGGCGCGATGGGCTTTACGTATGAATATTCGCTTGGCCGTTTCACCCGCCGCCTGTGGCAATGGCAGGACGAGTTCGGGTCGGAAACCGAATGGGCGATCCGGTTGGGCAACAATGTCCTGTCAGATGCACAGCCATCCTTGTGGCCGCGGATCAGCGCCCCGCTTTAGCAATTCGCATGAGGTTAGCGGGCCTGAGGTTAGCGGGCCTGACGCGACAGGATTTGCAGCATCACTTCATCGGCACCGCCGCCGATCGAACCCAAGCGAGAATCGCGATAGGCGCGCGCAACCGGCGAATCCCACATATATCCCATGCCGCCCCAATATTGCAGGCAGCCGTCCGATACCTCACGGCTGAGGCGACCGGCCTTGAGCTTGACCATGGTTGCAAGCCGCGTGACATCCTCACCGGCAATGTGCAGTTCGGCGGCGCGGTAAGTGAGGCTGCGCAGCAGCTCAACTTCGGTTTCAAGCTCGGCAAGACGGAAGGCGACCGATTGGAAGTCGAGCACGCTCTGCCCGAACAGCTTGCGATTGCCGGCATATTCGCGGGTCGCCTGGATCAGGTTTTCCATGCTGCGCAATCCGGCAGCGCCTGCCCATAACCGCTCAATCTGAAACTGCGCCATCTGATAGGCAAAGCCCTTGCCCTCTTCGCCAATCCGGTTGGCTTGCGGCACGCGCACATCTTCGAAGAAGACCTGTGTGGTGTCAGAGGAATGCATCCCCAGCTTCTTGAAACGCGGGGCGGTGGTGATGCCGGGCGTGTCCATCGGCACACAGATCAGGGTCTTGTCGTGATGCGGGGGCGCGCCGCCTTGCGTGTTAGCAAGCAAGCACATCCAATCGGCCTGTGTGCCATTGGTGGTCCACATCTTGGTACCGTTGATGATGTAATCATCGCCATCCTTGCGTGCGCTGGTGCGGATGCCGGACACGTCTGATCCGGCGCTGGGTTCGGACACGCCAAGACAGGCGACGAAATCGCCTGCGATCGATGGGGCAAGGAAGTTGCGCCGCACCTCGTCATTGCCGAACCGGGCAAGGGCAGGGGTGGCCATGTCGGTCTGGACCCCGATTGCCATTGGCAGCGATCCGCAATTGATTGTCCCGATCGTTTCAGCGAATACGAGGCCATAGGAATAATCCAGTCCTGCCCCGCCAAATTCGGTTGGCATATTGATGCCCAGAAACCCGGCATCGCCCATCTTCTTGAACAAGTCCTTGGCCGGAAAGATGCCGTCTTCTTCCCATTGATCGACATGGGGGTTGATCTCGCGCTCGATGAACACCTCAAGCGAGGCCTTGAGAGCGTCATGTTCGGCTGTGAATTGCATTGCCTTGTGCATCCTTCCTGTGCGTTTTGCGCGCGGTCCTAATGCGCGATCACGCGATGAACAATATCGGCCAAGCAAAGGCGGCACTTCCAGCGCCAGACCTTCCGTTACGTAAGGTGCTGCTTTGGCGCATTTTAACTCCCAAATCGGGTTCAAAAACGAAACTTATCCTTTAAGACGCGCGTAGCTCGTGGCAGATAGACCGCAGAAATTAGAAAAGAGAGAGCACCCGATGAACCTGGAATTCACCCCCGAAGAAGTCGCCTTCCGCGCAGAGGTGCGGGCCTTTATCGAAGAGAACCATCCCAAGCATCTGGAAGGTATGGGCAATCGCGAAGACATGTCGCCTGAAGACATGACCGCGTGGCACAAGATCCTTGGCAAAAAGGGCTGGTCCGCGCCTGCGTGGCCGGTCGAATATGGCGGCACCGGCTGGGATGCGACACAGCGTTATATCTGGTCTGAAGAAAACGCCCGCGTGGGCACCTTCATGCCGCTCCCCTTTGGCGTTTCGATGGTCGGCCCGGTGATCTACACTTTCGGCAATGACGCGCAAAAGCAGCAGCATCTGCCCGGCATCCTGAGCGGTGAGCAATGGTGGTGCCAGGGCTATTCAGAGCCGGGCGCTGGCAGCGACCTTGCATCGCTCAAGACCACGGCTGTGCGCGATGGCGACCATTATGTCATCAACGGCCAGAAGACCTGGACCACTTTGGCTCAACATGCGGATTGGGGCTTCTTCCTGTGCCGCACCGATCCAGATGCAGCCAAGCCGCAGGAAGGCATCAGCTTCATCCTTGTTGATATGAAGACGCCGGGTGTTGAGGTGAAGCCGATCAAGCTGATTGATGGCGGGTATGAGGTGAACGAGACCTGGCTCACGGATGTGCGCGTGCCGGTTGAAAACCTTGTCGGACAGGAAAACATGGGCTGGACCTACGCCAAGTTCCTGCCGGCACACGAACGTTCTGGCATTGCCGGTGTTGCGCGTTCCAAGCGCGGGG